>NZ_JADPJC010000160.1:0-455816 GCF_023073215.1 Bradyrhizobium sp. 35
GCCGTCCAACCATCGCGCAGGGAAGGCCGAGTGATTGGCTACACCTGTATGCTGCTGTGCGGTTTCCTTGCGCTACATTTTCGCGCAGCGGACCGCGGGTGCCAGCCGGCACCCGGCCTTCCCTGCGCCCTCTTGGCTTTGAGGGTGGAATGACCAGGCAAAGCTCGGGCGAAACGCCGCGAGGACGCGAAGGCGTGTCTACGGCTACACACTCCCTGTCATCGCCCGGCTTGACCGGGCGATCCAGTATTCCGCGACGGTGGCGTGGGCGGGATCGCAAGGCGGCGACACCGGTAAGCTCGGCATCATCGGCTTCTGCCGCGGCGGACGCACCGTCTGGGAATATGCCGCTCACAGCGGCAGCCTCAAGGCCGGCGTCGCCTTCTACGGTCCGCCGGTCGATCCAGCCAATCGGCCGTGGCCGAAGAGCCCGATGCAGCTCGCGCCCGAGATGAAGGCACCGGTGCTCGGCCTCTATGGCGGCGCCGATACCGGCATTCCCGTCGCCCAGGTCGAGCAGCTCAAGACAGCCTTGGAGCAGAACAAGAAGACGGCCGAGTTCAAGATCTATCCGGAAGCGCCGCATGGCTTCCATGCCGACTACCGCGGCAGCTATCGCAAGGACGCAGCAGAAGATGCCTGGAAGCAGGCCCAGGCCTGGTTCAAGAAGTATGGCGTGTTGAGCTGACGCTTGATCATGATCCTCCTTCCCCCGCTTGCCACAACGCATCCAGGGCGTGGCGGTAGGTCGGATAAGCAAGCGTGACGCCGAGCTCGCACTTCATTTTCGCGTTGGAGACGCGGGCGCTGCTCGCATAGAAGCTGCGGGCCATCGCCGACATCTCGGCGGTCTCGAACGGCTCTTCCGGCGGCGGTGCAACATTCATCAGCTTCGCCGCGTAAGCGATCACCTCCTGCGGCGGCGCCGGCTCGTCGTCGCAGACGTTCCACGTGCCGCCGCTCGGGTGATGAATCGCAGCCATGATCGCGCTCGCGATGTCGTCGACGTGGATGCGGTTGAACACCTGTCCCGGCTTGATGATGCGCCGCGCCGTTCGAGCGCGCAGCGTCACCAGCGCGTTACGGCCGGGGCCATAGATACCCGCAAGCCGCAGGATCGCGGCGTCGCCACCGGTCGTGTCGGTCCATGCCTGTTCCGCCGCGACCCGCATGCGCGTCCTGTCGAGGTCCGCCTTCGGCGGCGTGCTCTCGTCGACCCAGCCGCCGGCGTGATCACCATATACGCCGATCGTGGACAAATAGACGATCTTGCGGTCGCCGCCCGCCGCCAGCAGGCCGGAGAAGGCCGCGATTGCGGGATCGCCGGCACTGCCGGGCGGGATCGAAACGAGAAGGACATCCGCGTCCCTCATGCGTTCGATCGTCTCGCGTGCCGGACTGCTGCCGGAGAAAGCATGCACCTCGACGCCGGCGAGAGCGCCCCGCTGCGCGGGATCGCGCACCGTGCCGGCGATATGCGAGAAGCGGCCACCGAACAGGCGGACGAAGTGCCGCGCACTGTAGCCGAGGCCAAGGATAAAGAGCAGCATACATCTTCCTTGCAGGTCGGAGTTCCCGTTCGCGCCGCAGCGCGCCTCCGCTCATAAGAGATTTTTGGGTCCGGCAAAAGATATTGCAATTTGTCTCGCCCGCCTGTGCAGGCGATGGTCGCTCACCGGAGGGACGCATCGATCATGCAGGCAGAAGCGCCAGCCATCATGCTATCTGACGCGGCTGAGCTAGTCCGCCGCGCCGCCGCGCTGATCTTCGACGTCGACGGCACCTTGGCTGAGACCGAAGAGCTGCATCGGCAGGCCTTCAACCATGCCTTCGCCCGCCACGGTCTCGATTGGCAATGGGATCGGGCCGTCTACAAGGACCTGCTGCGGGTCACGGGCGGCAAGGAACGCATTCGCGCCCACCATGAAAGGCTGAGGATCGCCGCGCCATTATCGGATGTGGACATCGCGGAACTCCACCGCATCAAGACCGCGCATTATGCCGGACTGGTCCAAACCGGCTGCTGCCCCTTACGGCCCGGGGTGACGGATCTCCTCGTCGCTGCCAAGGCGCGCCGCCAGCGGCTCGCGATCGCGACGACCACGTCGCACGCCAACATCGACGCGCTGCTGTCGCGCGCCCTGGGAAAGTGCTGGGCCGCGGATTTTGATGCGATTGTCGCCGGAGATGACGTGCGGCATAAAAAGCCTGCGCCGGATGTCTATGTCGAGACCCTGGCGCGGCTGAAGCTCAACGCGTCCGACTGCGTCGCGATCGAGGATTCCGCTAACGGCCTGACCGCAGCTTCGCGGGCGAACATTCCCGTGCTCATCACCAGAAGCATGTTCTTCCGGGACGACGATTTTAGCCAGGCGCGGGTCGTGCTGGATGATCTGTCGGGGCTCGGGTGAGGCGGCAAAACAAAAAAACTGAAAAAACAACCCCATGCACAGTAGAATGTGCCTGCGGGCCGGGCGCCCGTTAATGGACGCGGTGGCTCGCTCTATCGTCCTCAGCTTGCTCGACAATCTGCGCGATCGGGCTGGACTGGTGGTGCACCAGGCGCCAGTCGTCGCCGACGCGCCGAAAATGGTTGGCCGCAGCCAATGCCGTGCCGTCGACGATCTCGATGCAGAGCACGCGCGCGCTGTCGCCATCGACGATGGCCTGCGGTTCCGCGCAGACGATCTGCGGCCGCTCCGGACTCTGCAGGATGTCGCGCCAGCTTCCGATCACCGTGGCCCGGCCGATGATGGCCGGCCAGCCGGGATGAATGCAGGAAATGGCGTCATCGTCCGCCCACATCCGCTCCATTTCGTCGAAATCGCCGGTCGAAAAGGCGGCGTAGAACGCTGCGTTCGCGGCGATCACCTTGCTGTCCTTTGCCATGCCTCTCGGGTGGGGCAATGACAGGCAAAAATCAAGCAAGACTTCCGTCGACTTTCCGTCGATCTGGACCGCAACGCAGCATCGCTGCCCGTTTTGTGGTCACGCCGAGACCAGAATCTCCACCGCACGCCGCGCGCCATCCTTGTAGAGCCGGCCGAGCGCAGCGGTCACGGCTTCGCGCAGGCGCGGCTCGGCGCCCAAGGGCCCGAACACTTTTCCGACGCCGAGCAGCGCGGGTGCCAATCGTTCGGCGACGGGACCTGCCTCGCGCGCCAAGCCGGCGAACTCGGCTGCGAGCGGATCGCGCACGTCGATGGTGCGGCCCTTCTCGTCAAGGCCGCTGACGTAGCGCATCCAGCCGGCCACCGCGAGCGCATGCGTCGCGATCGGCAGGTTCCTGGCGAGACGATCCTGGATCGCGCCGAGCAGGCGCTGCGGCAGCTTTTGCGAGCCGTCCATCACGATCTGCCAGGTGCGGTGATGCAGTGCCGGATTGGCGAAGCGCTTGAGCAGTGAGGCGCGATAGGCGGCCAGATCTGCGCCTGATGGCATCGTCAATGTCACCGCGGCCTCTTCCATCACCTGCGCGGCGAGGCGCGCGAAATGCGGATCCAGCATGGTGTCGGCAATGGTCTCGTAGCCTGCGAGATAGCCGAGATAGGCCAGCGCCGAATGGCTGGCGTTGAGCAGCCGCAGCTTCATCAGCTCGAACGGCTTGACGTCGTTCACCAGTTCGACGCCCGCGGCGGCAAGATCGGGCCGGCCGGCCGTAAAGCGATCCTCGACCACCCATTGCGTGAAGGGCTCGGTCATGACGGGCCATGCATCGCGTAAACCGAGCGCCGATGAAACCGCATCGCGGTCACTATCCGTCGTCTCCGGCACGATCCGGTCGACCATGGTCGAGGGGAAGGCCACCGTATCCGCGATCCACTTGCCGAGATCCTTCGAGCGCAGCGCGGCGAATTGCGTCACGATCCGCTGCACGGTGTGGCCGTTGGCGGCGAGGTTGTCGCAGCTCAGCACGGTGAAGGGCGGGGCGCCCAGCGCCCGCCGGCGCGCCAGCGCGGCGACGATGAAGCCGGGAGCCGAGCGCGGCGCGTCGAAATTGTTGAGGTCGTGCACGACATCAGGATGCCGTTCGTCGAGATCGCCGGTCTGGGGCGTGTGGCAATAGCCCTTCTCGGTGACGGTGAGGGAGACGATGCGAATGGCGGGATCGGCCATTCGCTCGACCAATCGTGCCGGGCTTTCGCGCGCGACCACGCTGTCGAGCAGCGCACCGATGATGCGGTGTTCGGTGCCTTCGGCTGCACGGACGGCAACCGTATAGAGATGATCCTGCGGGGCGAGGGCGTCGCGTGTGTCCGGGCTGCGCAGGCTGGCACCGACGATGCCCCACGAGGTGGCGCCGGCCGCAAGGCAATCATCGATGACGACGGCCTGGTGGGCGCGATGAAACGCGCCAAGGCCGAGATGCACGATGCCAGAGGTGACGCGCGAACGGTCGTAGGCCGGGCGGCGGATGCCGGGTGGCAGCCGGTCGAGATTGGCGCGGCCGAGGCGCATGTCGTCTCTCCCCTTGTTTGGCCGCTGCTTGACATGGCGCCCGTCCTCGGTCAATGCTTGCGGTCAATTGGTAAGACCAATTTTCCAAAATTGGCGGGCCGCGGGCAGCGAGAGCTGCCGGCATGACCCTTTCGGGAGGACCAGCGTGCCGCTGGAAGCTGTGGAGGCGAGACGGCTTTATCGCCAAGTCGCCGATCAATTGCGAAGCCTGATCGACAGCGGTGAGTACGCGGTCGGCAGCCGCTTGCCGACCGAGCGCGAACTCGCCGAGCAGCTCAAGATATCCAGGCCGACGGTGCGCGAAGCCCTGATCGCGCTCGAAGTCGAGGGCCGCCTTCGTATCCGCGTCGGTTCCGGCATCTATGTGATCGAGCCTGCGACGGTTGCGGCGACCGCGCCTGCTTCCGTCATCGAGGGCCCGTTCGAGCTGTTGCGTGCCCGCGAGTTCCTGGAAAGCGCCATCGCCGAAGAAGCCGCGCGCGTGGCGACGAAGGACGACCTTGCCCGCATCGATGCGTCCCTTGTCGCGATGGAGAATGTAGAACACCCCGGCGAAGCCTCGATGGTCCACGACCGCGCCTTCCACGTCGCGATCGCCGGAAGCCTCGGCAATGCCGTTCTGGTGCGCGTGGTCGGCGAGTTGTTCGACCAGCGCCTCAATCCCTATTTCGCGCAGCTTGCGCATTATTTCGAGAGCCCGGGCACGTGGCGCACTGCACTCGACGAGCATCGCGCGGTGCGCGACGCGATCGCGGCGCATGATCCCGGGGCCGCGCGCGAAGCCATGCGCGATCATCTCGCGAGATCCCAGGAGCGCTTTGCGCAGAACTTCGGCGCCGAGAGCGCGGCAGGACCGTCCTCCGGGCGCGCGGCGCGATCGACGGCAAAACCGACAAAACCGGAACGTGCGCCGAAGAAGAAGCGAGCTGCGAGCAGCAGCGCGCGACCGCGATGAGATCGTGCGGCCCGCACCCGCGTTTGGGGGCGGGCGGACAAGAAGCAGATTTAAAAGAAGCAGACTTGAAAAATGGAGGAAAAGTCAGTGTTGAAAAAGATGACAATGGTGCTGGCGGTCTCGGCCGCGGCGATGATTGCTACGGCTGGCGCCGGCATGGCGCAGACCAAGCTCAAATGGGCCCATGTCTACGAGACCTCGGAGCCCTTCCACACTGCTTCGGTCTGGGCCGCGCAGGAGATCGGCAAGCGCACCAACGGGCGCTATGCGATCGACGTCTATCCAGCGTCGCAGCTCGGCAAGGAGGCCGACATCAACCAGGGCCTTTCGCTCGGTTCGGTCGACATCATCATCTCCGGCTCGAGCTTCGCGGCCAAGAGCTTTCCGCCGATCGGCGTGACCTATTATCCCTACACCTTCCGCGATGCCGATCATCTGCTCGCCTACACCAAGAGCGACATCTTCAAGGAGCTCACCAAGGGTTATGAGGACAAGAGCGGCCACCACATCGTCGCGGTGACCTATTACGGCGTGCGCCAGACCTCGTCGAACAAGCCGATCAAGACCTGTGCCGACCTCAAGGGTCTGAAGATGCGCGTGCCCGATGTGCCCGCCTATCTCGCCATGCCGCGCGCCTGCGGCGCCAACACCGCGCCGATCGCGTTCGCCGAAGTCTATCTGGCGCTCCAGAACGGTACCGTCGAAGCCCAGGAGAATCCGCTCACCACGATCGAGGCCAAGAAGTTCTACGAGGTGCAGAAGCACATCGTGCTGACCGGCCACATCGTCGACCATCTCAACACGGTGGTGGCCGGTGCGCTTTGGAAGAAGCTCAGCGACGAGGACAAGAAGACCTTCACCGACGTCGCGCAGGAGGCCGCCGCCAAGGCGACCGCGGAGATCAAGCAGAACGAGGCCAAGCTGGTCGCCTTCTTCAAGGAGAAGGGCCTGACCGTCACCGAGGTCGACAAGAGCGAGTTCCGCGACACCGTGCTGAAGAACGTCGCGTTCGAGACCTTCGGCTACCGCAAGGCCGACTGGGAACGCATTCAGGCGGTGAAGTAATGACGTAGTCGCCATCCCGGGGCGGTCCGCTGGACCGAACTACGGTGTGCAATTGCGCACCTGAAAATCTCGAGGTTCCGGGTCTGGTGCTGACGCACCATCCCGGAACGACGTGATCAGTTTGAGGAGCACACCCATGTCCACCGCCGAAACGCACCGGCAGATCACCGCGGACGAGATCGCCCACACCTTCGAGGAAGAGGCGACGCCCAAGGTCGATCTCGGCATCTACGCTTTTGAGGACTGGGTCGCGCTGGCGATCTTCTGGGTGATGGCGCTCGCCGTCTTCCTCCAGTTCTTCACCCGTTACGTCCTCAACGACAGCTACGCCTGGACCGAGGAGATCGCGACCTACTGCCTGATCGGCGTGGTCTTCATCGGCTCCTCGATGTGCGTGCGGCTGTCGCGGCACATCCAGGTCGACCTGCTCTATCGCTATCTTCCGCACCTTGTGGCGCGCGCATTGTCGACAGTGATCGATCTGATCCGGATCGTCTTCTTCGGTTACGCCATCAAGCTGGTCTGGGTCTACATCCAGATCATCGGCGACGAATCCATGACCACCATCAATCTTCCCAAGGACTACGTCTATTACGCCGTGCTGGCGGGCTTCGTGCTGATGTTCGTCCGCTCGGTGCAAGTGGCCATACAACATTTGCGGCAGGGCTACTCGATCCTCGAACGTCCCGGCGCCTACGACGGCTTTGAAGGGTAATTCCATGTTGCTGTTGCTTGGAGGCTTCCTCATCCTCATGCTGCTCGGCGTTCCCGTGGCCATCGCCATGGCGGCGTCGTCGCTGCTCTACATCCTGGTCAGCGGCGTGACGCCCGACGTCACGCTGGCGCAGCGCATGATCGCCGGTGTCGAGAGCTTTCCGTTGCTCGCCGTGCCGTTCTTCATCCTGGCCGGCAATCTGATGAACATCGCGGGCGTCACCGGGCGCATCTATAAATTCGCCGTCGCGCTGGTCGGCTGGATGCGCGGCGGCCTCGGCCACGTCAATATCATTGGCTCGGTGATCTTCTCCGGCATGTCTGGCACCGCGATCGCGGATGCCGCCGGTCTCGGTACCATCGAGATCAAGGCGATGAAGGACCACGGCTACTCCACGGAATTCTCCGTGGGCGTCACCGCGGCCTCCGCCACGCTCGGGCCGATCATCCCGCCGTCGCTGCCTTTCGTGATCTACGGCATGATGGCCAACGTCTCGATCGGCGCGCTGTTTCTGGGGGGCGTCATTCCAGGCGTCGTGCTGACGCTCCTGATGATGGCCACCGTCACCTACTTCGCGCACAAGAACAAATGGGGCAGCGATACGCCGTTCTCCTGGCCGCAATTGGGATCGGCGGGGCTCGAGATCCTCGTCGTATTGAGCTTCCCGATGGCTGTCTGGCTTCTGACGGTCGCCGGTCTCTCCACCAATTGGGCAGTTGGTCTCGGCCTGTTCGCGCTGCTCGCGATCGACTGGTACTTCGACTTCTCCGCGGTGATGGCGCTGATGGCGCCGGTGATCCTGATCGGCGGCATGACGCTCGGCTGGTTCACCCCAACGGAAGCCGCGGTCGCCGCCGTGATCTGGTCGCTGTTCCTCGGCCTGGTACGCTACCGCACCATGACGATGAAAACGGTCGCGAAAGCGACTTTCGACACCATCGAGACCACGGCTTCGGTGCTGTTCATCGTCACGGCAGCCTCGATCTTCGCCTGGCTGCTGACGGTGTCGCAGGCAGCCCAGATGCTGTCGGACTGGATGCTCAGCATCACCCACAACAAATGGGTGTTCCTGGCGCTCGCCAACGTCCTGATCCTGTTCGTCGGCTGCTTCATCGACACCACGGCGGCGATCACCATTCTGGTGCCGATCCTGTTGCCGATCGTGCTCAAGCTCGGCATCGACCCGATCCATTTCGGTCTGATCATGACGCTGAACCTGATGATCGGTCTGCTGCATCCGCCGCTCGGCATGGTGTTGTTCGTGCTCGCGCGCGTCGCAAAGCTCTCGGTCGAGCGCACGACGGTGGCGATCCTGCCGTGGCTGGTGCCGCTGATGGTTGCGCTGATCGCGATCACCTACATCCCCGAATTGACCCTGTGGCTACCGAAATACATGGGACTTTCCAAATGACCTCAACTGCTCTCGCCGCAACCCTGTTTGGCCCCGAAGATCTGCGCATGGTCGAGCATCCGCTCGACAAGCTCGCTGAAGGCATGGTGCGCCTCCGTTTCGGCGCCGGCGGCATCTGCGGCTCGGACATGCATTATTTCCGCCATGCCCGGACCGGCGATTTCGTGGTGAAATCGCCGCTGGTGCTCGGCCATGAAATCTCCGGCGAGGTCGTGGAGATCGCGGGCTCCGCGGCAAATCTGAAGGTCGGCGACCGCGTTGCCGTCAACCCGTCGCGCTGGTGCGGCCATTGCGGCGCCTGCCGCCAAGGCCGGCAGAACCTCTGCGAAAATATCTACTTCATGGGCTCGGCCTCGAAGACACCGCACATGCAGGGCGGCTTTGCCAACTATTTCGACGCGATCCCGGCACAGTGCGTGAAGATTCCCGATCATGTGTCCTATCAGGCCGCGGCGCTCGCCGAACCGCTCGCGGTCTGCCTGCACGCCGTCGCGCGTGCCGGCAACATCGATGGCAAGCGCGGCATCATCTTCGGCGCCGGTCCGATCGGGCTTCTGACCATGCTCGCCGCGCGCCGCGCCGGCATGACCGACATCACGGTGGCCGACATCGCGCCGGCGCCGCTGGCCTTTGCGACCCGGCTCGGCGCCTCTCACGTCGAGAATGTCGCAGCCGGCGAGGAAGGCCTGAAGGCGCAGGCCACCTCGCGCCCCTACGATGTCGCTTTCGAAGTCTCGGGCACGGCTGCAGGCCTTGCCAGTGCGATCGGTATCGTCAGGCGCGGCGGCGTTGTGGTGCAGATCGGCAATTTGCCGGGTGGCCAGATTCCGGTGCCGGCCAATGCGGTGATGGCCAAGGAGATCGACCTGCGCGGCTCGTTCCGCTTCGGGCTTGAGTTCATGACGGCGGTGGAGCTGATCGCGGACGGCAGCGTCGACGTGCTGTCGCTGGTCACCGCCGAGCGGCCGCTGTCCACCGCGCCGGACGCGCTGCGGCTGGCGCTCGACCGCTCGCAGAGCGTCAAGGTCGTGCTGACCGCGAACTGATCGGGGAGAATTCTTATGATGCTCGAGGGATGGCGCTGGTACGGGCCGGACGATCCGGTCTCGCTCGACGATGTCAGGCAGGCCGGGGCGAGCGACATCGTCTCGGCGCTGCATCAGGTGCCGATCGGCGAAGCCTGGACACGCAAGGCGGTCGAGGAGCGCAAGAACTTCATCGAGAGCGGCCAACCCGGGCGCTCGCGGCTGACCTGGTCGGTGGTGGAATCGATTCCGATCCCCGACGACGTCAAGCGTCTCGGGGCTAAAGCGACGCGCTCGATCGAGACATGGATCGCCAGCCTGGAGGCGGCTGCCGCGGCCGGCATCAAGATCATCTGCTACAACTTCATGCCCGTCGTGGATTGGTGCCGCACCGATCTCGAATGGGAGCTGCCGAACGGCGCCCGCGCCATGCGCTTCGATCAAGACCGTTTCGCGGCCTTCGAGCTGCACATCCTGAAGCGTCCCGCCGCCGTCCAGGAATACTCGCCCGAGCAGCAGGCCCGCGCGAAAAAACTGTTCGAGCAGATGAGCCAGGCCGATATCGAATATCTCGTCATGGTCATCGCCAGCGCGCTGCCGGGCTCCACCACCGAGCCGTTGACCATCCCGCAATTCCGCGATCGGCTCGAAACATATCGCGACGTCACGCCAAAAATCCTGCGGCAGCATCTCGCCGAGTTTTTGGGCCGCGTCACCCCCGTCGCCGAGCAGCTCGGGGTCTCATTGACGCTGCATCCGGACGACCCGCCGCGCCCGCTGTTCGGTCTGCCGCGCGTCGCGTCCAGCGCCGATGACTATCAGGCGTTGTTCGATGCGGTGCCGTCAAAGGCGAATGGTATCTGCCTGTGCACGGGGTCGCTTGGCGTGCGCGCCGAGAACAATCTTCCCGCGATGGCCGAACGCTTCGGCCCGCGCATTGCCTTTGCGCATCTGCGCGCGACCAAGCGCGAGGCGGATGGCCTGTCCTTCTACGAGTCCGATCATCTCGACGGTGACGTCGACATGGTCGCGGTGCTGAAGGCGCTGCTGAAGGAGAACGCGCGGCGTTCGCCCGGCCAGAAAATTGTGTTCCGGCCCGACCACGGCCATCGCATGCTCGACGATCTCGCGGCCACCAAGCGCACCAATCCGGGCTACACCGCGATTGGCCGCCTCCGCGGCCTGGCCGAGCTCCGCGGCGCGATCCGCGCGATCGAGCATCGATAGAGGCCAAAACTTTATCCATACCGTCATTGCGAGCGCAGCGAACCAAACCAGAATTCCTCCGCGGAAGGACTCTGGATTGCTTCGCTACGCTCGCAATGACGCGGGGGGAGAGGTGCCTCGTCTCAACCTTGTCCCCTTAGGCGCAAAGGCAGAATACGTCCCGGGCACGCGCACAGATTGTCAAAATTCCAGCCATATGCGAAGGTAGCGTCATTCCGTTTTCGATCGACGTATTGCAGCAATAAGCCATTTAGGAGCTTGATGTGAGCATTCTGGTCGAACTTCCTCCCGATCAATATGACCGACGGGCATTTGCAAAATTCAACGAGACATCAACCGGCTTTGATCTCGACATCGCTCGCGCGATGATGTGGATGTCGCAACTCGCCTACGAGACCCATGTGCCGGACACGATCAACAGGGTCTCTCCTTTCTGGGATCTGTCCGGCGTCAAGTTGCTGAGCCAGCCGGCGCATTCGACGCTGCCGCTGACCGACACGCGCGGGATCATCGCGAGCAAGGGTGACGCAACCATTGTCGCCTTCGCCGGCACCGACCCGCTTCATCTCCTGAACTGGGTCAGCGATTTCACGCTTGGCCGACCGAAGGCGCCCGTGCACCAGGGGTTCGTCGATGCGGCGGCGGCCGTGTGGGACGACGTGAAGAGCGCACTGGCGGCAGCGCTGGCGCGCAAATCACCGATCTTCATCACTGGGCACAGCCTCGGCGCCGCGATCGCGGTGGCAACGGCGGACTTCGCGCGGGAGCAGCTCCAGCTCGCGGATGCGCAGATCTATCTTTACGGTTGTCCGCGCGTGGGCCGCGACGATTTCGTCGCCCTCTACAACGGTACGTTCGGCAGGACGACCTATCGTCTCGTGCACGGCACCGACATCGTCCCGACCGTGCCTCCGCCCGGGCTTGGCTTTCATCACGTCGGCCGTTATCTCGCCTGTGCACGCGGCGCCAAATTCAGCGCCAGCCAGCTCACGACGAATGTTGGTTCGGATGAGCCAATGGCGAATGCTGGAATTGGTGAGCAGGTCCGCAATCTCCTCAGCGGCGTATCCGAGAACACGCGGACGGATGTCGTCGGCAGGCTCACGGTGCTGCTGCCGGCAGGGATCGGCGATCACCTGCCCGATCGTTACTGTGCCGCGCTGACACCCGCCTCACTCCGGTTTTGATGCGTTTTCTTCACGTGAACCGGTCCACTTCGCCCGAAAACGCTCTAGTAGCAAGCCGCCATCGCGCCGAGCTTCGGATAGAGCCGGTCGATCGCGGCGATCTCGCTTTTCATCTGCGCGGTGATCCAGTCGCGGATCTCGGCGGCGATGGGACGCATCGGCCGGTTGCGCGGTGGCAGGAATTCGCAGATGCGGCGTGTGGTGGTGAGCGTGTCGGAGGCGGGCACCAGCGCGCCGGTCAATAGCCAGTGCGAGGCGACCGTCAGCCAACCGAGCGCGATGCCCTGGCCGAGCAGGGCGGCCTGCATCACGACGGCATAGTCCGTGAAGCTCAGCGCCTTGGCCGCACCGCGGCGCCCGGTGAGAAGCGATGCGTAATCCGCGGCCCAGTCGCCCGGCGTCTCGGCGAGCCGAATGATGGTGTTGCCTTCGGCGGGATCGGTTTCGCCGAGATAGGCAGGGCTGCACATCGGCAGCATGACCTCCTTCATCACCAGCGTGCCACCGGATGACGGCTCCTCGCGATCGCGGAAGCGCATGCCGAGGTCGACATTCTCCACTGGTCCGCGCAGCGCGCCGGAGATCAGCTGAAAGCGCAAATCGACCTGAGGAAATTGCTTCTGCAGCTTGTCGATGCGCGGCATCAGCCAATGCGTGGTGAAGGCGGAGGAGACCGACAGTGTCACCGTCTCGGTGCCCTTCCGGCGCCGCTCGATCTCGACCAGCCCGCTTTCGATGCTGCGAAAGCCTTCGAGCACGCGGCGATACAAGAGTTCGCCTTCCTCAGTGAGCACCGCGCGTCCCGCCTTGCGGTCGAATAGGCGAACGCCGAGATGGTCCTCGAACTGACCCAGCATCCGGCTCACCGCAGGCTGGGTGACGTTCAGTTCGGCGGCCGCCGCCGTGAAGCTGCCATTGCGCGCCGCTGCGTCGAAGACGAACAGGGCGTTACTTGAGGGCAGCATCCGGCGCAGCTCGGGCATAACACCATGTTATGACCCAGGTGAGAATTTGGCAATTGCCGAGTTTTGCCAAGTCTGGTGTCATTGGCGTCATAGCCAAAAGACAGGGCCTGCGAGCGAAGATGTTGGTGCGGTGCACGCTTCGACCAGGAGTGCTCAAATTCCTGTCTATAAAGCAGGCTTATGGCGCGCAGTGAAGCACGCCGGCTCAGGACATGGCGAGGTCGATCGTTGGACAAACGAGCGGAAAGCGTCGAGATCAGATCCGCGAGCAAGGCCTATGGCGCCGTTCGTGCCCTCGACGACGTGTCCCTCAATGTCGCCGCCGGCGAGTTCGTCTCGCTGCTGGGCCCCTCCGGGTCCGGCAAGACCACATTGCTCGGCATCCTCGGCGGCTTCATCCTGCCATCGAGCGGAACGATCCTGTTCGGCGGCCGCGACGTCACCTGGATGCCGCCGCACAAGCGCGACATCGGCGTCGTGTTCCAGAACTACGCGCTGTTCCCGCATATGAGCGTCGGCGAGAATGTTGCCTTTCCCTTGCGCGCGCGACGGCTGCCGAAGGCGGCCTGGCCGGATAAGGTGCGCGCGGCGCTTTCGATGGTCGGTCTTGCCGGCTACGAAGAGCGCGGTATCGCGCAACTCTCCGGCGGCCAGCGCCAGCGCGTGGCGCTCGCACGCGCCATGATCTTCGAGCCGCGGCTGATCCTGATGGACGAACCGCTGTCCGCGCTCGACAAGCAACTGCGCGAATCCATGCAGATCGAGCTGCGCGCGCTGCACAAGCGCATCGGCGCCACCATCATCTACGTCACCCACGATCAGCGCGAAGCGCTGACCATGAGCGACCGCGTCGCCGTGATGAAGGACGGCAGGCTGATCCAGATCGACGCGCCCGAGCGCCTGCACGATCATCCCGCGGATTCCTTCGTCGCGAGTTTCATTGGCGAGGCCACGATGCTTCCCGTGCGACGCGTCGATGCCTCCGGCGTTGCGCTCGGCAATGTGCTTCTGCGCAGCGCCCGCGCCATTCCCGACGGGGACGCGCTGATGCTCGCCGTGCACAGCGAAAAACTGCTGATCGACGATGGTGCGCCGGACACCGCCTGCAATCGGCTCACCGGCACGGTCACCGACATCGTCTATCAGGGCGAGAGCCTGCGCATCTTCCTGGCGCTCGCCGATGGCATCGTGCTCAGCCTGCGCCAGGCGAGCTATCACCAGGCCTACAGCCGCATCCCGCCGCTGGGCGGCAGCCTTACCGTGACCCTTCACCCCGAGGACACCATCGTCGTGCCCAGGGTGAGGGACTGAACCCAAGCCTTGTCCAACCGAGAGAAGAAGCCAAAAATGTCGTCAGCAGCCTCGTTCAGCAATTTCAAGGTTCTCACCTTCGACGTCGTCGGCACCTTGATCGATTTCGAGACCGGCGTGCTCTCCGCGGTGCGCCGGATCTCGGGCAAGTCGCCGGCCGAGCTCAGCGACGACAAGATCTTCGAATCCTACAAGCGCGGTCGCGACAAGCACCACGAGCGGTCGAGCGAGGTGATGTTCCATGTCTATCGCTATCTTGCCAAGGAACTCGGGCTGCAGGCCGATGACGCCTCCTGCGACGTGTTCCAGCTCGCGGTGCTGCGCTGGGGACCGTTCCCAGACTCGGTCGAGGCTCTGAAGCGCCTGAGAACCAAATTCCGCCTGGTCGCGATGACCAATGCCGACCGCGTCGCGCTGTCCTGTTACGCGCACGCGCTCGGCAATCCCTTCGACGATACCGTTTGCGCCGACGAGACTGGCGTTGCGAAACCCGATCCGGAGTTTTTCGCCTACAACAAGGGCCGCCAGTCCGCTTTCGGCTACAAGCAGTCCGATATCCTTCACGTCGCGCAGAGCCAGTATCACGACATCGGGATTGCGCGGAAACTCGGCTACAAGGTGTGCTGGATCGAGCGCCGCCAGGGCATGGCCGGTTTCGGAGGCACACCGGCCGTGGAGACGCTGACCAAGCCGGACTTCCATTTTCCGACGTTGAAGGCGCTTGCCGATGCGGCCATCGGGCCGGCGGCGTAAGGCATGAGCGGTGGCATGACACGGGACTGGAAGGCGCTGCCGTCGGCCAACTCGCTGTGGGCCGCCACGGCCGAGCCGGCGCGCGAGTTTCCGGTCGTGTCAGGCGAGCACCAGGCGGATGTGGTGATCATCGGTGCGGGCTACACGGGCCTGTCTGCTGCGCACCACATCGCCAAAAGCGGTTTGTCGCCGATCGTACTCGAGGCCAACCGCCCGGGCTGGGGCGCGAGTGGACGCAATGGCGGCGTGATCACCGCAAAGTTCCGCCTCTCGTTCCGCGAGATCGACGCCGTGCACGGCCGCGCCATGGCGCAGCGCATGCACGGGATCGCGCATGAATCCACTGATACCGTCGAGGAGCTGGTCTCCGAATTTGGCATCACCAGTGCCGCGTTGACGCGCACCGGCCAGGTCAAGGCCGCTCACAACGAGACGACCCTGAAGGCCGCGATCGACGAGGCCAACTGGATGAAGCGCGAGATGGGGGATGCGGAGGTCCGCATCCTCGACAAGGGGCAAGTGCGCGACGAGACCGGCTCCGACATCTTCGTCGGCGGCGTGCTCAATCCCGGCTCCGGCGGCATCCATCCGCTGAATTATCTGCGCGGCCTTGCCGATGGCGTGGCGCGCCGCGGCATCCCGATTTTCCAGGAGTCGCCGGTCGTAAGGCTCCGCCGCGACAACAGCGGCATCGCCGCTGAAACGCCGCAAGGCGCAGTGCGGGCAAAGCAGGCGATCATCGCCACCAACAGCTATTCCGACCTCACCGGCGCGACCGCGAGCATGCAGCGCACGCTGATCCCGTTCCGCAGCGCCATCATCGCGACCGACAGGCTGCCGCGCAACCTCGCGGGAAGCCTGATGCCGACCGGGCGCACCTACACCGAGACCAAGCGCATGATGCGTTGGTTCCGCATGGTCGACAATCGTGTGATTTTTGGCGGCCGCGGCGCCTTCGGCAAGCAGGATTCGGAAACCGCTTTCGACGCGTTGCGCAAGGCGATGGTCGGAATCTTTCCCGACCTTGCCGACGTCCCGCTCGCCTACAAATGGTCGGGCCTGGTCGGGATGACGTTGGACTCGGTGCCGCATATCGGCCGGCTCGACGACCGCACGCTGTTCTCGATGGGCTACAACGGCGCGGGCGTGGCGATGTCGAGCCTGATGGGCCGCTATCTCGCCGCCTTTGTGCGCGGCGAGACGCCAGAGGTCGGGCTGCTCGACGCGAGGCGATTGAAAGCCATCCCGTTCTATCCGTTGCGCGAGCCCGCCGTGCGCATGGTCGCCGGCTGGTACCAGTTTCTCGATGCGATCGGACAGTGACATTTATCTGGAGGAGGCGAGGATGAATACGAATCGGATTTTTGGACTTGGCTACACGCTGGTTGGTGCGATCGCGATAAGCGGCACGGCTGCCAGGGCTGCCGAACAGATCACCTTCGTCTCGCAAGGCGGCGCCTATCAGCAGGCGCAGACGGTGGCGATCCTCGATCCCACGGCAAAGAAGCTCGGCATCACAATCAACCAAGATTCGATTCCCGACGCCTGGCCTGCGATCAAGACGCAAGTCGGCAGCGGCAAGCCGATCTGGGACGTCGTGGATACTCCGACCGGCAACTGCCTGCGTGGGGGCGAGCAGGGGCTGATCGAGAAGCTCGACTTCTCGAAGATCCCGAATGGCGCCGCGATGCCGGAGTCCTATCGCAGCCCCTATTCGGTTTCCTACGAGTTCTATTCCAGCGTACTGGCCTACAGCCAGAAGACCTTTCCGAAGGACGCGCCGAACAGCTGGGCCGATTTCTGGGACGTCCAGAAATTTCCCGGGCGCCGCGCACTGCGCAACCACCCGTTCGCGACGCTCGAGGCGGCACTGATGGCCGACGGCGTCGCGCCCGACAAGCTCTATCCGCTCGACGTCGACCGGGCCTTCAAGAAGCTGGAAGAGATCAAGCCGCACATCACGGTGTGGTGGACCTCCGGCGCACAGTCGGCGCAACTGCTCAACGACGGCGAGGTCGACATGGAGATGGCCTGGAATGGCCGTGTCAGTGCGGTCGCGAAGGAAGGCGCCAAGGTCGCCTTCACCTACAACCAGGGCGTTTTACAAAGCACCTCGCTCTGCATCCTCAAGGGCGCGCCGAATCTCGAGACGGCCGTCAAGTTTCTCAACGAGGCCGTCGATCCCGTGCACCAGGCCAATCTGCCGCTCAATATCGATTACGGCCCGGGCAATCCCAAGGCGTTCGATACCGGCGTGATCAAGCCGGAGCGCGCCGCGCAATTGCCAAGCGAGCCGGCCAATGCGGCCAAGCAGGCCCTGATGTCCTACGCCTGGTGGTCCTCGCCGGCGGGCGAAGCCACCGAGAAGCGTTGGGCGTCGTTCATGCAGAAGTAGGCGAAGCGAGGCCGCGTCGATGACATCCGTGCCGGATCCCTCCCAAAAGCATCAGCGTCGCGAACACGGCCTGATGCTGGCATTGGTGTCGCCGGCGCTGCTGGTGATCTTGGCTCTGATCGTGCTGCCGGTCGGCTGGCTCGCCTGGCAGTCGATCTACCATGACGGCTTCACGCTGGAGAATTATCGCCGCGTCTTCACCGAAGACATCTACTGGCGCAGCTTTGCGCTGACCTTCGAGATCAGCCTCGTGGTCACGGGAATCGCGCTGCTGCTTGGCTATCCCGTGGCCTACCTCGCCAACTCGGTGCCGAAAGGATGGAGCATTCTCATCCTGTCGCTGGTCGTGCTGCCGTTCTGGACCAGTGTGCTGGTGCGCGCTTATGCCTGGCTGGCGCTGCTCCAGCGCACCGGTGTGATCAACCAGCTTTTGCGTTATCTCGAGGTGACGAGCGAACCGCTCGCGCTGGTGCACAACACCTTCGGCACGGTGGTTGCGACGGTACACATCCTCTTGCCGTTCATGGTGCTGCCGCTCTACGCCACCATGCAGAAGATCCCGTCCGACCTCATGCAGGCCGGCGCCAGCCTGGGAGCGAGCCCGTCGCTCACCTTCGTCCGCGTCTTCCTGCCGCTGTCTCTGCCGGGCGTGCTGGCAGGCTGCACCATGGTGTTCGTGCTCTGCCTCGGTTTTTACATCACGCCGGAACTGCTCGGCGGCGGCCGCACGGTGATGGTGTCGATGCTGGTGAGCCGCAATGTCGAGCTATACAACCAGTTCGGCGCGGCGAGCGCAGTCGCCGTCGTGCTGCTCTTAAGCGTGCTCGCGATCTTCTTCGTCGTCAGCCGCTTCATCTCGCTCGATCGCATATTGGGGCAGAAATGACGCGATTGTCACCCGCCCGGATCGCCCTCTATGTGATCAGCGCGCTGGTGCTGATCTACCTGATCCTGCCGGTGCTGATCATCGCGCCGATCTCCTTCTCCAGCGCGCGTTTTCTGACCTTTCCGCCACCGTCGTTCTCGCTGCGCTGGTATCAGCAGTATTTCTCCAACGCGGCCTGGATGCAGGCGACGCGGGTAACGCTGACGGTCGCGCTCCTTACCGTGCTTATCGCAACGCCGCTCGGCGTCTCCGCCGCCTATGCCATCAGCCAGTCGAAGCTGCGGATCATGCGGCTGATCCACATGATGCTGCTGTTGCCGCTGGTGGTGCCGATCATCATCACTGCGGTGGGGATCTTCTTCCTCTATGCCAAAATCGGCTTGGTCGCGACGCTGCCGGGCCTGGTGCTCGCCAATGTGATGCTGGGGCTGCCTTACGTGATCATTTCGGTGCTGGCGGGCTTGCAGAGTTTCGATCCGGCGCAGGAGATGGTCGCACGCAGCCTCGGCATGAATCGCCTGCGTAGCTTCTTCGCGGTGACCTTGCCGCAGATCAAGTCCAGCGTGGTCGCAGGCGGCATCTTCGCCTTCATCTCGGCGATGGACGAGACCATCGTCGCGCTTTTCATCTCCGGCGGCCAGTATCAGCCGCTGACCAAGCGCATGTTCACCGCCCTCCGCGACGAGATCGACCCGACCATCGCTGCCATCTCGACGCTGATGACGGCGGCCTCCTTCGTGCTGGTACTGCTGGCGAGCGCGCGGCAGAAAAAGGGCGGGTGATTTTTGTTCATCGTCCTGGCGAAAGCCAGGAGGTCCTGGCTTCGCCAGGACGACACCGAATGCTTGGCACGAACCTCGCCGTCTCACGCTTTCGCCGCCAGCCACGCCAAAATCATCTCCACGATCTGTGCCCTGCTGTTTGCCGGCACGTCGGCCTCGCTGAGGTCGCGGTCGAATAGGGCACCGATCTGGTTCGGCCAGGTCGTCAACGAAGGCGTCGAAGCTCGCCACCTCTCGTCCGGCAAGCGGCTGCGACATGGGCTGCAGTGCAACCAGCAGGGGCGGGCATGACGCCTGCGCAGGGTGCGAGGAGCCTTTCGATCTTGCGCGCCCTGTCGGCCTGTCCTACGCCAGCTCCGAGCAAAATTTCGCGAAGCTGCGAAACGCATCGCCAAAGCCTTGAGGGAGCCGTCATGACCATTCGCAACGCCCGCACCGGGGGCCAGATCCTGATCGATCAGCTCGTCGCCCAGGGCGTCGAGCGCGTCACCTGCGTGCCGGGCGAGAGCTATCTGGCGGCGCTGGACGCGCTGCACGACAGCCCGATCGACGTCATGATCTGCCGCGCCGAAGGCGGTGCGGCGATGATGGCGGAAGCCTATGGCAAGCTCACCGGGCGTCCCGGCATCTGCTTCGTCACCCGCGGCCCCGGCGCCACCAATGCGAGCCACGGCGTCCACATCGCGATGCAGGATTCCACGCCAATGATCCTGTTCGTCGGTCAGGTCGACACCGGCATGCGCGAGCGCGAGGCGTTTCAGGAACTCGACTACAAGGCGGTGTTCGGCACCATGGCGAAATGGGCGGTCGAGATCGATCGTCCCGACCGGATTCCGGAGTTGGTCGCGCGCGCTTTCCGCGTCGCCATGCAGGGCCGTCCCGGTCCCGTGGTGATCTCGCTGCCCGAGAACATGCTGACCGAGACCGCAGCCGTTGCGGACGCCATGCGCATCGAGCCGGCGGTGAGCTGGCCGGCGCCTGCCGATATCGAGCGCGTCGGCGCCATGCTTGCGAGCGCCAAGGCGCCGCTCGTCATTCTTGGCGGCTCGCGCTGGACGGATGAAGCGACCCGGAGCATCGCGCGCTTTGCCGAGCGGTTCGACCTGCCGGTCGCGACCTCCTTCCGCCGGGCCTCGCTGATCGACGCCGATCACTCGCATTATGCCGGCGATCTCGGCATCGGGCCGAGCCCGAGCCTGAAGGCGCGCCTCGACCACGCCGACGTCATTTTGCTGATCGGCGGCCGCATGTCGGAAATGCCGTCCTCATCCTACACGCTGCTCGACATTCCGACCCCGCGGCAGAAGCTGATCCACGTTCATCCCGGCTCGGAAGAGCTCGGCCGCATCTATCAGCCTGAGCTCGCGATCCAGGCCACGCCCGCCGCCTTCGCGGCCGCGGTCGAGACGCTGAAGCCGGCAGGCGCCGTTGCCTGGAAGGGCGAGGCCGCCAAGGCGCATGCCGACTATCTTGCCTGGACCGAAAAGGCGCGCGAGCTGCCGGGCACGTTCCAGTACGGCCAGGTCATGACCTGGCTGCGCGATCGCCTGCCCAAGGACGCGATCGTCTGCAACGGCGCCGGCAACTACGCCGGCTGGATCCATCGCCATCATCGCTTCCACAGCTTTGCCGCCCAGCTCGCGCCGACCTCGGGCTCGATGGGATATGGCGTGCCGGCGGCGGTGCTCGCGAAACGGCAATATCCGGATCGCACCGTTATCGCGTTCGCCGGCGACGGCTGCTTCCTGATGAACGGGCAGGAATTCGCGACTGCCGTGCAATACGATGCGCCGCTCGTCGTCATCATCGTCGACAATGCGCAATACGGCACCATCCGCATGCACCAGGAGCGCGACTATCCGGGACGCGTGGTCGGCACCCAGCTCAAGAACCCGGATTTTGCGATGTACGCAAAAGCGTTCGGCGGCCATGGCGAGCGCGTCGAGCGCACCGAAGAGTTCGCGCCGGCGTTCGAGCGTGCGCTCGCCTCGGGCAAGCCGTCGATCCTCCACTGCATCATCGATCCGCGCGCGATGTCGGTCGGCAAGGACTTCGCCCCTGCGGTGAAGGCTTAAGCGATGTCGGAGGGCCGCCACGTCGCCATCATCGGTGCCGGCGCGGTCGGCGTGATCAGCGCCATCGAGGCGCTGCGCGAGGGATATCGCGTCACGCTGATCGACGCCGGCGAGCCCGGTGGCGAACAGGCGGCGAGCTACGGCAATGCCGGCTGGCTCTCTTCGCATTCGGTAATCCCGCCGGCCGAGCCCGGTGTCTGGAAGAAGGTGCCGGGTTATCTGGTGGACCCGCTCGGGCCGCTCGCGATCCGCTGGTCTTATCTGCCGAAGGCGCTGCCCTGGCTGGTCAAATATCTGCTCTCGGGCTGGACCGAGGCGCGGGTCGAGACGACGGCCTTCGCGCTACGCGGCCTCCTGAAGGACGCGCCGCAGTTGCACAGGAAGCTCGCGGAGGAGGCGGGCGTCCCTGAATTGATCGAGCGTAACGGCGTGATGCATGTCTTCCCGTCACGCGGCAATTTCGACAACGATCTCGGTTGGCGCGTGCGCAAGCGCGTCGGCGTCGAATGGCTTGAGCTTTCGTCCGACGAGATGCGTCAACGCGAGCCGGATTTGCATCCGCGCTACACTTTTGGCGTGGTGGTGGAGGAGGCCGGGCGCTGCCGCGATCCCGGTGCCTATGTCGCGGCGCTCGCGCAACATGCCCTAGCAAGCGGCGCCAAGCTCGTGCGGGCCAAGGCAATTGGGCTGAAGCTATCCGGCAACAAGCTCGTGGCTGTCCTGACCGAGACCGGCGAGATTGCGTGCGATGCCGCGGTGATTGCCGCCGGTGCGCATTCGAAGCGGCTCACGGCGTCCATCGGCGATCCGCTGCCGCTTGAGACCGAGCGCGGCTATCACGTCATGATCGAGAATCCGGAATCGGGGCCGCGCAGCTCGATGATGGCCTCGGATGCGAAGATGGTGGTGAACTGGACCGACAAGGGTTTGCGCGCCGCCGGCACGGTCGAGATCGCCGGCCTCGAGGCCGCACCGAACTGGAAGCGCGCCGAGATCCTGCGCAACCATCTCGTCAGCATGTTCCCGAAACTGCCCACGGACATTCCGGCTTCGCGTATCAAGACCTGGTTCGGCCATCGGCCGAGCATGCCGGACGGACGTCCCTGCATCGGTTACGCGCGGGCCTCGCGTGACATCGTCTATGCCTTCGGCCACGGCCATATCGGCCTGGTCGGCTCGGCCCGCACCGGTCGTCTCGTCGCCCAGCTTCTGAGCGGCAAGCCGCCGGAAATTCCGCTCGCACCGTTTTCGCCCGATCGTTTTCTCTGAGATCGCATCATGACCGCTCCAGCCAACTCGTCCCCCCGAATAGCCCGCGGCGGCAAGGCCATCTATGGAGCGCCGCTCGGCATCCTGATGCTGGAGGCGCGCTTTCCCCGCATTCCCGGCGACATGGGCAACGGCACCACCTGGCCTTTCCCCGTGCTCTATCGTGTGGTGAGCGGGGCTTCGCCCGAGAAGGTGGTATTGAAGGGCGCCGCCGGTCTGCTGCCTGATTTCATCGACGCGGCAAAGGACCTGGTGCGGCTCGGGGCCGAGGCCATCACCACCAATTGCGGCTTCCTCTCGCTGTTCCAGAAGGAGATCGCGGCCGCGGTCGGCGTTCCCGTTGCGACCTCGTCACTGATGCAGGTGCCGTGGGTGCAGGCGACCTTGCCGCCGGGCAAGCGCGTTGGCCTCGTCACGGTATCCGGTTCGACCTTGACGCCGGCCCATCTCGCAGGCGCCGGCGTGCCGCTCGATACGCCGCTGGTCGGCACCGAGCACGGCAAGGAATTCTTCCGCGTCTTGATCAAGGCCGAGAAGGAGGACATGGACATTGCGCAGGCCGAACGTGATGTGGTCGAGGCCGGCAAGGAGCTGATCGCCAGGAACCCGGATGTCGGCGCGATCGTGCTGGAATGCACCAACATGCCGCCTTATGCAGCGGCGCTTCAGGCCGAGGTCGGATTGCCCGTCTACGATATCTATTCCATGATCACCTGGTTTCATGCCGGGCTGCGGCCGCGCCAGTTTGGCTAGAGGTCGAGAAGTTGTCTATGACTCCTCTTCCTTCTCCCGTGCGGGAGAAGGTGGCGCGAAGCGCCGGATGAGGATATCTCTCCGCGCATATGGATGCGGATGAGTTCGCGGAGAGATACCCCTCACCCAAATGAGTTTGTATCTGTCAGCGGTGATGTCCTCTCCCGCAAGGGGAGAGGGCGCAGCCATGCGCATCGTGCGCTGTCCCACCGGCAGCGGAAGAGGCAGCTATACAATCCCTCGATACCTGATCGCGCCAGACGGTCAGAGCTTTGGCGCCTGAACATCGCTAGAGTGCCTCTCGAAATCCACGGAGACCAGCGGTGCACAGCCTTCAATCCAATCCCGACACGCGCGCAGACGATTGGCCGTCCGAGCTCTACCGCATCCTGAAAGCCGCCGACGTGCGGCAGATGTTCTACGTTCCCGATGCCGGTCACAGCCAGCTCATCCGCCTGTTCTCCGCCGACCGCGACGTCACCACCAACGTGCTGACGACGGAAGAGGAGGGCGTCGCCATCGCCGCAGGCGCCTGGCTCGGCGGCCAGCGTAGCGTGCTCTTGATGCAGTCGAGCGGGGTCGGCAATTGCATCAACATGCTGTCGCTGTCGGCGATCGGACGATTTCCACTGCTGATGCTGGTGACGATGCGCGGCGAATGGGCCGAGTTCAATCCCTGGCAGGTGCCGATGAGCCGTGCGACGCAGCCCTCGCTGGAAGCGATTGGTTTGAAGGTGATGCGCGCGGAGACGGCGGAGGATCTGGTCGAGACCGTGGAATCGGCCGCAGCGCTCGCCTACGATTCCGATCAGCAGATCGCGGTGCTGATCGGGCAACGCCTGATCGGCAAGAAGAAGTGGTGATGCCAATGCAAGCTCAGCTCGACCGCCGCGCCGCCGTCGCCGCGCTCCTGAAGAATCGCAAGGACACGCTGGTCGTGTCCGGCCTCGGCTCGCCGACCTATGATCTTCATTCGGTCGGCGACCATGACGGCAATTTCTATCTCTGGGGCGCCATGGGCGGCGCCGCGCTGATCGGGCTTGGCCTCGCGCAAGCCCAGCCGGGAAAGCGCGTCCTCGCTTTGACCGGGGATGGCGAGCAATTGATGGGCCTCGGCGGCATCGCCACCATCGGCGTCGCGCGCCCGCGCAATCTCGACATCGTCGTGATCGACAACCAGCATTTTGGCGAGACCGGTATGCAGGCCAGCCACACCGGGCGCGGCGTCGATCTCACTGCGATCGCTGTGGCCTGCGGCTTTGCCGCGACCGGGACCGTGCGGACGCTCGAGGAGGTGGAACGTCTGGCGACGCAGCTCGACGAGCCGGCCGATGGCCCGCGCCTTTTTGTCATCAAGGTTCTGGCCGAAAATCCGCCGCGCTCGCTACCCTCGCGCGATGCCGTCTTTATCAAGAACCGGTTCCGTGCTCATCTTAGCTTCGCGTCGGTCTGAGCCGGGTTTCTCGCCCGGCGACAGTCTGCTGTCGAAGCAGCTACTCTGGAGTGAGACCATGAAACTATCCGGCAAGGTCGCCGCCATCACCGGCGCGGCGCGCGGTATCGGCAAGGCTTGCGCAAAGCGATTCCTGGACGACGGCGTCAAGGTCGTCATCTCGGATGTCGATGCCGAGGGCTTGGCCGCGACGGCCGCCGAACTCGCGCGACCGGATGCCTTGCGCACTGTCGTCGGCAATGTCGCAAAGCGTGCCGATGTCGACCAGCTGGTCGCAACTGCCGCAAAAGAGTTCGGCCGGCTCGATATCATGGTCAACAATGCCGGCGTCGCTCGCAACCGGGACCTCCTGGAGATCTCCGAAGAAGAATTCGATGAAATCATCGGCATCAACCTGAAGGGCGCGTTCTTCGGCGTGCAGGCGGCGGCGAAGCAGATGATCGCGCAAGGCGGCGGCGGGGTCATCATCAACATGTCCTCGGTCAATGCACTGCTGGCAATCCCGGCGCTTGCGACCTACGCCATGTCCAAGGGCGGCATGAAGCAGCTCACCTCGGTCGCTGCCGTCGCACTCGCTCCGCACAATATTCGTGTCGTCGCGGTCGGGCCGGGCACGATTCTGACCGACATGGTGGCATCGTCCATCTACACCTCGGAAGATGCCCGCAAGACCGTGATGTCACGCACGCCGGCCGGCCGTGGCGGCGAGCCGAGCGAAGTTGCCTCCGTCGTCGCGTTTCTTGCGAGTGACGATGCGTCCTACATCACGGGGCAGACGATCTATCCAGATGGTGGGCGGTTGATTCTGAATTACACGGTGCCGGTGAAGTAGATCACTCCGCCGCAGCCGTCATCCCGTGACCCAGTCGTTTCGAAATGCCGCCCGCGCAATCGCGTAGCGCATGGGCGATCGGGCTGTCCCAGCGCGCGTCAAAAGTGCCTTCCGGCCCCATCGCGGTGATTACCAGCGCGACATGGCCGGAATGATCGAACACCGGCGCAGAGAATGCGTTGACGCCGGGCAGGGGGTCGCCGAGCGCGCGGGCGAGGCCGTGCTTGCGGACCTCTGTGAGCATCTCAGTGACCTTCGCGCCTTTCACGGCGCGCTTCGGATTATAGCCGACGCCATGACGATCGAGGCCGCTTTCGAGCGCGGCGTTGATCGTCTTCTCCGGCAGGAAGGCCGCAAAGGCGCGGCCCGTGGCCGTCTCCAGCAGTGCCATCACCGAGCCGGCGCGCATCACGATGTGAACGGGCTGGCCGGGTTCTTCGAGCTGCACCACGGTCGGGCCGTGCGTCCCCCACACCGCGAGCGAGACCGCATGCCCGATCTGACTTGCGAGCGCCGCGATCTTCGGTCCTGCGATGCGTACGCCGGATAGTCGGCGCAGGCTGATCAGGCCGAGCTCCAGCGCCAGCGCGCCGATCTCGTAACGGCCGGTGGTCTCGTCCTGCTCGATCAGGCCGATGCGGGAGAAGCTGGCGAGATAGGGATGCGCTTTGGCCGGCGTCATGCCGGCCTCGCGCGCGAGATCGCGCAGCATCATCGGCTCGCCGCATCTTGCAAGCGCGCGGAGCAATTCTCCGCCGACCTCGATCGACTGGATGCCGCGGCTCTCTCTTTTCATGCGCCTCCTGGCGTGGCTTACGCCGCGTTGCGCTTGGCGGCGCTGTCGGCGAGATGACGGCCGGCAATGTAGCCGAAGGTCAGCGCCGGCCCAAGCGTGATGCCGGCGCCCGGATAATTGCCGCCCATGATGCTCGCCATGTCGTTGCCGGCGGCATAGAGCCCGGGAATCACCCGTCCCTCCGCATCGAGCGCCCGCGCGTTCTCGTCGGTGACGATGCCGGCATAGGTGCCGAGATCGCCGACCACCATCTTGATGGCGTAGAACGGGCCGTTCTCGATCGGCGCGACGCAGGGGTTCGGGCCGTGCAGCGCATCGCCCTGGTAGCGGTTATAGGCCTTTGAGCCCTTGCCGAAGGCGGCGTCGTGTCCCTGTGGTGCGGTCGCATTGAACTGCTTGACGGTCTCGGTAAACGCGCTGGCATCGATACCCGCTTTTGCCGCGAGTGCCTCCAGTGTCTCGCCGCGCATGAGATATCCCGTCTTGAGGTGATGACCCAGCGGCATCGGGAACGGCGGCACGCAGCCGAGGCCGTATTTGCGCAGGGTCTGGTGATCGCAGACCAGGTACGCCGCGATCTCCTCGCCGGGTTTCGCCGCCTTGACCATGGCCTGGACGAAGTCGTGATAGGAATTGCCCTCGTTGGCAAAGCGCTTGCCGTCACGCATCACCGCGATCACACCGGGTTTGGCGCGGTCGATGAAATGCGGCATCACGCCGTGTGAGCCGTCCTTGCGCTTGGTGACCGAGACCGGGACCCAGGCTGCCGCGTTCGGCAGCCTGTCCTCGACATGTCCGCCGGCGCGTTCTGCGAGCCGCAGCCCATCGCCGGTGTTGCCGGTCGGTCCCGGCGAAAAATGCTCGTTCCCGGTCGGCGCGTGCGGGAACATCTTCTTGCGCCGTTCGACATCATGCGGGAAACCGCCGCAGGCGAGCACGACGCCTTGTCTCGCACGAATGCGGACGTCGCGTCCGTCGCGGGCGACAATGGCGCCCGTGACAGTGCCGTTCTCGACAGTGAGCTCGCGCACCGGCGAGGACAGCCACATCGGTATCTTCAGGTCCTGGGCCGATTTTGCCAGGCGCCCGGCGAGCGCATTGCCGTTGGTCAGCGTCATGCCGCGGCCATAGCGCAGTACGTCCATCAGATGCCGCGACAGGCGCTTTGCGACATAGACCGCCGAGCTTAGGGACTTCGTCGCGCGCATGAAATGGACGATGTCTTTGCCGGATCCGAGCATCATGCCGAATACGGTCAGCTCGGGCAGGGGCATGCCGAGGGTCTTGATCTGGTCGCCGAGTTCGCGGCCGTCGAACGGGCGCGCCACCATCGAACGACCACCCTGGGCGCCGCCGGGCGCCTCGGCGTGGTAGTCCGGGAACACCAGCGGCATGTCGAAACGGAGCGCCGTCTTGCTGGTGAAAAAATCGATCGCCTCGGGCCCGGCGCTCAGGAATGCATCGACGCGCGCGGCTTCAAAGTTGTTGCCGGCTTCGTGCCGCAGGTAAGTCCGCGCCTGCTCCGGTGTCTCCTCGATGCCGTAGGCCTTGGCCAGCGAGGTACCGGGAATCCAGAGCCAGCCGCCGGAGCGGGCGGTGGTGCCTCCGAAGCGCGGCTCCTTCTCGACGATCAGCACGTCGAGGCCGCGATAGCGCGCGGTGATGGCGGCCGACATGCCGGAGCAGCCCGATCCGGCCACGAGCACATCGCACTCGTAAGTCTCGTTGCGCTCGTTGCCGGTCATGCAGGCCTCACTTCTTGAGCAACGGACATTTCGACTCGGAGACCGGGCGGAAGGCGTCCTCGCCCTTCACCGTCTTGATGATCTCCAAATAATCCCACGGTTCCTTGGACTGCTCGGGTGTTTTCACCTTGGCGAGATACATGTCGCGAATGACGCGGCCGTCCTCGCGCAAGCGTCCGCCATGAACGAATGTATCCTCGATCGGCAGCTCGCGCATCTTGGCCATCGCCTTGGCGGGATCATCGGTGCCGGCGGCCTTGATGGCCTTGAGATAATGCAGCACCGAGCCGTAGACGCCGGTCTGAATCATGGTCGGCATCACCTTGGTGCGCTCGTAGAATTTCCGCGACCATGCGCGGGTCGCCTCGTCCATGTTCCAGTACGAGGCCGTGGTCATGTAGGTACCCTGCGCGGATTTGAGGCCGATCGCGTGGACATCGGTGTCGAACATCAGGAGGCCGACCAGCTTCTGGCCACCCTGCACCAGGCCGAACTCGCCGGACTGCTTGATGGCATTGTCGGTGTCCTGGCCCGCATTGGCGAAAGCGACGACGTCCGATTTCGAGCTTTGCGCCTGGAGTGCAAAGGACGAGAAATCGGCCGTATTGGTGGGGTGCTTCACCCCGCCCAAAACCTTGCCGCCCATCTCGTTGATGAAGCGCGTGGCATCCTTCTCGAGCTGCTGCCCGAAGGCGTAGTCGGCGGTGATGAAGTACCAGGATTTTCCGCCTTCCTTGATCACGGCGGAGGCCGTCACCTTCGACAGCGCGTAGGTATCGTAGGTGAAGTGCACGGTGTTCGGGCTGCAAAGCTCGTCGGTCAGCGAACTCGCGCCGGGCCCGGAGAGCAGCGCAATCTTGTTGCGCTCGCGCACCATATTGTGGACGGCGATCGCGATGCCGGAATTGGGGATGTCGACGACGGCATCGACCTTGCCGTTGTCGAACCAGCCGCGCACAATCTGCACGCCAACATCGGTCTTCATCTGGTGATCGGCGCTGATGATCTCGATCGGCTTGCCGAGCACGGTGGGCCCGAATTCCTCCAAGGCCATTTTCGCGGCCTCCACGGAGCCCGGCCCGCTGTTGTCGCGGCCCCAGCTCGACAGATCCGTCAGCACGCCGATCCGCACGGCGTCGTCGGAGATTTGCGCGTTCGCAACGGTGGTCATGGCAGCCGAAGTCATGGCCGCGAGCATGGCGCAGGCCAAAAACCCTCTCATCGTCGTTCCCTCTCGTTTATGGGCGCGCTTGGCGCGGCCGGTTATTGTGGCAGCAAGTTAGATATTAGCAAATAAGTTTGTCAATGGAGAATAAAGGCTCCGCGTCGTCTTGGCGAAGGCCGGGACCCATACCGCGTGATCTCTCGAAGTCGGGCGGTCGCAGTACCGGGGCGCCGGTCTTTGCCAAACTCCTCCCTGTGATTATGGGTCCCGGCCTTCGCCGGGACGACAGTGAGGAGGCAGTGGCGCGAAAATCTCGCATTCTGATCTTGGGAGAACTAACACTCCCGCAAGTTGCAACCGCCACAACGATTGGCCATCATGTCGCCCAGGAATCTTGGGGCGGATGGCAATGACGGCAGCATCGGGAGTCTCCACTGCGGCGGAGAAATCGACGACGGCGCATGTGGTGTGGGCAGCCGCGCTCGGCACCGCGATCGAGTGGTACGACTTCCTGATCTACGGCACGGCGGCGGCGCTCGTGCTGAACAAGCTGTTCTTCCCGAGTTTCGATCCCATGGTCGGCACGCTGGCGGCGTTCTCGACCTATGCGGTCGGCTTTGTCGCGCGGCCGATCGGCGGTGCGATCATCGGGCATTACGGCGACCGGCTCGGCCGCAAGAAGATGCTGGTCGCGACCATGTTCGCGATGGGACTGGGCACGTTCCTGATCGGTTGCCTGCCGACCTACAGCCAGATCGGCGTCTGGGCGCCAATCTTCCTCGTCATTTTGCGCTTCGTCCAGGGCATCGGGCTCGGTGGGGAGTGGAGCGGCGCGGTGGTCATGGTGGCCGAGCACGCCGGCAACCGTCGCGGCTTTTACGGCAGTCTGGTGCAGATCGGCTTCCCCGTCGGCGTCGCCGCGTCCACCGGCATTTTCGGTCTGATGACGCAGCTGCCCGAAGCGGACTTCCTGAGCTGGGGCTGGCGCGTGCCGTTTCTGATCAGCATCCTGCTCGTCGGTGTCGGCTTCATCGTGCGGCTGAAACTCGCGGAGACGCCGCACTTCAAGGAGGTGCTCGAGCGCAAGGAGGTGCTGGCGCAGCCGGTGCTGGAAGTCCTGCGCCGCGACTGGCGCAGCTTCCTGCTGGCGATCGGCATCACGGTGTCCGAAGTCGGGCTCGCTTATCTCCTCACTGTTTTCACCGTGGTCTATGCCACGACGCAGCTCGGCCTTCCGCGGCAGGTGATCCTCAACGCGGTGGTCTATGCCGCGCTCGTCGAGCTCGCGACGCTGCCCCTCGCAGGCTGGCTGTCCGACATCTTCGGCCGCAAAGCGCTGTATCTCGCCGGCGGCGTGTTCTCGGTGGCGCTGGCGTTTCCGTTGTTCTGGTTCCTCGACACCAGGGAGCCTGCGCTGATCACGCTCGCGCTCGTCGTGACGATGACACTGACGCATGCGCTGTTGTTCGGGCCGAAGGCGGCCTTCATGCCGGAGCTGTTCCGTACCCAGGTGCGCTATAGCGGCGCATCGCTGGGAGCCAACGTTGCCGCCGCGCTCAGTGGCGGCTTCTCGCCGCTGATTGCGACGGCACTGCTTGCATGGGCCGCCTCGTACCGGCCGGTGTCGGTGTATATCATCGCACTGTCGGTCATCACGATCATCGCAACGTTGATAGCGCCGGAGACCGCGCGGGACTCGCTCAGGTCCTGAGGGCCGCCTTCATCTTATGCGCGTTGCCAAAAGCCGGTGCAGCGGGGCGAATCATTAGCCGCGTTTATGCAGCGAATTTTTACTTCCAATTTTACTTCACGACCTCCCGCCCATAGCCTCCCTCGCAATTGATCACATCCGCAGCCGGTCAATGGCGACCGGTGCGCACGTTCATTGTAGCCAACGAGGGTTGCCATGCTTGACAGGGACAAGGGGACATCCACTGCCAATCCGGCGGGGACGAGCGACAAGTCTGCGAAAAAGCTGAGCAGGCGCACGCTGTTGAAGGGCGCCGCGGCGGTGGCCGGCGCGGCTGCAGGATCGGACGCGATCCGCGGATTCCCAACCATCTGGGCGCAGGAGATCAAGGACATCGAGCTGCGCCATGTCGGCGTGTCCTATTCGGTGGTGAAGGCGATCGGCGACCAGGCGGCCAAGGATCTCGGCTTCAAGGTGACGATGCAGAACCTCGACACTTCCGCCGCTATCAACCGCTTCATAAGCCAGCCAAATACGGTCGATATCGCCGATCTCGAGGGCTGGCAGGCCAAGCTCGCTGCCAAGCGCGGCGTGATCCAGGGCATCGAGGTCAAGAAGGTCAAGGAGTTCGACAACATCCTGCCGATCTTTACCAAGGGCGAGATCGACGGTCACAAGATCCCGCGCCAGGGCATCTCGCCCTACGAGGCCATGTATATCGCCAAGCCCGATTCGACCGATTTGAGCGACGGCGTGACCGAATGGGCGACCTTCCTGCCGCAGGTCTACAACGCCGACTCCATCGGCTATCGCCCCGACCTCGTCGGCCAGGAAGTCACGGAATGGAAGGATCTGATCGATCCGAAATTCAAAGGCAAGGCCGCGATCCTCGACGTGCCCGCAATCGGCATCATGGACGCCGCGCTCTGCTTCGAAAGCGCCGGGCTGATCAAGTACGGAAACAAAGGCAACATGACCAAGGAGGAGATCGACTTCACCTGCAACAAGCTGATCGAGCTCAAGAAGCAGGGCCAGTTCCGCGCGACCTGGACCACCTTCGACCAGTCGGTGCAGCTGATGGCGGCGGGCGAAGTGGTCATCCAGTCGATGTGGTCGCCGGCGGTTGCCGCGGTACGCGTGAAGGAAATCCCCTGCGTCTACGCGCCGGTCAACATCAAGAACGGAAAGGAAGGCTATCGCGGCTGGTGCAACGGCATGGGCCTGATGAAACATCTCTCCGGCAGGAAGCTGGACGCGGCCTACGAATATCTCAACTGGTATCTGTCGGGCTGGCAGGGCGGTTTCGTCGCGCGCTACGGCTATTACAGCCCGGTCCCTTCGACTGCGAAGAAATTCCTCACGGCGGCCGAATGGGCGTTCTGGTACGAGGGCCAGCCCGCGCCCGAGGTGTCAACGACCCCTATGGCGTGCCGATGGAGAAGAGCGGCACCAAGCGTGACGGCGGCTCGTTCCTCGACCGCGTCAAGAACATCTCCTGCTGGAACACGCTGATGGACGAAGCCGCCTACATGAACAAGCGCTGGAACGACTTCAAGGTGGCCTGAAACCTGCTTTCCCTGACGTGAACGAAGCGCCGGCGCGGCGATGCGCCGGTGCCAAATGACCGACTTCGAGGCGTTTGCCGACATGCAGCCAAGTCTTAGTCCAGCTCAAACCCCACCACGCGCAAATCTCGCCGGCTGGCTCTACGTGTCGCCGCTCGTGCTGGTGCTTGTACCGTTCTTCGTGGCGCCGATCCTGGTCGTGCTGGCCGCGAGCTTCTTCGCCACCGACGGCTTCGGCGGGCTGACGCCGGGCTTCACGCTCGCAAGCTATGTCGAGGTGCTGCATTCGGCGCTGACGCTGAAGCTGTATCTGGCGACGATCAAGTTCACGTTGCTGACCTGGATCTTCACGCTGATCATCGGCTTCTTCGTCGCATACTTCCTGGTTTTCCACGTCCGCAACCAACTACTGGCGATTGGCCTGTTCCTGCTCTGCACGGTGCCGTTCTGGACCTCGAACATCATCCGGATGATTTCCTGGATTCCGCTGCTCGGCAAGGAAGGCCTGATCAACCAGGCGCTGCTGGGACTCGGTGTGATCCGCCAGCCGCTTGAGGTGCTGCTGTTCTCCGACCTTGCGGTGGTCATCGCCTATGTCCATCAGCTCACCATTTTCATGATCGTGCCGATCTTCAATTCCATGGCACGGATCGACAAGAAGCTGATCGAGGCCGCGATCGATGCCGGCGCCAGTCGTTTCGACATCATGCGGCTGATCGTGGTGCCGATGTCCAAGAGCGGCATCGCCCTCGGCACCATCTTCGTCGTCTCGATCGTGATGGGCGATTTCTTCGTGGTCAAGGTGATGTCCGGCGGCGGCTCGGCCTCTGTGGTCAGCGCCTTCTACGAGGATGTCGGCGTGCTGCAATATCCGACCGCGGCGGCGAGCGCAGTATTGCTGACGCTGGTGCTGGTCGCGATCGTCTCGCTGATCCTGCGCACGGTCGACATCAGGCAGGAGATCACGCGATGAGTGCGGTTCTCGCCGACATGCCCAAGGCTGATGTGTCAAAGGCGATCGCGCCGGTGACAAAGGCGATTGCGCCGAGCAAGGGCGGTCGGCCGTGGACGTTCTATGTTCTGGCGACACTGTTCGCGTTCTATGTGATTGCGCTGTACGGCCCGATGTTCTGTATCTACGTCCTGTCGTTCCAGGACATCCGTGGCGGCCTCGTGTTCCCGATGAAGGGCACTTCGCTGCACTGGTTCGTCGATCTCTTCACCCAAGTGCGGACCGGCGACGTCAAGGGCTCGTTCGATCGTTCGATCAAGCTCGCGATCATCGTCACTATCATCACAGTGGTGGTGTCGTTCCTGGCCGGGCTCGGTTTTCGCAAGCGCTTTCGCGGCGACACCGTCGTGTTCTACATGATGATCGGCAGCCTGGTCGCACCGGGACTCGTGCTCGGCCTCGGTACCGGTCTGTTGTTCCAGGCCCTCGGCCTCAATGCGAGCTGGTACACCTCGGCGCTCGGCGCGCAACTGTCATGGACGCTGCCGTTCGGCGTGCTCGTGATGTTCGCGGTGATGTCGCGCTTCAACCACGTCTGGGAGGAGGCGGCCTACGACCTCGGCGCCAGCCGTTGGCAGTCGATCCGGCTGGTGATGATCCCGGTGCTGGCACCCGGCCTGGTGGCGGTCGCGCTGTTCGGCTTCACGCTCTCCTACGACGAGTTCGCCCGCAGCCTCCAGACCGCGGGCTCGCTCAACACGCTGCCGCTGGAGATCTGGAGCATGACGCTGAACGTCACCTCGCCTTCGCTCTATGCGCTCGGCACCGTGACTACCATCGTCTCCGTCATTGTCATCGGCGCGAGCCTGGGCAGCATCGTGCTGATCCAGAAGAAGCGCGGCAGCAGCACAAAGGGTTGAGCTGGGAAATGAAGAACGATCGCGGCGATATCGAACTGGCGGGCGTCTGCAAGAGCTTTGACGGAGTCGGCAATGTGGTCGACGGCGTCAACCTCAAGATCGCCGACGGCGCCTATTGCTGCTTCATCGGCCCCTCCGGCTGCGGCAAGACCACGATACTGCGCATGATCGCCGGCCACGAGGACCCGACCGCCGGCGAGATCGTGATCGGCGGCCAGAACGTCGTCGGGCTCGCGCCGGTGCAGCGGCGCACCGCGATGATGTTTCAGTCCTACGCGTTGTTCCCGCATCTCACCGTGCGCGAGAACATCGCCTTTGCGCTCCGCGTGCGCGGCATGTCGAAGGCCGATCGCCTCCGCGCAGCCGATGCCATGATCGAGAAGGTGCATCTGACGCAATTCGCCGACCGCCTTCCAGCGCAGCTCTCCGGCGGCCAGCAGCAGCGCGTGGCGCTGGCGCGTGCCGCGATCACCGAGCCGAGGGTCCTGTTGCTCGACGAGCCGCTGTCCGCGCTCGACGAACAGCTCCGCGTGCAGATGCGTCAGGAGCTCAGGCGAATGCAGCAGGAGCTCGGCATCACCTTCGTCCACGTGACCCACACCCAGCTCGAGGCGATCGCGCTCGCCGATCTCGTGGTGGTGATGGAGCAAGGCAGAATCAAGCAGGCGGGCGCGGCACGCGATGTCTACGCCCATCCGCATGATCGTTACGTCGCCGAGTTCATGGGCGGGCAGAACGTGCTGTCGGGACGGGTCGAGAAGGTCAACGGTTCGACCTTTACGCTCGCACAGGCCGCGCCTGATGGCATCGAGGTCCCGCTTCAGGCGCGGTCCACGGTCAGCGTCGGCGACAAGATCGACATCGCCGTGCGCCGCGACGATGTCGCGCTGGTCCGGCCGGGCAGGGCGCTGCCGCCGGGCTGCTCCACCTCGCTGCCGAGTCGCGTGCTCGCGATCGAATACCAGGGCTATTTCGTCAAGGTCATGCTCGACACCGTGCCGGACGACGCGTTCGTGGCCTACGTGCCGGAAAAGACTTTCTTCGCGGATCCCTTCACCGTCGGCGATGTCGTGATGGCCACATGGGCCACCGGCAGCGCGCTTCCACTCGCCTAAAGACCCGTCGCGCACAGGAGTATGATCGTGCAGATATCCTTCACACTCAACGGACGGCCGACAACTGTGGATGTCGAACCGGCGACGCTGGTCGCCGAGCTGCTGCGCGAGCGGCTCAACCTCACCGGCACCCATATCGGCTGTGACACCAGCCAGTGCGGCGCCTGTGTCGTGCACCTCGACGGCCTGCCGGTGAAGAGCTGTACGCTGCTTGCGCCCGCGCTCGACGGTGCGACGCTGCTCACCATCGAGGGCCTGCAAGGTGTGCCGGGTTCGAACCGGCTGCATCCGATGCAAGAGGCATTTCGCGAGCATCACGGTCTGCAATGCGGCTTTTGCACACCCGGCATGCTGATGACGGCGGTGGCGCTCGCGGCCGAGAAGCCGAACCTGACGGAGGTCGACGTCCGTCACGGCCTCGAAGGCAATATCTGCCGCTGCACCGGCTATCAGAACATCGTCCTCTCGGTCATGGCAGGCGCCGCCGCCATGAACGTGGCCAAGGGAGAGTGACCATGGGCCATGTGATCGGGATCGGCGCTTCACCTAAACGGAAAGAGGACCAGCGCTTCCTCACCGGACGCGGCAGTTACGTCTCCGACATCAAGCGTCCGGGCATGACGGCGGGTGTGTTCGTGCGCTCGCCGCACGGACACGCGATCCTGCGCGGCATCGACAAGAGTGCGGCCCTGGCATCGCCCGGCGTCATCGCGGTGCTGACCGGCGAGGATGCCGCCGCCGACAAGCTGGGCTCGCTGCCCTGCGGCTGGGGTATCTCGGATGCCAAGGGCGTGCCGATGAAGGAGCCGCCGTTCCCGATGCTGGCGCAGGGCAAGGTGCGCTTCGTCGGCGACATGGTGGCTTTCGTCGTCGCGGAGACGCCGGCGCAGGCCGGCGCGGCAGCCGAGCTGCTGACAGTCGATTACGAGGTGCTGCCCTCGGTGGTCGGCGTGCTCGAAGCCGTGCGGCCCGGCGCGCCGCAACTGTTCGACGACGTTCCGAACAACATCTGTTGCGATTGGGAGCTCGGCGACAAGGCCGCGGTCGAGACCGCCTTCCGGAAGGCGGCCCATGTCGCAAAGCTCAGCCTCGTCAACAACCGGTTGATCGGCAACCCGATGGAGCCGCGCGCGGCGATCGCCGAATACGAGCCCGGCACGGATCGCTTCACGCTTTGGACCACCAGCCAGTTCCCGCATGTCGTGCGCTTCCTGATGGGCGCGCTGGTGCTGAACATTCCGCAGCACAAGCTACGCGTGGTCGCGCCCGATGTCGGCGGCGGCTTTGGCGTCAAGCAGTTCCACTACGGCGAAGAGGCCGTGATTACCTGGGCCGCCAAGCGCGTGATGCGGCCGATCAAATGGGTCGCGAGCCGGTCGGAAGGCTACGTCTCCGATCGCCACGGCCGCGATCACGTCACCGAGGCCGAACTCGCACTGGACGAGACCGGAAAATTTCTGGCCTTCCGTGTCAACACGCTCGCCAATATGGGCGGCTATCTCTCGACCTTCGGACCGAACATCCCGACCAATCTCTACGGACCGCTGCTCGGCGGCGTCTACACCACGCCAGCGATCTACTGCAACGTGAAGGTGGTGTTCACGAACACGGTTCCGGTCGACGCGTATCGCGGCGCGGGCCGACCCGAGGCGACCTTCGTGCTGGAGCGCATCGTCGACGTCGCAGCCAGCGAGATGGGCATCGACCGCGTCGAGATCCGCCGACGCAACATGATCCCGAAGGGGGCCTACCCGTATCAGACGCCGGTGCTGGTGCAGTACGATTCCGGCGATCCGATGGGGTGTCTCGACGGCGCTCTTGTCGCGGCCGACGTCAAGAACTTCGGTATCCGCAAGGCGGAGTCGGCGCGCAGGGGCAAATTCCGTGGACTCGGCTACTCGACCTATGTCGAGGCCTGCGGCCTCGCGCCGTCACGCTTCGCGGGGCGATTGGGCGCGCGTGGCGGGCTCTATGAGAGTGCCACCGTGCGGGTGCATCCGACCGGCCAGGTCACGGTCATGATCGGCACGCACAATCACGGCCAGGGCCACGAGACGACGTTCGCGCAGATCGTCTCGGAAAAGCTCGGCGTCGCGTTTGACAATGTCGACATCGTGTTCGGCGATACCGATCGCGTGCAGTTTGGCATGGGTACCTATGGCTCGCGATCGCTGGTGGTCGGCGGCGCGGCGCTGTCGAAGGCGACGGACAAGGTGGTCGCGAAAGGCAAGAAGATCGCGGCGCATCTGCTTGAAGCGGCCGAAGTGGATATCCAGTTCGAGGCCGGAAAATTCTCGGTCGCGGGCACCGACCGCATGAGGACGTTCGAGGAGATCGCGGGCGCCGCCTACGTGCCGCACGACTATCCGCTCGAAGTGCTGGAGCCGGGGCTCGAAGAGCAGGCTTATTATGATCCCGTCAACTTCACCTATCCCGGCGGCTGCCACATTGCCGAGGTCGAGATCGACCCGGAGACCGGCACGGTGACGCTGGTCAATTACACCGCGGTGGACGACGTCGGCACTGTCATCAACCCGATGATCGTGGAGGGCCAGTTGCACGGCGGCATCGTGCAGGGCGTCGGTCAGGCGCTGTACGAGAACGCGGTCTATGACGAGGGCTCGGGCCAGCTGCTATCGGGCTCGCTGATGGACTATTGCATGCCGCGCGCCGACCACATGCCGATGATGAACATCGCGACCCATTCGACGCTGTGTACGCACACGCCGATGGGCGTGAAGGGCTGCGGCGAGGTCGGCACCATCGGTTCGCCGGCCGCCGTCATCAACGCGGTGGTCGATGCGCTGTCGCATCTCGGCGTCACCCATGTCGACATGCCGGCAACGCCGAACCGGATCTGGCGCCTGCTGCAGAACGCGTCGCTGCCGGTCGCTGCGGAATAGGGAGGATGACAATGAAGCCGTTTGCCTATCACCAGCCGGACCGGATTCCCGACGCTGCCAAACTGCTGACCTCGATCGAAGACAGCAAGCTCCTCGCCGGCGGCATGACGCTGATCCCGACGCTGAAGCAGCGGCTCGCCAGTCCGCCAGCCCTAGTCGACCTGTCGAGGCTCGGAGATCTGAAGGGCATCACCAACGACGGCGGCACCATCACCATCGGTGCAATGACGCCACATGGCATGGTAGCAGCCTCGAAGCTGGTGCAGACGAAGATCCCGGGTCTCGCCGCGCTGGCCTCGATGATCGGCGATCCCGCCGTACGCATCCGCGGCACTATCGGTGGCTCCGTCGCGAACAACGATCCGTCGGCCGATTATCCGGCAGGTGTGCTCGGATTGGGCGCGACCATCGTCACCAGCACGCGCGAGATCGCGGCCGACGGGTTCTTCCGTGGTCTGTTCGAGACCGCGCTTGAACCTGGCGAGATCATCACGGCGATCCGCTTTCCCGTGCCGCTCAGGGCGGGCTACGCCAAGTTCAAGGCGCCGGCGTCGCGCTATGCGCTGGTCGGCGTGTTCGTCGCGAAATTCGCCGATGGTGTTCGCGTGGCCGTGACCGGCGCGGGCTCCGGCGTATTCCGCGTTCCCCCGATGGAAGAAGCACTGTCGCGAAATTTCGATCCGTCCGCGATCGCGGCGATCAGGATCGACACCGACGGTCTCACCTCCGATGTCCACGCCGAAGCCGACTACCGTGCACATCTCGTCACGGTCATGGCCAAGCGCGCCGTCGACGCGGCGCTCAGCTAGCTCTTTTAGGGTTGATGATGACTGATGGTTCCGGCCGAACGGCCTTCCCGCCGGTGCCGACTGGCCTTGGCTCGCTTTCCGCAACCGAGATCCTGGCCGGCTACCGGCGCAAGGCGTTCACTCCGCGCGATGTCGTCGACGACACCATTGCCGCACTGGAGGCGACGAACGAGGCCTGCAACGCGGTGGTGACGCCGATGTACGGGCAGGCGAGGGCGGAGGCCGACCGTCTCACCAGGGAGATGCGCGCCGGCGAGACCAAGGGAGCGCTCGCCGGTGTCCCCGTCACGATCAAGGACCTGGTCTTTGTCGCGGGCGTGCCGGCCTATGGCGGCTCACCGATGAACAAGGCGTTCGTGCCCGATGTCGACGCGGCGGTTGTCTCAGCGCTGAAGGAAGCGGGTGCGATCGTCACCTGCAAGACCACGACCTGCGAGTCCGGTTACAAGTTGACGGCGGACAGCCCGGTCACCGGCACCACGCGCAATCCCTGGAACCCGGGTCGCACCAGTGGCGGATCGAGCGGCGGCGCGGCGGCGGGCGTTGCCGCCGGCTGCGGTCCGATCGCGATCGGAACCGATGGGGTCGGCTCGATCCGCGTGCCCTCGTCCTTCTGCGGTGTGTTTGGCCTGAAGCCGACCTTTGGCCTGGTGCCCCGTTCGCCCGGCTTCTCGCCACCGTCCTGGGGCTCGCTCGCGCATACCGGGCCGATTACGCGCACGGTCGCGGATGCCGCGCTGACGCTGGAGATCATCGCTGCTTACGATCTGCGCGATCCCGCGAGCCTGCCGGTGGCGGCGCGTCGGTTCGATACGAAGGCCGCGCCGTTGAACGGCATTCGCATCGGCGCCAGCGTCGATCTCGGCTACGCCGCGGTCAGCCCCGATGTGCGCGCGGCGTTCGGCAAGGCGCTGGCCATTCTCGATGCCTGCGGCGCGCAGGTCACCATGGATGGTCCGGGCCTCGATCCCGGGATCCTGGAGCACACGCTGAAGCCGATCGCCTTTACCGAACAGGCGGGCGCGGTCTCGAGCAAGACCACGGCCGATCTCGCCAGCTCCGAAGCAGATTATCTTGACGTCATCAGTGCCGGCAGGCGCTACAGCGGCACGGACTATATCGAAGCAGGGTATCGCCGCGCCCAGGCTCGCAGCAGCTTCCTGAAGCTGTTCGAGCGCGTCGATGCGCTGGTGACGCCGACCGTCGCGGTGACCGCGTTCGAGGCCGGCCGCCTCGGCGTCGACACGATCGACGGCGGCAATGTCGATCCGCATCTCGGCTGGTCGCCCTTCACCTGGCCGATCAATCTCGCCGGCCTTCCGGCCGCGACGCTGCCCTGCGGCTTCGATCGCGATGGGCTGCCGATCGGCTTGCAGATCGTCGCTCCCTGGCTCGACGAGCCCACGATCTTCCGCATCGCCGCTGCGTTCGAAGCGGCCCAGCCATGGGCGGCGTTCTGGCCGCAGCTGGCGTTGCGCGAACCGGATCGTGCCCGCGCGAAGGCGTGAGCCGAACCCGGCCTGGAGCGGGCCGGCCGCGTCCTGCCGGTCGGCCTCTGCGCCCGAAAAATTTTTCGAGGGGCCCTCTTGAAGTCGACTTGCGTTCTTCTAAGTCATTTTCGCCGCGAGAGCGGTGTGCCGGGTGCCCGCGAGGGGCCCGGAGCGGGCGCCGGGCCGGTGTCTTTGGACCCGTCTAAAACCCTGTCCTGCGCTCCTTCGTATCCATCTTGCTCTTTGGAGGACTTGGTTATGAGGACCACGTTTGACTTCGCGCCCCTGTGGCGCTCCACCGTCGGCTTCGATCATCTGGCGGGTCTCGTCGACAGCGCGCTGCGCCAGGCGAGCGAAGACAACTATCCCCCCTATAACATCGAACGCTCCGGCGAAGATCACTACCGGATCAGCCTCGCTGTGGCGGGCTTTGGCGTCAACGATATCACGGTGACGGCCGAACAGAATGCGCTGACCGTCGAGGGCAAGAAGCCCGAAGGTGCGACGGGCGAATATCTGTACCAGGGTATCGCCGCACGGCCGTTCCGGCGCGTGTTCAACCTGGCCGATTATGTCCAGGTGAAGCAGGCGTCCTTCCAGGACGGCCTCTTGATCATCGACCTCGTCCGTGAGGTTCCGGAAGCGATGAAGCCGCGCCGGATCCAGATCGCGGGCGCGGCCTCTCCTGCAACTCAGATCGAGCAGAAGAAAGCAGCCTAAGCGCTCGATCGAGGGGAATGGTGGAACGCGGCGCTCAGATATGCGCGCCGCGCTCCCACATGCATGAGAGAACGGCCATTCGATCATCAGCACATCCATCCCTTCGAAAGGAGCGTCAGGGGAGGCCCAACCGATGACAAACGTGAATACGAATTCCGGAAATCTCAACCCGCTGTTTCATCCCGCGGTTCACTACGGTTCGCCCGCGGATGTCCTGAATGCAAAGGAGCTCTCCACGCCGGAGAAGCGGATCATTCTGTCGTCATGGGCGTCCGACATGTACGCCGTCGAATCCTGTCCCGCTTTGCGTGAAATTCCCGGCATGAACCGTACGATTCGGCTCGCCGATATTCTCGCGGCCCTGCGCCGGCTCGACGGCGACAATGACGACGACCCGCCGCGCGGCGGCGGCGTCCCGATGCGCTTGCGGCGGCCTTGGGCCGCCGCAGAACGGCGAGGCGCGTGATGCTCACGCAGGCCGTTCTTGCTCTGGTGCTGGTCGGCCAGGTCTCCGCGGCCTGGGCCATTCCATTTCTAGCCTTGCAAGGCTGGCTCGACGTGCCGCCAGACAAACGTGAAGCGGCTCTCTGATTTCAATCTCAGACGATGCGACTGGTCATGAAGACGATTGCTATGCGTTCGTTCTCGCTTGCGTTGCTGGTGCTGATACTGACGGCGTCACATCCCGCCGCAGGCCAGATCCCCGATCTGAAGCCGGGCGGCTCGGTGCCGACTTTGGCGCCTCTGGTTCGGCAGGTGACGCCGGCGGTGGTCAACATCTCGGTGCACGGCCGGGTACGCGAGGACAATCCGCTCTATCGTGACCCGCTGTTCCGCGAATTCTTCGACGTTCCGAGGCAGATCGAGAAGGAAGTCAGCGCGACCGGCTCCGGCGTGATCGTCGATGCCCGGAGCGGCTACGTGCTGACCAACAACCACGTGGTCGAAGGCACCTCCGCCCTCCAGATCACGACCAAGGACGGCCGGCAGTTTTCCGCAAAGGTCGTCGGCCGCGACTCGCCGACGGACGTCGCCGTGCTCCAGATCCAGAATCCGACCGGACTGAAGGCGCTTCCCCTCGGTGACAGCGACGCACTGGAAGTCGGGGACTTCGTGCTCGCGATCGGCAATCCCTTCGGCCTCGGCCAGACGGTGACGTCGGGCCTCGTCAGCGCCCTAGGCCGAACCGGCCTCGGCAAGCAGGGTTATGAAGACTTCATTCAGACCGACGCCGCTATCAATCCCGGCAATTCCGGCGGCGCGCTGGTCAGCCTGCAGGGCAAACTGGTCGGCATAAATTCGGCCATCATCTCGCCCGCTGGCGGCAATGTCGGTATTGGCTTTGCCATTCCCGTCAACATGGCGCGCAAGGTGATGGAGCAGATCATCGCCACCGGCAGGGTCGAGCGCGGTCGCATCGGCATTTCGCTGAAGGACCTCCACCCGTCCGTCAACAAGGGACGCACCGAAGGCGCGCTCATCGCCGAAGTTGCCGCGGATTCGCCGGCCGAGAAGGCTGGCCTGCACAAGGGCGACATTGTCACCACGGCGGAGGGCCGCCCGATCCGCACCGCCGCGCAGCTGCGCAATACCATTGGTCTTGCGCGGGTCGGCGACGAGGTGAAGCTCGCTCTGCTGCGCAACGGCACACCGCTCACGGTCCTCGTCCGAGTGGCTCCAGCAACCGAGCCGCGCAATGCCAATGCAGGAAGCAACCGCCTCGTTCGCTAGGCCAATCAAAGAGGATATCACCGCAGCAAGCCGGTCGCTCTTTGTCTGCGATCGTGGACCCGGGACGCAGTTTGGGACGACCGCTGCGCGAACGTCCGGATGGCTTTATCCCAGCTCGATCGGCTCGCCGCGGCCGCTGAGCTCCTCGTCGAGGCGCAGATAGTGCGCGAGATAGTCGTGCAAGGCGGTCGCCGCCTTCGAGGTCGCGCCGCTCGACTTGTAAAGCAGCAGCTCGATCTTCGGCAGCGGCGGCAGGCCCTCGTTCGGGCCGATCTCGCGCATCGCCGGCACCAGCGCGCTGCGGCCGAGTACGGTCACGGCCATGCCGGCGAAGGCCGCCGCCTGGAGGCCGCCGACGCTTTCGCTGACGCAGGCGATGCGCCAGCGCAGATTCGCACGTTCCAGCGTGTCAATCGCGTAGTCGCGATAGATGTTGCCGGGCGGCAGCAACGCCAGCGGGATAGGCCGTTCCTGGTGCGCGGAGGACTGCTCGCCGGTCATCCAGACCAGTTGCTCGCGCCGTACCACCTGGCCGCCCGTAAAATCGTTCATGCGGGTGACGAGCGCGATGTCGACATCGCCGCGCTTGACGAGGCCCACCAGCGGCGTCGAGAGCGCGCAATTGAGCTCGACCTGGACGCGCGGGAATGATTTTCGGAACACGCTGAGGATCTGCGGCAGCATGAAGGCGGCATAGAGGTCGGGCGTGCCGAGCACGACCTGACCCTCGATCTCCTGTGACGCCAGCTGCGAAATCAATTCGTCATGCAACCTCAGGATGGATTTGGCGTAGGTGAGAACCGTGGTGCCGTCCTCGCTCAGCGTGAGCCGGCGCCCGACATGCTCGAACAATTGCTTGCCGGTGAGCTCCTCCAGCCGCTGCAATTGCAGAGTGATCGCCGGCTGAGTGCGGCCCAGCCGCCGCGCGGTCTCGGTGATGCTGCCGGTCTCGACCACGGAGATCAGCGACCGGAGCATGCGGATATCGAGGCTGATGAGGTTCATGCGGCGTCCATGTCGCCCAGAATTTATGCAAGTTCCATGCTAGGGTGAAAGGGAGCCGGTTCGGAAGGCTCGGCTGCAGCCGGCCTGTTCTAAATTAGTCGACGTGCCGGTCCAGCATTGCTGGCATACTGAATATTGATTATCAGGCGGCTCGGCGCGCATTATGCGCCCAACGAACATAAAAAGGGAGCACAAGCCATGAAAGAGACATCAGCAACGCGACGGGAGCTGCTCGCAATTGCCGCGGCGGCAAGTGCTGCCTCAATCGCGGAAGTTGCGCCGGCCGCGGCGCAGGCCGGCCCGAAGCCGATCTTTCCAGTGCCGATGGTCACCATCCCGATCGTCGGCGAAACTCAGGTGTTCCAGGTCCGCCGCATCTACTGCATCGGGCGCAACTACGCGGCGCACGCGATCGAGCGCGGCTCGGACCCGAACCGCGAGCCGCCGTTCTTCTTCCAGAAGCCCACCGACGCGATCCAGAACGTCGCCGTGGGCGAAGTCGCCGATCATCCCTATCCGTCGCTGACCAAGAACTATCACCACGAGGTCGAGCTGGTCGCCGCGCTGAAATCCGGCGGCAGCAACATCCCGGCCGAGAAGGCGCTCGACCACGTCTATGGCTACGCGCTCGGCCTCGACATGACCCGGCGCGATCTCCAGAACGGGATGGCCGCGGAGAAGAAGCCGTGGGAGATCGGCAAGAGCTTTGACCACGCCGCGGTGATCGGCCCGATCCACCCGGCCAGCAAGACCGGGCATTTCGACAAGGGCGCCATCTCGCTGGCGATCAACGGGACGGTGAAGCAGAGCTCGGATCTCAGCAAGATGATCTGGAGCGTGGCCGAGCAAATCGCAAAACTGTCGGAAGCGTTCGAGCTGAAGGCCGGCGACATCATCTATTCCGGCACGCCGGAGAATGTCGGCCCGGTCGTGAAGGGCGACGTGCTGTTGTGCAAGCTCGACGGCTTGCCGGATATGTCGATCAAGATCGTCTAACGCTCCCCTCTCCCCGCCTGCGGAAAGTGAGGGGCCGGACGTTTCGCTTCGTCATGCCCGGGCTTGTCCCGGGCATCCACGTTTTGGGTGCCGGTTGCGTGGAAGCCCTGGATGGCCGGGACAAGCCCGGCCACGACGACGCTGAGAGTGGCTTCGATCCCATCTGTCGCAGCGCGGCGTCCTGATCTAACTCTGGCCGAGGATCTTCTTTGCGGCGCGAAGATGCGGCTTGTCGATCATCTGGCCGTCGAGGCGCAGCGTGCCGGAGTTCGGATTGCTCGCGAACGCCGCGATCACCTTCTCGGCCCAATTGCGCTCGGCTTCGGTCGGCTCGAACGCCGCGTTGACCACGTCGACGTGCTTGGGATGGATCAGCGCTTTCGCCGAAAAACCGTCACGCCGCGCCGCGCGCGTTTCCTGTTCGAGTCCGGTGAGATTGTCGATGTCGGTATAGACGGTGTCGATCGGCGCGACCTCGGCCGCGGCGGCCGCCATCAGGCAGAGATCGCGGGCCAGACGATAAGGGCTGTGGAACACGCCGCCCGCCGCTTTCTCAGTCGCGCCGAGCGAGGCCGAGAGATCTTCCGCGCCCCACATCAGGCCCGCGAGGCGAGGAGAGCAGCCCTTGTAGCTGCCGAGCCCGAAGATCGAAGCTGCGGTTTCGGTCGCGACGCAGACGATGCGTGTTGAGCCAATGGCGATACCAGCCGCAGCTTCCAAAGCTTCCAGCCAGGTCGCGACCTGTCGCACGTCGTCGCCGCCCTGCGATTTCGGCAGCACGATGCCGTCGGGCTGGCCCGGAATCACCGCGGCAAGGTCGGCGAGCGTCATGCCGGTGTCGAGCGCGTTGACGCGGACATAGAGCTGGTGGGGCTTGTTGCGGCCCTTCAGCATCGTCAGCGTCAACCCGCGCGCCTCCGGCTTCTTGTCGGTGACGACGGAATCTTCGAGATCGATGATCAGCGCGTCGGCGTTGCCTTCGCTGGCCTTCTCGAATTTGCGCGGGGAGTCGCCCGGCACGAACAGCATCGAACGCATCAGACCGGCCTCTTGTGCATCATCGCCATGCGGCGGCATTTGCCGACGATCTCGTCGTTCTGGTTGAGAGCGTGGTGCTCGAACTCGACGATGCCCGCCTTGGGGCGCGATTTGGATTCCCGCAACGAAAGCACCTTTGTCGTCGCCCGCAGCGTATCGCCATGGAAGACCGGTTTCGGAAAAGTGACGTCCGTCATGCCGAGATTGGCAACGGTGGTCCCCATGGTCGTATCATAGACCGTCATGCCGATCATGATGCCGAGGGTGTAAAGGCTGTTGAAAATGCGCTGGCCGAACTCGGTCTGGGCCGAAAAATGTGCGTCGATGTGCAGCGGCTGCGGATTGAGCGTCAGCAGGCTGAACAGGGTGTTGTCCATCTCCGTGACGGTCCGCGTCAGGGGATGCCTGAACTCCTGGCCCACCGAAAACTCCTCGAAATAAAGTCCGGCCATCGCGGTTTCCTCCCTGCGAAATAACGGCGCGCTCGCATCCTCGCGCCGCATGACCCTATGCATGCTACACACAGTTGATAGGGAAATTCACGTATCTGTACCCTGCTTTTCAAGTTAAAGAACGCAAGCGAAGGCACGTTCGGGCGCACCAATCCGCCACGGCCTTCGCGTGGGGAACGCGACGAGGGGGAGATTGCGCGTTCGCTTCTCCCAAGAAGGAGATCAAGAATATGGATTTCGCGCTCACCGCTCAGCAGGAAGCCATTCGCGACGCCGTCGCAAAGGTTTGCGAAGACTTTCCCGACGCCTATTGGCTGAAGAAGGACCACGACGGCGGCTTCCCGCACGACTTTCACAAGGCCATGGCGGACGCCGGCTGGCTCGGCATCTGCGTGCCGGAGGAATATGGCGGCTCCGGCCTCGGCATCACCGAAGCCGCGATTATGATGCGCGCCATCGCGGAATCCGGCGCCGGCATGTCCGGCGCCTCCGCGGTGCACATCAACGTGTTCGGTCTCAATCCCGTGGTCGTGTTCGGCACCGAGGAACAGCGCAAGCGCATGCTGCCGCCGATGGTCGAGGGCCGCGAGAAGGCGTGCTTTGCCGTGACCGAGCCCAACACCGGCCTCAACACCACACAGCTCAAGACCCGAGCGGTGGCCAAGAACGACCGCTATATCGTCAACGGCCAGAAGGTGTGGATCTCCACCGCGCAGGTCGCGCACAAGATCCTGCTGCTGGCGCGCACCACGCCGCTGGAGGACGTGCGCTCGCCGACGCATGGGCTGAGCCTGTTCTATACGGACTTCGACCGCAACAGGATCAAGGTCCACGAGATCGAGAAGATGGGCCGCAAGGTCGTCGATTCCAACGAGCTGTTCTTCGAGGACTTTGAAATCCCGATGGAGGATCGCATCGGCGAAGAGGGCAAAGGCTTCCAGTACATTCTCGAAGGCATGAACCCCGAGCGCATTCTCATCGCCGCGGAAGCCGTCGGCCTCGGCAAGCTCGCGCTGTCGCGCGCGACCGAATACGCCAAGACCCGCGTGGTGTTCAACCGGCCGATCGGCAAGAACCAGGGCATTCAGCATCCGCTGGCTGTAAACTGGGTCGAGCTCGAGGCGGCCTGGTTGATGGTGATGTCGGCGGCCTGGCAATACGACAAGGGCATGCCTTGCGGTGGCGCCGCCAATGCCGCGAAATACATTGCGGGTGAGGCCGGATATCACGCCTGCGAGCAGGCGGTGATGACCCATGGCGGTTTTGGCTATGCCAAGGAGTTTCACGTCGAGCGTTACTTGCGTGAAGTTCTGATTCCGCGCATCGCGCCGGTCAGCCCGCAGCTTGCGCTGAGCTTCATCGCGGAAAAGGTGCTTGGACTGGCCAAGTCATACTAAGCTCGAACACGTACCATTGCCGGGCGCCGCGATATTCGCGCCCGATCACCGTGACGCGCTACGGCAGAGCTATTCGGCCGCGATCCGGTCCATCGCCATGGCCCGAAGCCGGGCGCGCTGGATCTTGACGCCGTTCGCGCTGTCGGTGACGGGGAAGGCCTCCACGACGTAGATCCGAGCCGGGACCTTGTAGCCGGCGAGCCGCTCGCGCAGGCGCGCGATCAGCGCGTCCTGCCGCGGCGGCTCGTGGTGGGTTTCCCGAGCGGGGATCACGAAGGCAACGCAGCGTGCGTTTCCCTTCAGATCGACCGCGACGACCTGGGCGTCGGCCACGCCAGCGCACGATTTGAGTTCGTCCTCGATCTCGCCGGGCGCAACCAGGAAGCCGCCGAGCCGCATGGCGTCGCCCGCGCGGGTTTCGTAGACGAAGGAGCCGTCGCCGCGCAGCTGGCCGATATCGCCGGTGCGGAAGAAGCCGTCCGCGGTGAAGGCGTCGCGCGTCGCGTCGGGATTGTTGTAGTAGCCGAGAAAGAGTGACGGCGCACGGATCTCGATCTCGCCGGAGACGCCGCGAGGGGCGAGTTCGCCGGTCTCGGTGTCGCGCACCCGGACCTTGGCCTCCGGCGACATCGGCCAGCCGCCGCCCTCGATGCGATCGGCGAAGCCATCACTCGAGCGTGCGATCGAGAACAGCGCCTGCACCTCGCTCGAACCGTAGAGGCCGTGCAACGGCATGCCGCGCGCTTCGGCCTCCGCCGCAAGCTCGCGCCAGCCGGGCTGGAACGCGGCAAAGCCGCATGCCTCGAGATGCGGAAATGGATGCGGCGCGTCGGTGAGGGCGAGGATGCGGCGGAACATCTCGTCGGAACCAAAGGCGTGCGTGATCCCGCACTCGCGGAGAATCTTCAGCGCCGGCGCGGCCTCGAAGGCGTCGAGCGCATGGACGGCCGCGCCCGCTGCGACGAAGCCGAGCAGGCTCGTCATGCCAAAAGTGCCGCAGAACGGCAGCATCGCCAGCAGCGCATGGCGCTGCGGCGAGAGTTTGAGCGCCTTGGCAACGGCGGCGGCGTGCGTGGCCAATGTTCGCTGTGAATGCGCGACAAGCTTCGGTCCCTTGGTGGTGCCCGACGTCGTGTAGAGCAGCAGAGGCAGACCGACGTCCTCCTCCTCCGGCGTAGCCGGCGGATAAGGCTTGTCGAAGGCGTCGAAGCGTACGCATGGCCATTGGGCGGGAATCTCATCCGCGCCGACCACCGCGAGTTCTCGCAGCGCGGGCACCTCGTCCTTGGCGACGTCGGCGAGAATAGCGGCAAAGTCGATCGAGCGGAACGCGGCTTCGATCACCATCACACGGGCGCCGGACAGCTTCAGGAGATGCGCGACCTCCGCGCTGCGGTAGCGTGTATTGACGGCGGCGACGATTGCCCCACGCCGGGCGGCGGCGAACAGCAGTGCGATCCATTCGATCCGGTTGACCAGCCAGACCGCGACGACGTCGCCCTTGCCGATACCGCGCGCGGCAAGCCAGGCGGCGGTCTGCTCGATCTGTTCCGAGAATTCGGCGCGCGAAACCAGCGTGCCGTCGAACACGAAGGCGGGATCAGCGGCCGCCTCGGCCCGGATCAGCGATTGCAGCGAGAATTCATTGGCGCTCATGGCAACCGGACTAACCCGACCGCGCGAACCTGTCTACTTGGTGCCGAACATCCGGTCGCCGGCGTCGCCCAACCCCGGCACGATGTAGCCGTGGTCGTTGAGCCGCTCGTCGATCGCGGCGGTCCAGACCGGCACGTCCGGATGCTCGCTCTGGAACTGCGCGATACCTTCAGGCGCGGCCAGAAGGCAGACGAAGCGGATGTCGCGGGCGCCGCGCGCCTTCAGCAGCGAGGCGCCGGCGCAGGCCGAGTTGCCGGTCGCCAGCATCGGATCCATCAGGATCACGGTGCGATCCGACAGGTCCTGCGGCGCCTTGAAGTAATACTCCACGGCCTGCAACGTATCAGGATCGCGGTAGAGCCCGATATGAGCGATGCGCGCCGAGGGCATCAACGCCAGCATGCCGTCGAGGAAGCCGACGCCGGCGCGCAGGATCGGCGCCAGCGTGAGCTTCTTGCCGGCGATCTTGGGCGCCCGCATCGGCGCAATCGGCGTCTCGATCTCGACCAGCTCCAGCGGCAGGTCGCGCGTCACCTCGTAGCCGAGCAGCATCCCGATCTCGTTCAGGATTTCGCGAAAGCTCTTGGTCGAGCGGTCCTTCTCCCGCATCAGGGAGAGCTTGTGCTGGACCAGGGGATGGGCGACCACGTTGACGTTGCTGATGCTCATGAAACCGATCTACACGGTTCCGTGAAACTGCGCCAGATCGGCCGAGTGTTTTTGGTGTGGGAGACGTGCCCTCAGCCGGGCGTCGCGACCGCGCTGCGGAGCCGGTTGCTCGCCCCGTAGGCAGCCATGGTCAATTCGCGGTCGATGGGCGTGACGGTTTATGCTCCGAGCCCGCGCGCCACGAGTGTGATGACGAGCGTCAGGACCGCGCCCACTAGCCGAAATTTTCGCAGCCTACCGGCTCGTAGAGCGGGTCAGGCGCGGGGCGAACAGTGGGAACACTCGGACGCGAAACTTCCAGGGCCAATGCCTGAACCTCGATGAAAGCCGACAGCAGTGCGAGCGCGAGATCGGAGTAGCGCGCCTCGACCGCGGCGTCGAGCCAGTCCGGCAATTCGCGCTCGCGCGAGAGAGCGCAATGCCATTCACCCTCGTCATAGGCGATGCGGCGGACTTGCCAGAGCGGCAGCTCCAGCTCCATCAGTGCGCGGCATCGGCCCAGGCCTCTGCTTCGATCAGGCGCGTGACGCGCGCGGTGGGCTCGATCTGTCCGAGCTGAAGGGAAGTGCCGACACGCCTTGTCGATGATCTCGAGCATCAGCGGTTGCGTCATCACCTGCGCATTGCGCAAGCGGTTGCCAAGTGACGGTGGATCGTAGTGTCGGAGAGCGGCGGTGGTCATGTCAGGCCTCCTGGAGGTGGCGTCGGTCAGTCGGCCGGCCTCTCCAAGATGGCCAAAACGGCATTTGAAAACGAGATGGGGGCGGGGCGGGAGATATAGGGATTTCATAAGTGCGGGATGGGGGCGGTCGCGCGCCATTCTCCGCCTTCGCCGGGACGACGATGTGATGTGCCTCGCGAGCGTTGTCCGACCAGGCCAGCCTCGGCCTTTTATGAGATTCCTATAACTTCGCCACGGCCCTCGTCTCGAAAACCTATGCCTGGGGTGGCACTTCAGCACGGTCAAAGGTCCCGGTGGGCGCGGTGGAAATGCACTGGCATTTCCTTTCACGCGCCGACCGGGTCTCCCGAGAAACGGTTGCGTCCAAATCAATGGCGCAACGAGGAGTATCTCCATGATGGACATTCTGATGCTGGCGCTGGGCTTCGGCTTCTTCGCCCTTGCGATTGGCTACACCTACGCCTGCGAACGGCTTTGAAGGAGCGGCCATGATCTTCGATTATTCGCTCGCCGGCGCCGTTTCGCTCGGCCTCCTGTTCTACCTCACTTACGCGCTGCTGCGGCCCGAGCGGTTCTGACCGTGCTCACGAAGCCTGAAGGGTTGATATCATGACTATGATCGGTTGGCTCCAGATCATTCTCTTTTGCGTCATTACCGTCGCGCTCACAAAACCGCTCGGCTGGTACATGACGCGCGTGTTCAACGGCGAGCGGACCTTCCTGTCTCCGGTGCTGCGTCCGATCGAGGCCGGCATCTACCGGTTCTCCGGCGTCGACGAGAAGCGCGAGCAGCATTGGCTGACCTATACGGTCGCCATGCTGTTGTTCCATGTCGGCGGCTTCCTCATCATCTACGGCGTGATGCGGTTGCAGGCCGTCCTGCCGTTCAATCCGGCCGGCCAAAGCGCTGTCGCCGCGGATCTCTCCTTCAACACCGCGATCTCCTTCATCACCAACACCAACTGGCAGAATTACGGTGGAGAGAGCACGCTGTCCTATCTCGTGCAGATGCTCGGCTTGACGCACCAGAACTTCTTGTCGGCGGCAACCGGCATCGCGCTGGCGGTCGCCCTGATCCGCGGCTTCTCGCGCGCGTCGGCGCGCACCGTCGGAAATTTTTGGGTCGACGTCACCCGCTGCAGCCTCTATGTGCTGTTGCCAATCGGTATTGTCTATACGCTGTTCCTGGTCTGGCAGGGCATCCCGCAGACGCTCGGTGACTATGTCGAGGCCACCACGCTCGAGGGTGCCAAGCAAACCATCGCGGTCGGCCCGGTCGCCTCCCAGGTCGCGATCAAGATGCTCGGCACCAATGGCGGCGGCTTCTTCAACGCCAATGCGGCGCATCCGTTCGAAAATCCAACCGCGCTGTCGAACTTCGTGCAGATGCTGTCGATCTTCGTTCTGGGTGCGGCGCTGACCAACGTGTTCGGCCGCATGGTCGGCAACCAGCGCCAGGGCTGGGCGATCCTGTCCGTGATGGGTGTGCTGTTCGTCGCCGGTGTCGCCATCACCTATTGGGCGGAAGCCAACGGTACTTCGACCCTGCACGCGCTCGGCCTGACCGGCGGCAACATGGAAGGCAAGGAGGTTCGCTTCGGCATCGTCGCGTCCTCCCTGTTCGCGGTGATCACGACGGCCGCCTCCTGTGGCGCGGTCAACGCCATGCATGACAGCTTCACGGCGCTCGGCGGCATGATTCCCCTGATCAATATGCAGCTCGGCGAAATCATCGTCGGCGGGGTCGGCGCCGGCCTTTATGGCATGCTGCTGTTCGTCGTGCTCGCGATCTTCGTGGCAGGCCTGATGGTCGGCCGCACGCCGGAGTATGTCGGCAAGAAGATCGAGGCGCGCGAAGTGAAGATGGCGATGCTCGCGATCCTGGTGCTGCCGCTGATGTATCTGGGATGGACGGCGGTCGGCGTGGTCTATCCGGCGGCGGTCGCCTCGATGGCGAATGCCGGGCCGCATGGCTTCACCGAGGTGCTCTATGCCTTCACCTCGGCGACCGGCAACAACGGCTCGGCCTTCGCGGGCCTCACCGGCAACACCTTCTTCTACAATCTCACGCTCGCAAGCGCGATGTTCGTCGGCCGCTTCTTCATGATCATCCCGGCGATGGCGATCGCGGGTTCGCTGGCCGCCAAGAAATCGATCCCGCCGTCCGCGGGCACCCTCCCGACCACGGGCGGGCTGTTCGTCGGCCTCGTCGTCGGCGTGATCCTGATCATCGGCGGCCTCACCTTCTTCCCGGCCCTCGCCCTCGGCCCCATCGTCGAGCATCTCGCGATGAACGCCGGCCAGGTGTTCTGAACGACTAGTGTTCTGATCGACCGCCTTCTGATTGTTTGGAGTGACCTCCATGGATACCACGAAACTGCAAAAACGCGCGTCCGTCTCGGCGATGCTCGATCCCAAGATCGTCGTGCCTGCGATCCGCGCGTCCTTCATCAAGCTCGATCCGCGCTTGATGATCAAGAATCCGGTGATGTTTGTGGTCGAGATCGTGGCCGCGCTCACCACTGTGATCTTCCTGCGCGATCTCCTCACCGGCGGTGAGAATCTCGGCTTCACCTTCCAGATCATCGTCTGGCTCTGGTTTACGGTGCTGTTTGCCAACTTCGCCGAAGCGGTAGCAGAAGGCCGCGGCAAGGCGCAGGCGGAATCGCTGCGCAAGACCCGCACCGAGAGCCAGGCCAAGCTACTGACCGGCTCTGACCGCACCTTCAAGTTGGTGCCCGGCACCAGCCTCAAGGTCGGCGACATCGTGCTGGTCGAGGCCGGCGATACCATTCCCTCCGATGGCGAGGTGATCGAGGGCGTCGCGTCCGTCAACGAGGCCGCCATCACCGGCGAGTCCGCACCCGTGATCCGCGAATCCGGTGGCGACCGTTCGGCGGTGACCGGCGGCACCCAGGTGCTGTCCGACTGGTTTCGCGTGCGGATCACGGCAGCGCAGGGCTCGACCTTCATCGACCGTATGATCAAGCTGGTCGAGGGCGCCGAGCGGGCGAAGACTCCGAACGAGATCGCGCTCAACATCCTGCTGGCGGGCCTCACCATCATCTTCGTGTTCGCCACCGTCACCATCCCGAGCTACGCGGCCTATGCCGGCGGCTCGATCTCGGTGGTTGTGCTGGTCGCGCTGTTCGTGACGCTGATCCCGACCACGATCGGCGCACTGCTGTCGGCGATCGGCATCGCCGGCATGGACCGTCTGGTCCGCTTCAACGTGCTGGCGATGTCCGGCCGTGCGGTCGAGGCCGCCGGAGACGTCGACACGCTACTGCTCGACAAGACCGGAACGATCACGCTCGGCAACCGCCAGGCGACCTCCTTTCGCCCGGTGCGCGGGGTCACCGAGCAGGAGCTCGCGGACGCGGCCCAGCTCGCCTCGCTCGCCGACGAGACCCCGGAGGGCCGTTCGATCGTGGTGCTGGCCAAGGAAAAATACAGTATCCGTGGCCGCGACATGGCCGAGTTGGGAGCCACCTTCATCCCGTTCACGGCGCTGACCCGCATGAGCGGCGTCGATGCCGGCGGCTCGTCGGTGCGCAAGGGCGCGGTCGATGCGATCCTCAACTATGTCGGTGGCGGTGCGCCGCTGGTGGTCGCCTCCGGCAACACGGCTCGTTCCATCCAGCCCGCCGGGCTCTCGGACATCGGCCGCGAGATTCAGACCATCGCCGACGACATATCGAAGGCCGGCGGCACGCCGCTGGCGGTCGCCCGGGACGGCAAGCTGCTCGGCATCATCCAGCTCAAGGACATCGTCAAGGGCGGTATCCGCGAGCGCTTTGCCGAGCTGCGACGCATGGGCATCCGCACCGTCATGATTACCGGCGACAATCCCATGACGGCGGCCGCGATTGCAGCGGAAGCCGGCGTCGACGACTTCCTGGCGCAGGCAACTCCCGAGGACAAACTCAAGCTGATCCGCGACGAGCAGGCCAAGGGTAAGTTGGTGGCGATGTGCGGCGACGGCACCAACGATGCGCCGGCGCTCGCGCAGGCAGATGTCGGTGTCGCCATGAACACGGGCACCCAGGCGGCTCGCGAGGCCGGCAACATGGTCGACCTCGACTCCAATCCGACCAAGCTGATCGAGGTGGTCGAGATCGGCAAGCAGCTCCTGATGACGCGCGGCGCGCTGACTACATTCTCGATCGCCAACGACGTCGCGAAATATTTCGCGATAATCCCGGCGATGTTCCTGGCGTTCTACCCCCAGCTCAATGTGCTCAACATCATGAATCTGTCGAGCCCGCAGAGCGCCATCCTGTCGGCGATCATCTTCAACGCGCTTGTTATCATCGCGCTGATCCCGCTGGCGCTGAAGGGCGCCGCCTATCGCGCGGTCGGGGCCGGCGCACTGCTCCGGCGCAACCTGCTGATCTACGGCCTCGGCGGAATCGTCATTCCCTTCATCGGCATCAAGGCGATCGACCTCGTGGTGACCGCTTTGCATTTGGCCTAACCCCGTCATTGCGAGCGAAGCGAAGCAATCCAGAATTCTTGCCGCGGCTGAGAGACTGGATTGCTTCGTCGCTTCGCCCCTCGCAATGACGAAAGAAATAGGAGAAACACATGCTCAGAGAAATCCGCCCCGCCATCGTCCTGCTGCTGGTGCTCACCGCCATCACTGGCTTAGCCTATCCGCTCGCGATGACCGCTATTGCCGGCGCGATCTTCCCCGCGCAGGCGCAGGGCAGCCTGATCGAGCGCGACGGCAAGGTGGTCGGCTCCGCCCTGATCGGGCAGGAGTTCAAGGACGACAAATATTTCCACGGCCGTCCCTCGGCGACGGTGGCGCCGAATCCGAACGATTCGACCAAGACGGTACCGGCGCCCTACAACGCCGCGAATTCGGGTGGCTCAAATCTCGGCCCGACCAGCAAGGCGCTGGCCGACCGGCTGCAGGAAGACGTGGACAAGCTCAGGGGCGAGAATCCGAATGCCGCCGTGCCGGTCGACCTCGTGACGACCTCAGCCAGTGGCCTCGATCCGGATATCTCGCCGGAAGCGGCGCAATTCCAGGTGCCGCGCGTCGCGAAGGCGCGAAACGTGCCGGAGGATCAGGTCAAGCAACTGGTGGCTTCCAACACCCAGGGCCGCCTGCTCGGCCTGATCGGCGAGCCCCGGGTCAACGTGCTGACTCTGAATCTCGCGCTCGATCGTGCCACGAAGTAGTCTAGGCTAGGTCCGCGCGGATGATTATATTGATCTGATGGTCCGAGAGCGCCGCGATCCCGAACAACGTCCTTCGCCCGAGGCGCTGCTGGAGGCCGCGCGCCGGGAGGAGGGCGTGAGCGGCAAGCTGAAAATCTTCGTCGGCGCCGCTCCCGGCGTCGGCAAGACCTACGAGATGCTGCAAAGCGCCCACGCCAAGCGCAAGGCCGGCATCGACCTCGTGGTCGGCTTCGTCGAGACCCATGGCCGGGCCGAGACAGAGGCGCTGGTGCGTGGGCTGGAAGTGATCCCGCGCAAGAAGCTCGACTACCGCGGCCAGATTGTCGAAGAAATGGATCTCGACGCCGTGATCGCGCGCCGCCCGAAAATCGCGCTGGTCGACGAGCTCGCCCACACCAATGCTCCCCTTTGCCGCCATCCAAAACGCCATCTCGATGTCGAGGAGCTGCTGTCCCACGGCATCGACGTCTACACCGCCGTCAATATCCAGCACATCGAGAGCCTGAACGACGTTGTCGCGCAGATCACCCATGTGCGGGTGCGCGAGACCGTGCCGGATTCGGTGTTCGACCGCGCAGACGCCATCGAGCTGATCGACCTCACGCCCGACGACCTGATCCAGCGCCTGAAGGAAGGCAAGGTCTATGTCCCCAGGCAGGCCGAGCGGGCGCTGGAGCATTATTTCTCGCCGGGCAACCTGACCGCGCTGCGTGAACTCGCGCTGCGGCGCACGGCCGAACGGGTCGACGAGCAGCTACTCAGCCACATGCAGGCGAACGCGATCGCCGGTCCCTGGGCCGCAGGCGAGCGCATCCTCGTCTGCATCAGCGAAGATCCGCGCGCGGCCAGCCTCGTGCGTTACACCAAGCGGCTGGCCGACCGGCTGCACGCGCCGTTTATCGCGGTGTCGATCGAGACGCGGCGGTCCCTGCAAATGTCCGATGAGGAGCGCGACCGGCTCGCCGATACGCTGCGGCTCGCGGAATCGCTCGGCGGCGAGGCACTGACGATTCCGGGCGTCGGCCGCCGCCTCGCCGACGACGTGGTCAACTTCGCGCAGGGCAACAACGTCACCCAGATCGTGATCGGAAAGTCCACGCGCTCGCTCTGGTTCGAGATGACGCGCGGCTCCGTCGTGCACGATCTGGTGCGCCGCGCCGGTAACATCAGCGTGCATGTCATCCCTGGCGACGAATTCACGAACGAGCCGCCGCCGAAGACGGCGGTACAGACCGCAACGCGATCGGACCCGTTCGATGGGCGGCCCTATCTGAAGGCGGTCGGGATCACCGCGCTTGGCCTCGCTGCCGCCGTGGCGATCAAGCCGTATTTCGGCATTGAGAACGTCGACCTGATGTTTCTGACCGCCGTGGTGACGGTTGCCGTGCGCTACGGATTGTGGCCGTCGTTGCTTGCGAGTGTCGCGGCGTCCCTCGCCTACAATTTCTTCTTCCTGCCGCCGGTCTATACCTTCACCATTACCGATCCGACCAATGTCGCGGCGTTCTTTTTCTTCATGCTGATTGCGTTCGTGGTGTCGAATGTGGCGGGGCGGGTCCGCACCCAGGCTGATGCTGCGATCGGCCGCATCCGGACCACCGAGCAGCTCTATGCTTTCAGCCGCAAGCTCGCCGGCACCGGCACGCTCGACGACGTGCTGTGGGCGACCGCCTACCAGATCGCGCTGATGCTGAAAGTCCGCGTGGTGCTGCTGTTGCCGGACGAAGGGCTGCTCACGGTGAAGTCGGGCTATCCGCCCGAGGACGATCTCGATCAGGCCGACCTTGCGGCCGCCAACTGGGCCTGGAGCAATGACCGGCCTGCAGGCCGCGGCTCGGACACGCTGCCTGGTGCAAAACGGCTATTCCTGCCGATGCGCACCGGGCGCGGCCCGATCGGGGTCATCGGAATCGACAACGACCGCAGCGGTCCCTTGCTGACGCCGGACCAGCGCCGGCTGCTCGACGCGCTGGTCGACCAGGGCGCGCTGGCGATCGAACGCGTGCTGCTGGTCGAGGACGTCGATCGCGTCAAGCGCTCCGTCGAATCCGAGCGGCTGCGTTCCGCATTGTTGACCTCGATTTCACACGACCTGAAGACGCCGCTCGCATCCGTGCTGGGTGCGGCCTCGACCATGCGCGATCTCGCCAGCGCGCTCTCCGACACCGAGAATCGCGACCTGCTCGCGACGGTCATCGACGAATCCGAACGGCTCAACCGCTTCATCGCCAATCTGCTCGACATGACCAAGCTCGAATCCGGCGCCATCGTGCCCAACGCTGCGTTGCACGATCTCGGAGAGATCGTCGGCAGCGCGCTCCGGCGGGCAGCCAAGATCCTCACCGCCCACAAGGTGGAGCTGGAGTTGGCCGCAGACCTTCCTATGCTCCAGCTCGATGCGGTGCTGTTCGAGCAGGTGCTGTTCAACCTGCTCGACAACGCCGCCAAATATTCGCAGCCCCACGCGACGGTCTCGATCCGCAGCCGGCGCGACAGCGATCATGTGGTGCTCCAGATTGCCGACGAGGGCGACGGCATTCCGTCTGAGGAGCTCGAGAGGGTGTTCGACAAGTTTTATCGCGTGCAGAAGGGCGACCATGTCCGTCCCGGCACCGGGCTCGGGCTCGCCATCTCCCGCGGCTTCGTCGAGGCGATGCGTGGCACGATCTCGGCGGCGAATCGCAGCGACCGGAGCGGCGCGGTTCTGACCATCCGTCTGCCCATTCCCGCCCGGACCCGTGCATTGGATACCGCCGCATGAGCGCCGCCCCGATCAAAGTGCTGGTCATCGACGACGAGCCGCCGATCCGCAAATTGCTGCGGATGGGGCTCTCGACGCAAGGCTATGAGATCCTGGAGGCGTCGAACGGCAAGACCGCGCTGGAGAAGCTCAGCGAGGATCCCGCGCTGATCATCCTCGATCTCGGCCTGCCCGACATCCAGGGCCATGAGCTGTTGCGTACCATCCGCGCCCGCAACGAAGCTGTGCCGATCGTGGTGCTGTCGAGCCGTGGCGATGAGGCCGGCAAGGTGCAGGCGCTGGATCTGGGTGCCGACGATTACCTGACGAAGCCGTTCGGCATGGACGAGCTGCTGGCGCGCCTGCGCGCCGCGCTGCGCCACCAGCTTCAGATCCAGGGCGAACGGCCGGTGTTTCGTGCCGGCGATCTCTCGGTCGATCTGGTGCGCCGGGTCGTCAGGGTCGGCGAGCGCGACGTCAAACTGTCGCCGAAGGAATATGACCTCCTGCGTGTGCTGGTGCAGCACGCCGGCAAGGTGCTCACCCACCGCTTCCTGCTGAGGGAGTTATGGGACGAGCTGACCGACGCGCAATATCTCCGCGTCTATGTCCGCCAGCTCCGGCAAAAGATCGAAGCGGATCCGGAACGGCCGCAACATGTGCTGACGGAGACGGGGATCGGCTATCGGCTGAAGGCGGGGGATTGACGCTGCATCCCTCATCCTGAGGAGCGCGGAACGCGCGTCTCGAAGGATGAAGGTCCCGACTGTTGCAGCGAGGCCTGCATGGTTCGAGACGGCGCTTCGCGCCTCCTCACCTTGAGGGAAGAGAGTGAGGTGCGCGGTGGAGAGCTAACCCGCCTTCCTCTGCCGCGCTGTCGACCGATGCGTCTTCTTCGCGGCGCCCGTTCGCCCCGACGCCCGGCGCGCATGGGACTTCGCCGCCGTCTTCTTCCCGCCGCGTCCCTTCAAGCTCTGCTTCAGCGCATCCATCAGGCTGACCACATTGCTCGGCTTCTCCTCGGGCTCCGGCAGTTCGATTGTCTTGCCGCTGGCCTTGCGCTTCACCAGGGCCTTCAGCGCGGTCTCGTAGTCGTCCTTGAACTTGCTGGGATCGAAATGGGAGGTCTTGGTCTGGAGGATATGGCCGGCGAGCTCAACCATGTCCTTGGTGATCTTCGGGCTCTTGATGTCGTCGAAGAACTGGTCCTCGTCGCGCAGTTCGTAGGGGAAGCGCAGCGTGGTGCCGAGCAGGCCCTTGCCGAGCGGCTCGATCGCGATGATGTGCTCGCGATTGGTGAGCACGATCTTGGCGAGCGCGACGCGATCCTGGTCCTTCATGGCGTCGCGGATCACGGCAAAAGCATCGACCGCGGCCTTGCCGTCGGGCGCGATGTAGTAGGGGTGGTTGAGATAGCGCTGGTCGATCTCGTCGCTCGGCACAAAGCTCTCGATGTCGATGGTGTGGTTGCTCTCGATCTGGACCGCTTCGAGCTCCTCCGGCTCGATCTCGACATATTTGCCCTTGCGCAGCTCGTAGCCGCGCCCCTTCTGGTCGCTCTCGACGACGTCGCCGGTCTCGGCGTCGATCATCTGCTGCTTCAACCGGTTGCCGGTCTCCCGGTTGATCATGTGAAACCGCGTCTTCTCGGCCGCGGTGGTCGCCGGATAAAGCACAACGGGGCAACTGACCAGCGAGAGCTTCAACGTTCCCTTCCAATAGGCGCGCGGTGCCATTCCGTTCTCCAGCGTCTGCGAGTCATTTTGGAACCCCAACCGTCCCGCGGGGTTTTGGTTCCGGGTGGGATGCGGGCCGTGATAGGCTTCACGCCAAAGAGAATCCGGGACCAGTCGTGCTGCAAAAGCTCTCCAAGTATCGACAGAAACGTGATTTCGAGAAGACGCCCGAGCCATCGGGCAAGACCGCGGTGGCGCCGTCGAAGCAGCGCCGCTTCGTGATTCAGAAGCATGACGCTTCGCGGCTGCACTACGATCTGCGGCTCGAGTTCGATGGCGTCTTCAAGTCCTGGGCGGTGACAAAAGGGCCCTCGCTCGATCCGCACGACAAGCGGCTGGCCGTCGAGGTCGAGGACCATCCGCTCGACTATGGCGACTTCGAAGGCACGATTCCGGAAGGCCAGTACGGCGGCGGCACGGTCATGCTGTGGGATCGCGGCACCTGGGAATCCGATGATCCCGAACGCGGTTTCAAGAAGGGCGATCTGAAGTTCACGCTGCACGGCGAGAAGCTGCACGGCAGCTGGGTCCTGGTGCGCATGCGCAACGACCGCACCGGCGGCAAACGGACCAATTGGCTCCTGATCAAGCATCGCGACGAATATGTTCGCGAGGGCGCAGACAACGACATTCTCGAGGAGGACAAATCGGTCGCCTCCGGCCGCGCGATGGATCAGATCGCCGAAGGCAAGGGCCGTGCGCCAAAACCGTTCATGCTGGCGAAGGGCACCAAGGCCAAGGCCGACGCGGTCTGGCAGTCCAACCGGGCGGACGAGGCGAAAGAGCGCACGGTCAAGCCGGCGCCCCGCGCGGCGTTGAAAACCGGCAAAACAGTCAAGAAGAAAGCGACGACCGCGACGACCGCGAACAAGGCGGCGGAGATGCCGGATTTCGTGGCGCCGCAGCTCTGTACGTCGGTCGAGCGCCCGCCGAGCGGCGACGGCTGGTGCCACGAGATCAAGTTCGACGGCTACCGCGTGCAGCTGCGGGTCGAGGGCGGCAAGGCGACGTTGAAGACGCGCAAAGGCCTCGACTGGACCGAAAAATTCGCAACTATCGCGAAGGAGGCGGGCGCGCTGCCGGATATGATGGTCGACGGCGAGATCGTCGCGCTCGACCACAATGGAGCACCCAATTTTTCGTCGCTCCAGGCGGCGCTGTCGGACGGCAAGACCGAGGAGCTCATCTTCTTTGCGTTCGACCTGCTGTTTGCGGAAGGCCTCGATTATCGCCGGCTGCCGCTCGGCGAGCGCAAGGCGCGCTTGAAGGAGCTGCTGGAAGCGCGTAAGCGCAAATCGAGCCAGATTCGCTATGTCGAGCATTTCGAAAGCGGCGGCGACGCCGTGCTGCAATCCGCCTGCAAGCTCGAGCTCGAGGGCGTGGTGTCGAAGAAGCTGGACGCGCCCTATCGTTCGGGGCGGACAGAAAGCTGGACCAAAGCAAAATGCCGCGCCGGCCATGAGGTCGTGATCGGCGGTTACAAGACCACCAATGGCAAATTCCGTTCGCTGATGGCCGGCGTGCACCGCGGTGATCATCTCGCCTTCGTCGGCATGGTCGGCACCGGCTTCGGCGCGGACAAGGTCAAGCGCATCATGCCGTCCTTGAAGGCTATGGAGGCGAAGCAAAGCCCCTTCGGCGGCAAGAACGCACCGAAAAAGACGCGCGAGGTGCACTGGCTGAAGCCGGAGCTCGTGGCGGAGATCGAGTTCGCCGGCTTCACTGCCGACGGCAATATCCGCCAGGCCGCCTTCAAGGGTTTGCGGCAGGACAAGCCGGCGGAGGAGGTCGAGGCCGAGACACCGGTCGATACCGAGCTTGCCGAGCCCTCGACGAAGCAGCGCGCGAAGCCGCGCGCGCAAGCGAAGACCGGTGCACGAACAGCGCAAGCCGGCACTGCCGAAGTGATGGGTGTCGTGCTCTCGAAGCCGGACAAGGCGCTGTGGCCGGACGACGGCAATGGCGATCCCGTTACCAAGCTGGATCTCGCGCGCTACCTCGAAGCCGTCGGCGAATGGATGATCGTGCACCTCAAGGGCCGGCCGTGCTCGCTGATCCGCGCCCCTGATGGCATCAAGGGCGAATGCTTCTTCCAGCGCCACGCCATGCAGGGCACCTCGAACCTTCTGGAGCTCGCGCGGGTCTCCGGCGACCGCAAGCCCTATTTGCAGATCGACCGCATCGAAGGGCTCGCGGCCGTGGCGCAGATCGGCGGCGTCGAGCTGCATCCCTGGAATTGCGCGCCCTACGCCTACGATACCCCGGGCCGGCTGGTGTTCGATCTCGATCCCGCGCCCGACGTCGTCTTCGCCGAGGTCGTCGAGGCCGCCAAGGAGATGCGGCAGCGGCTGACCGACATCGGCATGGACAGCTTCTGCAAGACCACCGGCGGCAAAGGTCTGCACGTCGTGGTCCCGCTGCGTCACGGCGCGCGCGACCAGGTGAGCTGGAAGGAGGCCAAGGCCTTCGCGCAAGGCGTCTGCCAGTGGATGGCGGACGACGCTCCCGAGCGCTATCTGCTCAACATGTCGAAGAAGCTGCGCAACGGAAAGATCTTCCTGGACTATCTGCGCAACGATCGGATGTCGACGGCGGTGGCGCCGCTGTCGCCGCGTGCGCGAGATGGTGCGACTGTGTCGATGCCGGTCACGTGGGCGCAGGTGAAGAGCGACCTCGATCCGAAGCGGTACACGGTGCGGACGGTGCCCGGCTTGCTGGCGCGATCGAAGGCGTGGGATGGTTATGACGATGCAGCGGCGTCGATCAAGGCGGCGATCAAGAAGCTCGCCGGGAAAACGAAGTAGGGTGGGTAAAGCGAAGCGTGCCCACCATCTTCTCTCAGCCGAGCAAAAAGGTGGGCCCGGCGCATTCCGCCTTTGCCCACCCTACTAGATCTTCGTTTGGTGGCTAGATCCGTCCCAGCAGGAGCAGGATCAGCAGGATCACGATGACGAGCCCGAGACCGCCGCCGCCGTAATAGCCGGTGCCGTAGAACGGGCCGCCGCCGATGCCGCTGAAGCCGCCGAGCAGCGCGATGACCAAAATGATCAGAATGATCGTACCGATAGACATGCGGAAATCTCCTCCAGCCCTTCGTTAGAAGGGTCGTTTGCAACCTGTCCCGTGGTGCGAGGGCAACTTGCCGCAGGTTCTAAAGTTCCGCCAATGAAACACCGTGCACGCGCAACTTGCATGGAACCTTTGTGGTACCGCCGGGCATGACTATGTGAGGTTCAATCACTAACCGGGCAGAGCCATGTCAGCACCGCTTGTCGTCTCCATTCCCCACCGCTTGGGCCGCGAGGAGGCGGTGCGCCGGCTCAAGACTGGGCTAGGCCGTGCTGCGGCGAGCATTCCCGTGATGCAGGTCGAGGAGGAGAGCTGGAGCGGCGACAGCATGAATTTCCGCATCCGCGCGCTCGGGCAGATCGCGACGGGGCAGGTCGACGTCGCCGACGACCATGTCAAGGTGCAGGTGGTGCTGCCCTGGCTATTGCAGCGCTTTGCGGAGATGGCGCAGGCCACGATTCGCAAGCGCGGCCAGCTGCTGTTGGGCAAGGACGGGAAAAGCTAGCGTTCAAGCGCGGGTGCGCTGTCGCACCGGCTTCGCCGCGCCCGCTGGGCGCGCGGGGATGACCGAAGCGGGAAAACCGCGAAGCGCCTGCGCGAGCGGCAGATCGTTGCCGGCGAAACCCGGCACATTATAGCCCGTGACGTCAATAGTGGCGTCGGCCCCATCGAACGCCGGCCATTCGCGGCCTGCTTGCGTGAAAGGTGCGAACTGGCGCCCGACCACGACGATCGCCGCAGCCCGGCCGTGGCGGCGGGCAAACGCTACGACATGGTCGGCATGTGCGCCCCGCACCTGAAGCGGCTGGTAGTCACCTCGCGCGAAGACGTCGGGCAGCTCGTTGCGCAGCTTGAGCAGGTGCCGCGTCCAGGCCAGCTTGAGCTGACCGTCCGGCCAGCTCTTGATCAGATGATTCCAATCCGGGTTGTCCAGCGTGCCCAGCGCCGCGTGTCGCGCGGAAAAATCCACCGGGCGGCGGTTGTCGGGATCGACCAGCGACAGATCCCAGAATTCGGTGCCCTGGTAAAAGTCGGGCACGCCCGGCAGTGTCGCCTTGAGCGTGAGCTGGCTCAGCGCGTTCAGCGCGCCGAGCAGCGCGACGCGGCGAGCCAGCGTGTTCAGCGCCTCCAGGAATTCGCCTGATTGCGCGGGATCGAGGATCTTCGCGATGAAGCTCTTGACGCCGTTCTCATAGGCCTCGTGCGGGTTGAGCCAGCTGGTCTCCTCCTTGCCCTCGCGCGCGGCCTTGAGCGCATAGGCCTGGATACGCGCGACGAAACCGGCATCGGCCGGCTCCACGAGCGGCCAGGCGCCGAGCAGGGTCTGGTAGAGCATGTATTCGAACGTGGCCGACGGAGCGCGCAGATTGCCGTCGAGCGCGAGGTGCGGTGCGTTCAGGACTTTCCAGCGTGCCACAGCGCTGGTCCATTCGCCGGGAATTTCACTTAAGGCAGCGATCCGCGCCCGGGCGTCCTCGCCACGTTTGGTGTCGTGCGTGGCGGTCGCCGTCATCCCTTGCGGCCATTCCCTGGCGCGGGCCTGCATGGTCTCGTGGAAAGCGGGAATGGTGAGGCCCTTGCTCGCGGGATCGCCGCCGACTTCGTTCAGGGCGAGCAGCCGGTGAAATTGATAGAAAGCAGTGTCCTCCAACGACTTCGCCATCATCGGCCCGGTGAATTGCTGCACCTTCAGCGCAAAGCGGCGCACCCGCGGGGCACTGTGCGGGGGACGGCCAGGCTTGAGCAGGTCCATGGTGAGGGCGTCGCGCAGGAAGTCGAAAATGCCTTCGTCCGCGGCGAACCATTCCCGGCGAGCGTGCTCGATGGTGTTGTCGATCAGCTTACGATCGTTCGCCGTTGGCGCGCTTGTCGTCAAATAGGTGCGGTACACCGGAAAATGCAGCACATAGAGCTCGAGCGCCTGCCGCAGGCTGTCAGCGGAAAAGTCGCGGGTCGAGTAGTGCCCGTTGGCGATGCGCGCAAGCAGGCGCGTCAGAACCGTGAATTCGCTGGTCAGCAGCGTCTCCAGCACGCGCCGTTTGGCATCCTTGACGTAAGGCGCGAGCCGCGGCGGCCGGTTGCTGATCTGTCGCCAGGTCTCGTCCATGGCCTCCAGCCCCTTGGCGTCGACCAGAACGTGAGTGATGGCATTCATCCACTCATAGCCGGTGGTGCCCTGGACGCCGGCGAAATGCGGCAGGCGCTCGTGCTCGCACAGGATTTTCTCGATCACCGTATAGAACGGCTTTGTGGTGCCCTGAGCGTCGCGCACCAGCCGGCGCAGCCGCTGGCAATATTGCGCGGGATCGCGCAGGCCGTCGATATGATCGAGCCGGATGCCTTGCAGTTTGCCGTCGGCAATGAGTTGCTTCACCAGCCGGTGCGTGGCGGCGAACGTGCCGGGATCCTCGACGCGCATGCCGGCGAGCCCGTTGACGTCGAAGAAACGTCGATAGTTGATGTCGCTGGAGGCAAGCCGCCAGTGCCCCAGCTTGTAGTGCTGGCGCTCCAGCAAATGATGCAGCGCCAGCGTCTGCGCGGGACGGTCCTTGGCCGCGCGATAGGCGCCGAGGCCGCGCCCGATGATATCGGCGCTGCCTGCGATCTCCCTGAGCTCCGCCTTGAAGCCGGGTGCTTCCTTGCGGTTGGGGCGGCGCAGTCCCGTGTAGCGCGCCGCGAGCGACAGCAGGCGCTTGCCCGTCTCGGTCTCGGCGGCGTCGGCGTCCTTCACGATCATCCGCAGCACCTCGCCATAGCGCTCCGGCGCGATCGGCAATCGATGTTCGAAATACCAGGCGGAAAAACTACCTTCGTTGGGATCGTAGCGCAGCTCGATATCGCCGCTCTCGAGCGCTTCGCCATAGGACGCTCCGAGGATCGGCAGCAGCACGCCGCCGCGGGCGCGGAAGGCCAGTTGATCCCAGTCGATATCGAAGGAGACGGCGTGCGGCGAGGCCTGGCCCCATTCCAGCACGTCCAGCCACCAGGGATTGTCGGCGAAGTGCACGCCGACATGGTTCGGTACGAAGTCGATGATGAGGCCGAGGTCGTGTCGCGTCAGCGCCTCGCTCAGCCGCGCGAAGCCGGCCTCGCCGCCGAGCTCCGGATTGAACTGGCTGTGGTCGACGGTGTCATAGCCGTGCGTCGAGCCCTTGCGGGCCTTCATCACCGGCGAGGTGTAGAGATGCGTGATTCCCAGCGCCTTCAGGTAGGGCACCACCGCGGCGGCCTTGTCGAAGTCGAAATCCGCGGTGAGCTGAAGCCGGTAGGTTGCGAGAGGAATGGCTGGAGGCATCTCAACCTCCGAGGCGCCAGACCACCGACCAGGGCGCAAGCCGGTCGCCGGTTGCGCCGCCCCAGATCAGGGTCCCCACACCGCCGTCGGAACACGCGATGTCCTTGTCGGAGAGATTGGCCACGAGGCGCAACGTCGCGCCATCTCCCATGTGCCAATGTGCGGTGAGCAGGCCGCTATCGGCCACGGCGGCATCACCGAAGCGCGCACCTTTCAGTCGTGGCGCGATCTCCTTGTGGCGGAGTGCGAGCAGCTCCCGCACCAGCGCGAGACGCGCATCCTGCTCCGGCGTGTGGTCGGTCCAGTCGAGCACGGCCGATTGCAGTGTTGCCGGATCGAGCGGGTCGGGCACCTCGTCGCCGTACTTTTCATAGGCCCAGGCGTATTCCTGCCTGCGCCCCCTGCGGACGGCATCAGCCAGTCCGCCCTGGAAGTCGCAGAAGAACGGGAAGGGCGCGATGGAGCCCCACTCCTCGCCCTGGAACAGCATCGGCACCATCGGTGCGAGCAGGGTCACCGCGAGTGCGGCTTCGATCTGCTCGGGCGATGCCAGGCTTTCGAGCCGGTCGCCAAGCGGCCGGTTGCCGATCTGGTCGTGGTTCTGCAGGAAGTTGACGAAGGTTGCCGGCGGCAGCTCGCCGCTGTTCTCGCCCCGCGGCTTCTTGCCCCAGAATTCCGAGATCTCGCCCTGATAGACGAAGCCGGAGGCGAGCGCGCGTGCGAGATCGAGCCGCGGCGTTTGATAGTCCGCATAATAGCCGGCGAGTTCGCCCGTCAGCATCACGTGCCAGACGTGGTGGTAGTCGTCGTTCCACTGGCCGCGATATTTGCCGTTCGGAGGCTCCTGCGCCGCGTCGAGCAGGCTCGCGCGGTTGTCGCCGTTCTCCAGCACGAGATGGATATGGCGCTCCGTCGCCTTGGCAAGCTCGCCCGCGGCGACGCTAAGGTCTTGCAGCATCGATTGCTCGCCGGGGATCGCCATGATGTGATTGGCGGCATCGAGCCTCAGGCCGTCGAAGCGATAGTCGCTGAGCCACGACAGCGCGTTCTCGACGGCAAAAGCGCGAACCTGCGGCACGCGATAATCGATCGCACTGCCCCATGGCGTGTGCGCGTCGGTGAAGAAGGCCGGCGCGTAGCGGCCGAGGTAATTTCCCTCGGGGCCGAAATGATTGTAGACGACGTCGAGGAACACCATCAGCCCGCGCAGATGGGCTTCGTCGATCAGCGTCTTCAATTCATCGGGATGACCATAGGCGCTGTCGGGCGCGTACCACAGCACGCCATCATAACCCCAGCCGCGGCGACCGGCGAAGTCAGCCAGCGGCATCAGTTCGATCGCGGTGATGCCGGTCGCGACGAGATGATCGAGCTTGTCGATCATGGCACGATAGGTGCCTTCCGCAGTGAAGGTGCCGACATGCGTCTCGATCAGCACCGTCTCTCCCCACGGGCGGCCGCGCCAATCGGATGCGCGCCAGGCGAAGGCGTCATGATCGATCACCTCGCTCGGGCCGAACACGTCGTCGGGTTGGAATGCAGACGCCGGATCGGGCACGTCGATCTCGTCATCGATCCTGAATTTGTAGTTGCTGCCGACGGGCAGATTGGCAATCTCGGCGACATACCAGCCATCCTGCCGGCGCTGCATCGCGTGTCGTCTGTCGAGCAGGAGATCGACACGGCGCGCGGCAGGCGCCCACAGCCGGAACGATACGCCGTCCCTCGTCGGCCTCGCCCCGAAGGATGGCCTCATAGCGCCCCCGCGAAAACGAGCACGGAGCGCGGCGGCGCCTTGCTGTCGCTCCCGGGCTGGAAGTCGATCGTATTCAGCTTGGCGTCGGTCGTGTTCAGGATCTGCTGCCAGCTCTTGTATTCAGTCATTTTTGGCAATTTGAATGCGATCTCTTCGGGGGCTGCGTTGAGTACGATAAAGATCGCGGCGCTGCCCGGTTCCATCGGCCCCATCACATAGGAGAGGAACCGCCCTTCCGGGAATTTCCAGTCGCTTTCCGTCATTTCGTCGCCGGCCGGCGTCAGCCACAGCGCGCCATAGGAGATGCCGTCCTTGGGGCGGCCGTCGAGCCAGCGATGGCTGCGAAGCTGCGAGAACCGGCGGCGGATATCGGCGAGTTCGGCGACAAAACCGACCATGTCGTCGCCGTCCTTGCCGAGATTGTCCCAGCCGACCCAGCCCACCTCGTTGTCCTGGCAATAGGCGTTGTTGTTGCCTGATTGCGAATTCCCGACCTCGTCGCCTGCGAGGATCAGCGGAATGCCCTGCGCCAGCATGAGGCAGGCCAGTACGTTCTTGCGAAGCTGCCGGCGCAAGCTGACGATTTGGGGATCGTCGGTCGGACCCTCGACACCGCAATTGTTGCTGTGGTTGTCGTTGGAGCCGTCGCGATTGTCCTCGCCATTGGCCTCGTTATGCTTCTCGTTGTAGCTGAAGAGATCGGCCAGGGTGAAGCCGTCATGCACGGTGATGTGGTTGATGCTGGCGCGCGGCCGCCGTCCGTCGTGGTTGAACAGGTCGGAGGACGCCGTCATGCGGCTGGAGATATCGCCGATCAGGCTGCCTTCGCCGCTCCAGTAGCGGCGCATGGCGCTGCGGTAACGGTCGTTCCACTCCGACCATTGCGAGGGAAATGCGCCCACCTGATAGCCGCCAAGGCCGAGATCCCAGGGTTCGGCGACGAGCTTGACGCTCGCCAGCACCGGGTCCTGGCGGATCGCGGTCAGGAACGAGCTGCCTCGATCATAACCGTTCGGTCCGCGGGCCAGCGTGGTTGCGAGGTCGAAACGGAAGCCGTCGACGTGGCAGACCTCGACCCAGTAGCGCAGTGAATCCATCACCATCTGCAGCACGCGCGGGTGGGTGAGGTTCACCGACGAGCCGCAGCCGGTAAAATCGTCGTAGTAGCGCGGGTTTTCGCGGTTCAGCCAGTAATAGGAGGCGTTGTCGATGCCGCGATAGCACAGCGTCGGACCGAGATGATTGCCCTCGGCGGTGTGATTGTAGACGACGTCGAGCATCACCTCGATGCCGGCATCGTGCAGACGTGCGATCGTGGTGCGGAAGGAATCGAGAGCGTTGTCCTGGGCGTAGCGCTGCTCGGGCGCGAAGAAGGACAGGGTGTTATAGCCCCAGTAGTTGACGAGCTTCTTCTCCACCAAGATGCGGTCGTCGACGAAGCTGTGCACCGGCAGAAGCTCTACCGTGGTGACGCCGAGCTTCTTCAGGTGCTCGATCATCGCGGGCGAGGACAGGCCGCCATAGGTGCCGCGCAAATTCGGCGGCACGTCGTCGCGCTTCTGTGTCAGTCCCTTGACGTGGGCCTCGTAGATGATGGTATCTTCCCAGGGAATGTTGGGCCGGATCTCGCGGCGGCCCCAGTTGAAGGTCTCGTCGACGACGACGGCCTTCGGCATGCCGCGCGCGTTGTCGCGCCGGTCGAACGACAGGTCTTCGCGCGGGCTTCCGGTGCGATAGGCGAAATGCGCGTCACTCCAGACCAGCCGCCCGGAAAGCCGCTTGGCATAGGGGTCTAGCACGAGCTTGTTGGCATTGAAGCGGTGGCCGTGCTCCGGCTCGTAGGGGCCATGCACGCGGTAGCCGTAGAGCTGGCCGGGCGAGACGTCGTTGAGATAGCCGTGCCAGACATCCTCGGTGCGCTCCGGCAGCTCGACGCGCTCGAGTTCGCGGCGGCCCTGCATGTCGAACAGGCACAGCTCGACCTTCTGCGCGTTGGCGGAGAACAGCGCGAAATTGGTGCCGCGTCCGTCCCAGCTTGCGCCGAGGCGTGCGGGCGATCCAGCAGTCAGGCGCATCGTTCAGCTTTCCGGAACGAGGAAGATCGCGGCGAGCGGCGGAATGGTGAGGCGGAGCTCGCCATTGACGGCGTGGACTTCGCCGATGTTGCCGACATTGCTGCCGCCGTAATGAGCGGAGTCCGAGTTGAACACTTCCTTCCACTTGCCACCGAACGGCGCGCGAACGCGGTAATTGCGATAGACATTGGGTGAGAAGTTGACGATCACCATGCACCGGGCGTGCTCGTCAAATCCCTTGCGCAGCCAGGCGAACACGTTGCGGTTGGCGTCGTCGGTGATCAGCCATTCGAAGCCGGCCTGCTCGCAGTCCATCTGGTGCAGGGCGGGCACCGCGCGATAGAGCCGGTTGAGATCGCGGATCAACGCCTGGATGCCTGAATGGGGCTTGTACTCGAGCAAGTGCCAGTCGAGCGATTGGTCGTGATTCCATTCTCGGCTTTGCGCGATCTCGGCGCCCATGAACAGCAGCTTCTTGCCGGGATGGCCGAACATGAAGCTGTAATAGGCGCGCAAATTCGCGAAGCGCTGCCATTCGTCGCCGGGCATGCGCCCGAGGATAGAGCGCTTGCCGTGCACGACTTCGTCGTGCGACAGCGGCAGGACGAAGTTCTCCGAGAAGGCGTAGTGCAGGCCGAACAGGATGTCGCCGTGATGATGCTTGCGGTGGATCGGGTCCTTGCTGATGTAGTTCAGCGTGTCGTGCATCCAGCCCATATTCCACTTGTAGCCGAAGCCGAGCCCTCCGAATTCGACCGGGCGCGAGACCTGCGGCCAGGCGGTGGACTCTTCGGCGGCCGTGGTCGCCTGCGGGAAACGCGCGAACAGCTCGGTGTTGAAGCGGCGCAGGAACGCGATCGCCTCGATGTTCTCCCGGCCGCCATGCTGGTTCGGAATCCACGCGCCGGGCGGACGGCTGTAGTCGAGGTAGAGCATGGACGCGACGGCATCGACGCGCAGTCCGTCGATCGCGTAGCGCTCGAGCCAGAACAGCGCGTTCGAGACCAGGAAGTTCGTCACTTCGGTGCGGCCGTAATTGTAGATCAGCGTGCCCCAATCGAGATGCCGGCCCTGGAGCGGATTGGCGTGCTCGTACAGCGCTGTGCCGTCGAAGCTGCCGAGCCCGTGCGGATCGTCCGGGAAGTGGCCGGGCACCCAGTCGAGCAGCACGCCGACGCCCTCGCGGTGGCAGGCATCGACCAGCGCGGCAAAATCCTCCGGCGTGCCGAAGCGGCTGGTCGGCGCATACAGCCCCGTCGGCTGATAGCCCCACGAGCCGTCGAAAGGATGCTCGCTGACGGGGAGGAATTCGAGATGGGTGAAGCCCATGTCGCGGGCGTAGGCCGGCAGCTGCTCGGCCAGCTCGCGATAGGTCAGCCATTCATTGCCGTTCTTGCGCCGCCATGAGCCGAGATGGACCTCGTAGATCGACATCGGCGCGGACAACGCGTTGATGCCGTCGGGCGCCGGTCGCGGCCGGGGCAGATGTGCTTCGTCGAACACGATAGAAGCGGTCTTCGGGCGCACCTCGCTTGCAAAAGCCATCGGATCGGACTTCAGCGGAAGCAGATGGCCATGCGGTCCGATAATTTCGAACTTGTAGTGGTCGCCGGCCTTGGCGTGCGGGATGAACAATTCCCAATAACCCGCGCCGCGCACCCGCATCGGATGGCGCCGTCCGTCCCAAAAATTGAAATCGCCGACCACGGAGACGCGCCGGGCGTTGGGCGCCAGCACCACGAAGCCGATGCCATCGATGCCTTCGAGCCGCATCGGATGCGCGCCGAGCTTGTCGTAAAGGCGCTGGTGGGTGCCTTCGCCAAGCAGATAGAGGTCGAAATCGGTCAGGATCGGCGGAAAGCGATAGGTGTCCTCGAATTCGATGACGTTGTCGCCGAACTTCGCGCGGAGCTGGTAGTGCTTCGCGCCGTTCGGCAGAGCTCCGATGAACAGGCCGGCATCATGGACGCGATCGAGCTTCGCCACCTCGCCGTGCTCGCCCACCGCCTCGACGTTGGAAGCATCGGGAAGAAACGCGCGCACCACGCTCTTGTCGCCCTCGGGATGCAGCCCGAGATAGTGGAACGGATCGGAGTGGCGACCCTCGATGATCGCATAGGCCTCGGCAGGGAGTTTAGGCATGGGCTTCGCTCTCGATACTGGACAGAATGCGAAGCAGTCCGGACAGCGGCGCATGGAGCCCCTCAGGCCGGTGGGACAGCTCGTACTCTACTTCCTCGAACGCTTGATCAAGCAGGAAAAACCTTAACAGGCCAGCCGCAGATTGCGGATCTTCCGGCCACAGCCGCCGATCGGTCATGGCTTCGCGGTAGGCGGTGAGGAACGTCGCGGTGGTGCGCTCGCGCCATTCGTCGAGCGCTGCCGTGAGACGGCCCTGTTCGTCGGAGGCGCCCGTGAGCGCGCGGTGAAGCGCCGCGTTAACCGAAAGATCAATCGAGCGGATCAGGCCGGCAACGTCACGCGCCGCAGGCAGCTTGCGCCGCTTGTCGGCCAGCGGCAAACGCGGATCTCCGTCGAAGTCGATGATGAAGATATCGTCCTTCACAATCAGAGTTTGCCCGAGGCGGAAATCGCCATGATGACGGATGTTCAACCCGCCGAGCTCGGAAGGTAAGAGCGCGTTGAGCCGGCCGGACAGGGTCGCGCGCTCCGCGGCGAGCTGATTGATCAGCGGTCGGTCCACCTCCCGCAGGCGGTCGGTGCTGGCGGCCAGCCGCTCGAAAACCCGCTCGGCCCGTGTCTCGAGCTCGGATGACCAGCGCTTGACGTGTGCGGAGCCAATGGGCTCCGGCGCGAGATCTCCGGGCTTTGCAGCGGCCAGAGCCACATGCAGCTCGGCGAGCCGTCGGCCGATCTGCGTAATGAAGTGCAGATAGGGCGCTTGCTCCTGGGTCTCGCGGGGCATCTCGCCCGGTGGCAGCACCCGTTGCTCGTCGATATAGCGGTCGAGATAGCCCGCGGTGACGCCCCAGCCGTCGCCCTGGTTCTCGACATAGGCGTGCAGCACGCCGACTGCGCTGCGACGGTCGTCTTCGACCAGCTCGACGCTGCCGAGCAGTGCCGGCGTATTGGCAAAGCGGGCGATCTCGGTGAGGTAGGAGCCGATCTCGATCTCGGGATTGATGCCGGCTTCGAGCTGACGATAGATCTTGGCGACATACTGGTTGTCGACCAGCGCGGTGCTGTTCGACTGCTCGATCGTGCGGATGCGTTCGGGCTCCTTGATGGTGTACTCGGCAAACCGGCTGGTCGCCTTGAACTCCAGCCGCAGATTGTTTTCTTCCACCACCAGGTTCTGCGACAGATTGCGCAGGAACAGGCCGATGAAGATCTGCTCGGTTGCCACGTCCAGCAGCGTCCCTTCGCGGGCCCCCTGACGCACGGCGGCGAGCGCCCTGGGATTGAAGCGTTCGCGGTCGAAGCGCACCCATTCGATCTGCATCGGCAGCACGTAGCGCGTGGTGACGTCGCCCTGCGCCGCCTCGAAGAACGCGATCCAGGGCCTGTTGTCGCCGATGTCGCAGAACGGCACCGCCGAGGTCAGCGTCGGCTTGATGTGCTTGGGATTGTGCTCCGGATACCAGCGCGTGCGCGACAGGAATCCCGGCAGCACCTCGTGCTCGAACACGCCGCGCTCGCGCGCCAGCGACACCCAGGTCGAGTTCACCGGCACCACCAGCGTCTCGAATTCGGGCACTGCGCGCGGCGTCACCGGCTCGGACTTGTCGCGCTCGGTGAGCTGGAACCAGTAGAAGCCATAGGGCCCCAGCGTGACCATGTAGGGCAGTTCGCCGATCGCCGGAAAACGCGTGCGGCCGAGCATCTCCTGCGGGATGCGGTCCTTCCAGGGCGACAGATCGAGCTCGGTCGCCTGGGCCGCGCGCGACAGATTGGCGACGCAGAGGATCACCTCGTCGCGGTACTGCCGGACATAGGCCAGCACGGCGCGGTTGGCCGGGCGGATGAAGGTCATGGTGCCGCGGCCGAAGGCGAGCGTCGATTTGCGCACCGAGATCAGACGCTTGGTCGCGCTGAGCAGCGAGGACAGGCTGCGCGACTGCGCCTCCACGTTCACCGATTCATAGCCGTAGACCGGATCCATGATCAGCGGCGCGTAGAGGCGGGCCGGGTCGCAGCGCGAGAAGCCGCCGTTGCGGTCCGGGCTCCACTGCATCGGCGTGCGCACGCCGTTGCGGTCGCCGAGATAGATGTTGTCGCCCATCCCGATCTCGTCGCCGTAGTAGATGATCGGCGTGCCGGGGAAGGACAGCAGCAGCGAGTTCATCAGCTCGATCTTGCGCCGGTCGTTGTCCATCAGCGGCGCGAGGCGCCGGCGGATGCCGACATTGATGCGGGCGCGCGGATCGTTGGCGTAGGTGGTCCACAGATAGTCGCGCTCGACGTCGGTCACCATCTCCAGCGTCAGCTCGTCATGGTTGCGCAGGAACAGCGCCCATTGGCAGCTCGCCGGAATATCCGGCGTCTGGCGCAGGATGTCGGTGATCGGGAAACGGTCCTCCTGGGCGATCGCCATGTAGATGCGCGGCATCAGCGGGAAGTGGTAGGCCATGTGGCACTCGTCGCCGCGGCCGAAATATTCCTGCACGTCCTCCGGCCATTGATTGGCCTCGGCCAGCAGCAGCTTGCCCTTGGAGTAGGAATCCAGCTCGTGGCGGAGCCGCTTGATGATGGCATGCGTCTCGGGGAGGTTCTCGTTCGAGGTGCCTTCGCGCTCGCAGAGATAGGGAATGGCGTCCAGACGGAAGCCGTCGACGCCGGCATCCAGCCAGCGCTTCATCACCTGGATCAGCGCGCTGACGACGCGCGGATTGTCGAAATTGAGATCCGGCTGGTGCGAGAAGAAGCGGTGCCAGTAGAACGCGCCGGCCTCGTGATCCCAGGTCCAGTTCGACTTCTCCGTGTCGGTGAAGATGATACGGGTGCCCTGGTATTTCTGGTCGGTGTCGCTCCAGACATACCAGTTGCGGGCGCTCGAGCCTGCCGGGCTGCGGCGAGCACGCTTGAACCAATTGTGCTGGTCCGAGGTGTGGTTGACGACGAGCTCGGTGATGACGCGCAAGCCTCGCTTCTGGGCCTCCTGGATGAAGCGCTTGAAATCCTTCATCGTCCCGAAATCGGGATTGACCGAACCGTAGTCGGCGATGTCGTAGCCGTCGTCGCGGCCGGGCGAGGGATAGAACGGCAGCAGCCAGAGCGCGGTGACGCCGAGCTCCTGGAGATAGGGCAGCTTCTCGGTCAGCCCGGCGAAGTCGCCGATGCCGTCATTGTTGCTATCGGCAAACGCCTTGACGTGAAGCTGATAGATAATGGCGTCCTTGTACCAGAGCTCGTCCACGATCTCGGCAGCCTCGGCTTTCTTGGTGTCGACGGAAGACAATACGTTCATGGCGTGCGCCCTTACGCCAGGCAGCGGAACAGCAGCGCCGGATCGCGCTCGGGATCGATACGCAACCTGATCCCGCCCCATTCGATGCGGGCCTGTTCGCCGGTGAGGAGGTTTTCGAGTGCCGACACATGGTGTCGCTGCCCGCCGGCGTCAACCGTGACGTCGCCGAGCGGCAACCAGAATTCGCGCACGTGGCACGAGAGCGCAACCACGGCCACGACGATGTTGGCCGGGTCGGTCGCTTCCTTGACGAAGGCGATCGTCTCGCCGTCTTCGATGCCGAGGAAGCGCAGGTTCGCCGTCTGCTGAAGCGCAGCATTCTCGTTGCGGATGCGATTGATCTCCGTGATGTAGGCCTTGATGTGGCCGGGCTTGTTCCAGTCGCGCTGCTTGATCTGGTATTTCTCGGAGTTGAGATATTCCTCGCGGCCGGGGATCGCGTCGTGCTCCAGCAGCTCGAACCCGCTGTAGACGCCGTAATTGCCGGACAGCGTCGCCGCCAGCGCGACGCGCGATTTGAACGCCCATGTCTCGCCGCCCTGGAGATGATAGGGCAAAAGATCGGGCGTATTCACGAACAGGTTCGGCCGATAGAAGTCACGTTCGGGATAGCGCGTCAGCTCGCCGAGATATTGCTCCAGCTCCCACTTCGCCGTGCGCCAGGGGAAATAGCTGAACGATTGCGCAAAGCCGAGCTTGGCGAGGCCCTTCATCAGCTTCGGGCGCGCGAACGTCTTGGAAAACAGGATCACCTCGGGATGCCGGCGGCGGATGTCACGGATCAGCCACTCCCAGAAGGCGAGCGGCGCGGTGTCGTGATTGTCGATGGCGAAGATGGTGACGCCGTGGTCGATCCAGAACAGCATGGCGTCGCGAAACGCGTTCCACAGTCCAGCCCGGTCGACGGACGCGAAATCGGGGATGACGATATCGGAATAGGGCCCGTCAGCCGTCCGCACCGACCGATCCGGGCGCCATTTGAACCATTCCGGATGCTGCGTCAGCCACGGGTGGTCCGGCGAGCATTGCACGGCGAAGTCGAGCGCGAGTTCGAGGCCGTATTCCAGGCAGGTCGCGACCAGCGCGCGAAAATCCTCGATCGTGCCGAGTTCGGGGTGCAGCGCGTCGTGCCCGCCCTCGATGGCGCCGATCGCATAAGGCGAGCCGGGATCGCCGTCGCCCGCCACCGGCATGTTGTTGCGGCCCTTGCGCCGGGTGCGGCCAATGGGATGGATCGGCGTGAAGTACAGCACGTCAAAGCCCATCGCGGCGATGTCGGGCACGCGCGCGATGCAGTCGCGAAGCGTGCCATGCTGTCCTGGCACCACGCTCTGGCTGCGCGGCATCATCTGATACCAGGCGCCGAAGCGTGCCTTGTCGCGGTCGACGAACAGTGGGAATAGCGCCGAGCGCGTGAGATCAGGCCGCAACTGGCTCTCGGCCATGGCTGCGCCGAGCTCGGTTGCTAGCAGCGGGGCAACGTCGCCGGTCTGAAGATAGTCCTCGCATCGCCTGACGATGACGGCGGCGGCGTCCTGCTGCGCGCCATGCGCCTTGGTCAAAAGGCCGGCGCCCTCGATCGCATCGAGCGTGACGTCGGCACCGGAGCGCTGCTTGCGCGCGACCGCGTGCGACCAGGTGGCGAATTCGTCGGTCCAGGCTTCGATCGCATAGACATATTTGCCGGGCTCGACGGGTGTGAACGCGCCGAACCAGCGGTCATTGCCGTGAGGGATCATCGGCTCGCTCTGCCATTCGCGGTCCTGCTCCTGTCGCCAGATCAGCGCTGCGCCGATCACGGCGTCGCCGTCCCGGTAGATGTCGGCCCAGACCTCGACCGGTTCGCGCGCGATCCGCTTCACGGGGAAGCGCCCGCCGTCGATCAGGGGATAGACGTCCTCGATGAGGAAAGTGCTGCCGGCTGCGGCACTCTCGACAGTTTGAATTGTCTTGTTCACGGTGATGCCATTGACAAGAAAGCAGGAGCCCGTTTCCCTTGCCGGGAACCTACGCTTGATACCACTATAGAAAGCCGCTTGTGTGTCATTGGTTCCCTGGGGAACGGCAGGCGCGGCTCGCGAGTTAACCCTGACTAACTTCTTCCGCGACCTCGTTAAAATCGATGCCCCCGGCCACAAAATGGCCTGCAAGCTGCGTGCCGAATGGATCTTTTAGCTCAAGCCCGGATCAAGGGCGTTCAATCCGAATTCGTCGATGCCCTCGGAAAGCTGCGGGTCACCGATCCCGTGGCCCTCAAATCCATCCTCGACGCCTTGCCGGAAAAGCGGGTTTACCGCTTCGTCAGCGGGCCTGTGGTGGTACGCGCCTTGGGCCATCCGCGCACCGAATTGGTGACGATCGGTGCGCCGCCGCTCAAATGGAAGATGACCGGCAACGGCAATTTGATCGCGCAAGGTGAGACGCGCGAGCCCGTGATTGCCTGGCCGGCCGGCCTGCCGCTCGGCTATCACCGGCTGACGCTGACGGATGCCGGAGGCGTGACGGAAGAGGTGCCGATGATCGTGGCGCCGGAGCGGGCCTTCGGCGGCGATTTCGACCGGGGCTGGCTGCTTGCCGTGCAGCTCTACAGCGTCCGCTCGGACCGCAATTGGGGCATCGGCGATTTCACCGACCTCGCCGGTCTGGTCCGGCTCGCGAAGCAGTTGGGCGCCGACGGCGTCGGGCTCAATCCCCTGCATGTGTTGTTCGATGACCATCCGGCCGATTGCAGCCCCTATTCGCCGAACAGCCGGCTGTTTCTGAATCCGCTCTATATCGACGTCGAGGCGATCCCGGAATTTTCCCCCGACCTCGTCCCCGATGCGGCCGCGACCGCCGCGCGGCTCCGCGACGGTGATCGTGTGCCCTATCCGGACATGGCGGCCTTGAAATGGTTGGCCTTGCGTGCCGCCTTCGACAGCTTCGTGAAAACCGCGAGCGGCGTCCGCCGCAACCAGTTCGACGCCTTCCGGGCGGCTCGCGCGCCGCTGTTGTCCCGTTTTGCCTGCTTCGAGGTGCTACGCCATCGCTTTGCGGCGCCGTGGTGGGAATGGCCGCAGGAATGGCAACAGCCGGATGAGACGAAATGCGCCGAGCTGCGCAACGGCCCGGACAAGCACGAGGTCGAGTTCGTCGAATTCGTGCAATGGACCGCCGATAGCCAGTTGCATGCGGCCAAGGAGCTGGCCGGCCAGCTCGGCATGCGGGTCGGGCTCTATCTTGACGTTGCCGTCGGCGTGCAGTCGAACGGCTTCGATGCTTGGAACGAACAGGGGGCGATCTCCCGTCATCTCGCCGTCGGCGCGCCGCCGGACGTGCTCAATACCATTGGCCAGGATTGGGGCTTGGCCGGCTTCAATGCCGGCGGCCTGGAGGCGCAATCCTTCGTGCCATTCGCCGATATGCTCGCGGCTTCGATGCGCCATTCCGGAGCCATCCGTCTCGATCACGTGCTCGGCTTGAAGCGGCTTTATCTGGTGCCGCGCGGCTTCAAGCCCGACAACGGCGCCTATGTGCAGATGCCGTTCGAGGCGCTGCTGGCGACCGTGGCGCGGGAGAGCGCGGCCCATAAGTGCATTGTGATCGGCGAGGACCTCGGCACGGTGCCGGAAGGTTTTCGCGAGACCATGCAGGATTTCGGCATCTGGTCCTACCTCGTCATGATGTTCGAGCGCGACGATGCCGGTCACTTCCGGCCCGTCGATCACTACCGGCCCAACGCGCTGGTGACGTTGAACACGCATGATCTGTCGACCTATGCCGGCTGGCGCTCTTTCAGCGATCTCAGGATGAAGCGCTCGCTCGGGCTCGATCCGGGCGAGAACGATCAGGCCCGCTGGGATGCGCTCGGCCTGCTCGACGAGATCCTGCGTGCCAACGGCATCCGTGCCAATGATGTCTATTCGGTGCTCGCCTTCCTGTCGCGCACGCCGTCGCGGCTGCTTGCGGTGTCGCTGGAGGATCTGCTCGGCGTGATCGACCAGCCCAACATTCCCGGTACGATTGACGAGCATCCGAACTGGCGCCAGCGCCTGCCTGTGACGCTCGACAAGATCGTTTCGAAGGTCGATGTCGCAGCCTTGAAGGCCGCGACACGGGAACGCTCGTTACCCGGCGGGCGTTGATCGCCGGGGTCTCCGGACGTCGTTTTCGAGGCTCGCACGACATTGTCTCAGAGGATTGAAGATTATGCGCTGATCGGCGACTGCGAGACCGCGGCGCTGGTCGGCCGCAACGGCTCGATCGACTGGCTGTGCTGGCCGGCCTTCGATTCCGACGCCTGTTTTGCAGCGCTCCTCGGCACGCACAAGAACGGCCGCTGGCTGATCGCGCCGGACGAGGGCGTCACCGCCACGTCGCGCCGCTATCTCGGCGACACCCTCGTCCTCGAAACGCGCTTTGAGACTGACGGCGGCACCGTTGCGCTGATCGACTTCATGCCGCCGCGCGGCAAGGCCTCCGACATCGTGCGGCTGGTCCGCGGTGTCAGCGGCACGGTGAAGATGCGGATGGAACTCGTCATCCGCTTCGGCTTCGGCGTCGACATCCCTTGGGTGCGGCGGATCGATCATTCCCTGCTGGCGGTCGCCGGGCAGGACATGACTGTGCTGCGGACACCGGCCAAGACCCGAGGCGAGGATCTGACCACGGTTTCCGATTTCGAGGTGAAGGCCGGCGAGACCGTGCCGTTCGTGCTGACCTACGGCCCCTCGCATCTCGAGCCGCCCGCGCCAATCGATCCGGAGGTCGCACTCAAGGAGACCGAGAAATTCTGGCAGGACTGGTGCAGCCACTGCAATCGCGATGGCGACTATCGCGACCTGATCGTGCGCTCGCTGATCACACTCAAGGCGCTGACCTTCGCTCCGACCGGCGGCATCGTCGCGGCGCCGACCACCTCGTTGCCGGAGAAGCTCGGCGGCGCCAGGAATTGGGACTACCGCTTCTGCTGGCTGCGCGATGCCACCTTCACGCTGCTGGCGCTGATGAACTCGGGTTACACCGAGGAAGCCTCGGCCTGGCACAATTGGCTGTTGCGTGCGGCGGCAGGCTCACCGGCGAACATGCAGATCATGTACGGCATCTGGGGCCAGCGGCGGCTGCTGGAATGGGAGGCCGGTTGGCTCGATGGCTACGAGGGCGCACAGCCGGTGCGCGTCGGCAATGCCGCGCATGCGCAGCTCCAGCTCGACGTCTACGGCGAACTGATCGACGCCTTCCACCAATCGCGGATGGCCAAGCTCAAGCTCGACGACGAGAGCTGGGCGCTGGAATGCGCCGTGCTCAAGCATCTCGCCGAAGTCTGGGACCAGCCCGATCACGGCATCTGGGAGCGGCGCGGACAGCCGAAGCACTATGTCTTCTCCAAGGTGATGACCTGGGTCGCCTTCGACCGCGGCATCAAGAGCGCCGAGACCTTCGGCTTCAAGGCGCCGCTGCTGCACTGGCGCACCTTGCGCGACGCCATTCATCGCGACGTCTGCAACCGGGGCTTCGACGCGGAGGAGAATGCCTTCGTGGAGTCCTACGGCTCGAAGCTGCTCGATGCCAGCGTGCTGCTGCTGCCGTCCGTTGGCTTCCTGGAAGCGTCGGATCCGCGCATTCGCGGCACCATCGCGGCGATGGAAAAGCACATGATGCCTGACGGCTTTGTGCTGCGGCACGATCCGCGCGAAGTGTCCGAGGAGAAGCAGCCGATCGAGGGCGCCTTCCTCGCCTGCAGCCTGTGGCTGGCCGATGCCCATGTACTGGCGGGCGATCTCGACAAGGCGCAAGCCTTGTTCGATCGCGTGGTCGGTGTCGCGAATGATGTGGGACTGCTGGCCGAGGAATATGATTCAGGCGCCAGGCGTCAGACCGGCAATTTCCCGCAGGCGCTGACTCATATCGCGCTGGTCAACACCGCGCATAACCTGTCGGCCGCAAGGCAGGGCAGCAAGAAGCCTGCAATGCAGCGGTCGAAGCAGTGACCTAGGCGACCTCGTTCCGCTTCAAAATCATCTCCATCGCTTCCGCAAAACCGTCGTGCTCGTTGGTCGCGGTGACGTGGGTGGCCTGGTCCTTGACGTTGTCGGCCGCATTGCCCATTGCGATCGAAACGCCGCTGACGCGAAACATCGCGAGGTCGTTCTGCATGTCGCCGATGGTGGCGACCGCGTCCGTTGAAATGCCGAGGCGCTTGGCCATGGCTTGCACGAATGTGCCCTTGTCGAAGCCGGGCGGGGTGATGTCGAGGTAATAGGTCTGCGAGCGCACCGCCATCGCCTCGCTGCCGAGCGCCTTCTGCATCGCCTTCTCGCAAGCTTCGAGGCCGGCTGCATCGGCGCTGGCCCCGACGATCTTGCAGGCGCTCGCGAGATACGGCGAGAAATCCGTCACGATGGTCGGGTCGGAGCGGATGGTGTGCTGCTCATGTGCCACGTATTGGCCATCAGGCTTGTCGATCAGCCATTTGTCGGTGGTGAACAGCCAGATGTCGGCGCCGAAGTCCCGCAGAATTTGCAAGCTTCGCTCGGCCGCCGCGGCGGGGATGAGATGCTGTTCGACCGGATTCATCTCGGGGTCGACGATCGAGGAGCCGTTGAACGGGCCGACCGGCAGCCAGAGCGCCAGCGGTTCGATCAGGAAACGCATGCCGATCGCGGGGCGGCTCGACGTAATCGTGAAGCCGATGCCGGCCTGGTGCAGACGCTGAACCGCGGACCTCGCGCGGTCGGTCAGCGTCTTGTCCTTGGTCAGCAGCGTACCGTCGACGTCGGAGACGACGAGCGAGATTTTTGTCATGACGGTCCCTTGGGTGTTTCTTGGGTGTTTGGCCTCAGCGTTTCGCGCCGCCCAGTTTCAACTGCCGCACCGCGCCGTCTACGATCGCTTCCACGGATTCGTCGATCGAGACTGTGATCACGTGCTCGCCAGCCTCCGGCGGCTCCAGCGTGTTGAACTGGCTCGTCAGCAGGCCGGGCGGCATGAAGTGCCCCTTACGTTGCGCCAGGCGTGCGGCGATCAGCTCCTTCGTGCCCCTCAGGAAGATGAAGCGGACGTCGTCGCGTCCGCGCAGGAGCACGTCCCGATAAGTATGCTTCAGCGCCGAGCAGGCGATGATGACGTGCTCGCCCTTGTCACAGACCCTCGCGATCTCGTCGGCAATGGCGTTGAGCCAGGGCCAGCGGTCCTCGTCGGTGAGGGGATGGCCGGCCCGCATCTTCTCGACATTGCTGGCGGGATGAAAGCTGTCGCCGTCCTCGAAACGCCAGCCGAGGCGCTCGCCGAGCGCTTTTGCAACCGTGCTCTTGCCCGAGCCCGACACGCCCATCACGATCAATGCACAAGGTGCTTCAACGCCGGCCACGAATTCCCTCCGGAAGCGCGGCCCGGTCGACCAGCCAGACGGTCTCGCCATTCGAGCGCGCGCGTACAGCCGGCAGAGTCTCGCCATTGAGCAGGCGCGTCAAGATCGGCTGCTTGTCGTGCCCCGCTATCTCGAACAGCATTTCGCGGCAGGACGCCAGTGCGGGCAGGGTGAGCGAGACCCGCGGCACTAAGGGGGCAACATTGGCCTTGGGGACGCCGACCACCCAGCGTCCCGTCTCCTCGATCGCGGGGTAGCCCGGGAAGAGCGAAGCCGTGTGGCCGTCCGGCCCCGCGCCCATCAAGACCATGTCGAACAGCGGCCGTGCCGGATCCAGGCTTTCCGCGCCGTAGAAAGACTGCAGCTCGCGCGCATAGGCCTCGGCGCTCTGATCAGGGTCGTCAGCCGTCGTCGGGATCGGGTGAACATGGCCGGAGGGCGCGTTGCGATCGAGAAAGGTCGCGCGCGCGACCGCCATGTTGTTGAGGGGATCGCTTTCGGGCACGAAGCGCTCGTCACCGATGAACCAGTGCACGCGCTCCCACGGGATTTTTTCGCGCCAGGCCTCGCTGCCCAGCAGCTGGTAGAGCCTCTTCGGGCTGGAGCCGCCGGTCAGGCAGATCGCAATGCGCCCGGGATTGGCCGCGATTTGCGCCATCACCCGTTCGGCCGCGCCTCGCGCGAGAGCCTCGGCGTCGGCCTCGACGATCAGCTTCGGCTGTCTCGCCGCCGTCACGAAAACTTACGCCAGCTTCGGCCGTCGCGGCGGAGCAATTCATCGGCGCAGGCGGGGCCGTCGCTGCCGGCTTGATAGGTTTCGATGCCGTTGCTGCCCGCGTTCTTCCAGGCGTCAAGGAACGGCTGCACCGCCTCCCATCCGGCTTCGATGCCGTCGGCGCGCTGGAACAGGATGTTGTCGCCGATCATGCAGTCGTAGATCAGCGTCTCGTAGCCGGTCGAGGGATCGGCCCGGAAATAGTCGCCATAGCGGAACTTCATCTCGACGCCGTCGATGGTGACGCTCGGCCCCGGGATCTTGGCGTTGAACTGGAGCTCGATGGTCTCGGTGGGTGCGATGCCGATCGTGAGGAAGTTTTGGGAGAGGCGATCGACAGCGGTGCCTGAGAACATCGACAACGGTGCCTGCTTGAACTTGATCGCCACCTCGGTGCGCTTGTGGCCGAGCGCCTTGCCGGTCCGCAAATAGAACGGCACGCCGGCCCAGCGCCAATTGTCGATCATCAGCTTCAGCGCGACATAGGTCTCGGTAGTGCTGCCGGGTTTGACATCCTCGGTCTTGCGATAGTCCGGGATCTCATCGTCGCCGATGCGCCCTGCGAGATATTGGGCGCGCACCGAGCTCTTCAGCGCTTCCTCTTCGCTCGGGCGCTGAATCGAGGTCAGAATCTCGGCCTTCTCTGAGCGCACCGAATGGGCGTCGAAACGCGCCGGCGGCTCCATCGCGACTAGCGACATCAGCTGGAACAGGTGGTTCGGCACCATGTCGCGCAGCGCGCCGGTGGCATCGTAGAAGCCGCCGCGATGGCCGACGCCGAGCTTTTCCTCCACCGTGATCTGGATGTGGTCGATATGGTTGCGATTCCAGATCGGCTCGAACATGCCGTTGGCAAAGCGCAGCACCAGGATGTTCTGCACCGTCTCCTTGCCGAGATAGTGATCGATCCGGTAGATCTGGTGCTCGTCCATGATCTTCAGCAGCTCGCCATTCAGCGCGCGCGCCGAGGCGAGGTCGGTGCCGAACGGCTTTTCGATCACCAGGCGCCGCCACGCCCCGTTCTCCTTCATCATGCCGGTGCGGCCGAGCTCGCGCGCGGTCGGCGCGAACGCAGCCGGCGGGGTCGCGAGGTAGAACAGCCGGTTGCCGCCGGTATCCTGCGCGCATTCCAGGGAATCCAGATGCTCGCGCAGGCGATCAAAGGATGGCGGATCCTTTGCGTCGGCTTCGACGAAGGTCACGCATTCCAGCAGCTTCTTGGCAATGTCGTCGTCCACCGGCCGGGTCGCGAACTGGCGCAAGCCCTTCAATAGGCTGTCGCGCAGCTCGTTGTCCGACTGGCCCCGGCGGGCGACGCCGACCACGCAGAACTTTTCGGGTAACAGATGCTCGGCCGCCAGATTGTAGAGCGATGGCATCACCAGCCGATGGGTGAGGTCGCCGGTGACACCAAAGATGACGAAGGCGCAATTTTCCGGCTTGCGCTTGGCTTGCGGGTCTTTTGTCACGAACTATTGGCCTTCGTTCTGCTAATTGCTATTTCGGCTTCGAAGCAGTCGGCTGCTTCGGCTCCTTGTGGCCGCCAAAACCGGCTCGCATCGCTGAGAGAATTTTCTCGGCGAAAGTGTGTTCCTTGCGGGAACGGAAACGTGCGAACAGCGCCGCGGTCAGGACTTCGGCCGGCACGGCCTCGTCGATCGCCGCGTTCACGGTCCAGCGTCCTTCGCCGGAATCCTCCACGAAACCCGAATACTCCGCCAGTGCAGGGCTATCCGCGAGCGCGGTCGAGGTAAGGTCGAGCAGCCAGGACGGGATCACGCTGCCACGCCGCCACACCTCGGCGATATCGGCGAGATCGAAATCGTAACGATGATCCGCCGGCAAGGCCTCGATGTTGGCGTTCTTGAGGATGTCAAAACCTTCGGCGTAGGCCTGCATCAGGCCGTATTCGATACCGTTGTGGATCATCTTGACGAAATGACCGGCGCCGACGGGGCCGGCATGGATGTAGCCCTGCTCGATGCGGGGATCGCGCCCCTCACGTCCCTCCGTGCGCGGAATGTCGCCGGCGCCGGGCGCGAGCGCGGCGAAGATCGGATCGAGCCGATCGACCACCTGTTTCTCGCCGCCGATCATCATGCAATAGCCGCGGTCGAGGCCCCAGACGCCGCCGGAGGTGCCGACGTCGACATAGTGGATGCCGCGCTCCTTCAGCGCCTTGCCGCGGCGGACGTCGTCCTGCCAGAACGTGTTGCCGCCGTCGATGATGACGTCGCCGTCCTGCATCGCAGCCGCGATCGTGTCGATCGTGGTCTCGGTGATGTGGCCGGCCGGCAGCATCACCCAAGCCGTGCGCGGCCGCTCCAGTTTCGCAATGAACTCTTCGAGCGTCGCCGAGCCTGTCGCGCCGTCTGCGGCAAGGCCCGCGACGGCCTTGGCGTCCTTGTCATAGACCACGGTCGAATGTCCCTGGCGCATCAGGCGGCGAACGATATTGCCGCCCATCCGGCCGAGGCCGATCATGCCGAGTTGCATTTGAGGAATTCCCTTAGTTCAGTGCGTCGTTAAGCGCCGCATTGAGCGTCGCGAGACCCTTCTTGAGCCCGCCCTTCAAGTGGACCCGCAGCGCGCGCCGGCCGCGCTCGGTAAGCACGTCGAAGTCGCCGCGTGCCTGCGCGGCCTTGATCACGCCGAAGCTGGCCTTCTGGCCCGGCACCGGCAGGTCCCTGGCATCGTCGGCGGTGATCTGGAGGAACACACCGGTGTCGGGGCCGCCCTTGTAGGCCTGTCCTGTCGAGTGCAGGAAGCGGGGGCCGAACTCGGCGCAGGTCGCAACGTGTCGTTTCTCGCGCACCTCGAGCCGCATGGTCTGGAGCGCGTCGATCGTCGCCTTGTCGCGCGCGATGTAGCCGAGCAGGGCGACATAATCGCCATGGTTGGAGCGCGACAGATGCGCCTTCAGCCACGAGGTGAGGTCGCCGTTGGCGCCGGCGGCGCGCAGGGCTGCGGCATTGGTCTCGTCGGTGTAGAGATCGGCCTCGGTGGTGCTGACCACCGGCTGCTCGGCCGGCAGCGCGCCGGTCTTTTCGAACGAGGCGGTGAGCTCTCGGGTCTTGATCTTGGCCGCTTCCACGTCCGGCTGGTCGAACGGGTTGATGCCGAGGATGCTGCCCGCGACCGCCGTTGCCATCTCGAAGCGGAAAAACTCCTGGCCGAGATGGTCGATCGACTTCATCACGATGCGCACGACGGGATGGCCGGCCGCTTCGATCGCAGCAAGCTGCGAGTCATGGGCGGCGTCCGCTTCGCCCTCGATACGGATGTCGATGAAGAGCCGGTCATTGCCGTAGACCGCCGGCTCGCCCAGCGGCTCGCCGTCGATCGGGATCAGGCCCTTGCCGTCCTTGCCGGTCGATTCCGCGATGAGCTGCTCGGCCCAGGCGCCGAAATCGGCAATCTTCTTCGACGACAGGATCGTCACCTTGTCGCGGCCTTCGAGCGCTGCATGGCCCATGGCAAGGCCGAGCTGCACGCCGGGGTTCTCGGCCGGCGGCACGTCCGGTCCGCAGGAGCGGGCCATCGCAAGCGCGTGCTTGATGAAGGTCTTGATATCGACGCCCGCGGTTGCCGCCGGCACCAGGCCGAACGGCGAGAGCACCGAGTAGCGTCCGCCGATGGAGGGCTCGCCGTGGAAGATGCGCGCATAGCTTAGCGTCTTCGCCGCCGTCTCCAGCGACGATCCGGGATCAGTGACCGCAATGAAGCGACGGCCGGTCTTGACCTTCGGTCCGACCGCCTGCGCGACGCGCTCGTGGAAATAATCCTTCATCGCATTCGGTTCGGTGGTGCCGCCGGACTTGCTGGAGACGATGAACACGGTGTTGGCGATGTCGATCCTGGCCTCCATTGCCCGCACCTGCGCCGGATCGGTGGAATCCAGCACGTGCAGCTTCGGGAACCCGGGCTTCTTGCCGAAGGTCTCGGCCAGCACCTCCGGCCCGAGGCTTGACCCGCCCATGCCGAGCACGACGGCGTCGGAGAATTTCTGGCCTTTCACGCGGCTGGCATAATCCTCATAATCGGCGACGTCGGCCTTGGCGGCGCTGTCGAGCCAGCCGAGCCATTTGTCCTCGTCGGTGCCGGTCCAGACCGATTTGTCCCGTTGCCACAGCCTGCGGATCTTTGCCGACGCGCGCCATTCCTCGGTGCTCTTGGCCACGGCCTTGCCGAGGCCGTCGCCGAGCGAGAGCAGCTGGCGGTCGATCGCAGGCCCGAGCACGGTGGCGCGCTTGTGGGCGACAGCGCCATAGAGCTTGTCGGCGGCGTCGGCGAACTGCTTGACGCCGTCCTTGACGAGTTCCTCGGTGATAGCATCGAGCGAGACGCCGGAGCGCTCCAGTTCTTCCAGCACGCGCCTGGCGTCGTCGACATTCTCTTCCAGGCTGTCCCGCGGCGTGCCGTGGTCGCGGAACGCATCCAGTGTCGCCGGCGGCACGGTGTTGATGGTGTCGGGACCGATCAATTCCTCGACATAGAGGACGTCGCTGTAGTCCTTGTTCTTGGTGCCGGTCGAGGCCCACAGCATGCGCTGCGGCTTGGCGCCCTTGGCCGCGAGCTTGTCCCAGCGCGGACCTGAGAACAGGCGCTTGTAATCCTGGTAGGCGACCTTCGCATTGGCGATCGCGACCTTGCCCTTCAGCGCGGCGAGCCGTTCCTTCTCACTCGGGTCGTTGGCGCGGGCGATCTTCTCGTCGAGCTGTTTGTCGACCACCGAGTCGATACGGCTGACGAAAAAGCTCGCCACGCTCGCCACGTGCAAGGGGTCGCCGCCGCCTGCGACGTATTTCTCCAGGCCGGCGATATAGGCCTCGGCAACCTGCAGATAGACGTCCCTGGAGAACAGCAGCGTGATGTTGATGCTGATGCCGTCGCCGATCAGGGTCTCGATCGCCGGCAGGCCCTCCGGCGTCGCCGGCACCTTCACCATCAGGTTCTTGCGGTTGACGTCCTTCCAGAGCCGCCGCGCCTCGGTGACCGTGCCGGCGGTGTCCATCGCCAGATAGGGCGAGACTTCCAGGCTGACATAGCCGTCGCCGCCCTTGAGGCGGTCATAGACCGGACGCAGCACGTCGGCGGCGTTCTGGATGTCCTCGACCGCGACGGCCTCGAACAGGTCGGCGACCGACTGATCGCCGCGCTTCAACGCCTTGCCGATCGGCGCGTCGTACTCGTCCGAGCTGCCAATCGCTTTCTCGAAGATCGAGGGGTTGGAGGTGACGCCCTTGACGCCGTCGGTATCGATCAGCCGCTTCAGGTCGCCCTTGGCGATGAAGCCGCGGGCCAGGAAGTCCAGCCAGACGGCTTGTCCGTGCTTTTCCAGTTCTTTGACGGGATTCATGATGCTAATTTATCTCCAAGCCTGCGGGCGAGGGGTTTCCGCGCCGGTCCTGACGCGCTATCCTCTAGCTTACATGCTTCCTTGAGGGAACCAATCAAGGGTATGGGCGTCATATCCTCCAGTGTAACTCCGTCGCGATCATGGCGATCCGCGTAGAGGGAGCCGAGTTGCGTAAAAGGTCGTTGGCCGTGAGGAATCGGCTAGGCCCTTGTTGTGTAACGCCAGCTGCCTCGCCTCGCCGCCAGCGGCTGCGTGGAGTACTCATCAGCGGATTCCGGTCCGCCTGATGCATCGTGGCTCGGTCGCGAATGGCCATGCTGGGGGAAAGCATGCAAGCACATCATGACCGTCTGGCGCTCGCTGTCACAGACAGCCCCCAGTCGGTCACGTCGACCGGATGCGTCGATGCGTCCCACGATCTCGAAATCGGTCCATGTACGACCCAACTGCGGTTGCTGATCGTTGCGGGTTTCGCCATGACGCTGCTCAGCGCAACGCTCGCCTTGGGCTGGTGGAACGCTTTTGGCGATTACGACACGACGGTCGGCTATGCCGGCGTGGTGGCGTTCGCCGCGATGACCGGCCGGCTGATCTGGATGCTCCCCGCCGAGCGGGCATCGGTGGTGATCGTCACCCCCTATGGCATTCGCGACCTTCGCATCGGCAATGAATTTCTGCTGTGGGACTCGATCGCGGAGATTTCGGCTGAAGAACGCCGCGGGCGCAAGGTGATCGTGCTGACGCCGACGCCGGCCTTGCAGAGGCAGCTCTGCAGCATCCGCGGCTTGGCCCGCGGTGTGACGGACGATCGCATCGTCATCCGGTCGGAGGGCCTGGCGACCGATTTTGATACACTGCTGCGCGTTTGCCGCGACTGTCACGCCGCCGGCGGTCCACGCACCGCATTGCAGCAGGAAGATGAACGCGCCACGCAAGGCTTCGCCGCACAAGCGTCATAAGATCGCCGTTCGCAGACGGCTATGATGCGGCGCCGGATGAACGCATCCCCGGTAATGCCCGGATGTTGCGAGCGAGTGACATTTTCTGGAAATGAGCCAATATAGACAAAGATTCGCTCAAATATCAGGCAGGTGCCTGTTCGTAACTCACCCTGTGCCTACGTTGTGCGTTGCGCCGAGAAGGCGCCCGGGTGTCGAATGATCGTCATGTGCTCACGCTGATTCGAGAGTGGCGCTAAGGAACGGTCCGGTCGCTGCTTTCGTTCAATTGTGTAGCGGAACTCACGCGGAGAGGGATCATGTACAACGATTCTCTATTCAACGCTTTCGCTAAGTCGTTCGAGGCGAGAAGCCAACACGACATGTCGATGGCGGAGTATCTGGAATCGTGTCGAAGCGATCCCATGAAATACGCAAACGCGGCCGAACGACTGCTAGCAGCGATCGGTGAGCCCCAGACGATTGACACGGCCAAGGACCCACGCCTTGGCCGTATTTTTTTGAACCGCACGATCCGCACCTATCCGGCCTTCGCCGGCTTCTACGGCATGGAAGAAACCATCGAGCGCATCGTCGGTTTCTTCCGTCACGCGGCGCAGGGCCTCGAAGAGCGCAAGCAGATCCTGTATCTGCTCGGTCCGGTCGGCGGCGGCAAATCCTCGCTCGCCGAGCGGCTCAAGTCGCTGATGGAGGTGCATCCGATCTACGTGCTCAAGGCCGGCGACGAGCTCTCGCCCGTGTTCGAAAGCCCGCTCAGCCTGTTCGATCCGGATCAGCTCGGCCCAATGCTGGAAGAGAAATACGGCATTCCGCGCCGCCGTCTCACCGGCCTGATGAGCCCGTGGTGCTACAAGCGGCTGGAAGCCTTCGGCGGCGACATTTCCCAGTTCCGGGTTGCAAAGATCCAGCCGTCGCGGCTGCGCCAGATCGGGATCGCGAAGACCGAGCCGGGTGACGAGAACAACCAGGACATTTCCTCGCTGGTCGGCAAGGTCGACATCCGCAAGCTCGAAACCTACGCGCAGAACGATCCCGACGCCTACAGCTATTCCGGCGGCCTCAACCGCGCCAACCAGGGCGTGCTCGAGTTCGTCGAGATGTTCAAGGCGCCGATCAAAATGCTGCACCCGCTGCTCACCGCGACGCAGGAAGGAAACTATATCGGCACCGAGAATATCGGCGCGATCCCCTTCACCGGCGTCATCCTTGCGCACTCCAATGAAGCCGAGTGGTCGAGCTTCAAGGCCAACAAGAACAACGAGGCCTTCATCGACCGCATCTGCGTGATCAAGGTGCCGTACTGCTTGCGGATCACGGAGGAGCAGAAGATCTACGAGAAGCTGATCCAGGGCTCCGAGCTCGCGGCCGCGCCTTGCGCGCCCGCGACGCTGGAAACGCTGGCGCGGTTCTCGGTGATGTCGCGCCTGCGCAAGCACGAAAATTCCACGATCTACGCCAAGATGAGGGTCTACGACGGCGAGAGCCTGAAGGAGACCGATCCGAAGGCGCGCAGCGTCCAGGAATATCGCGATGCCGCCGGCGTCGACGAGGGCATGGACGGTGTTTCCACCCGCTTTGCCTTCAAGATCCTGGCTGCGACCTTCAACCACGATCCGCAGGAAGTCGCCGCCGACGCCGTGCATCTGATGTACGCGCTGGAGCAATCGATCAAGCGCGAGCAACTGCCCGAGGAAGTCGAGAAGCGCTACCTCGAATTCATCAAGGCCGACCTTGCGCCGCGTTATGCCGAGTTCATCGGCAACGAGATCCAGAAGGCTTATCTCGAATCCTACTCGGATTACGGCCAGAACCTGTTCGACCGCTACGTCGACTACGCCGATGCCTGGATCGAGGACCAGGATTTCAAGGACGCCGACACCGGCCAGCTGCTGGATCGTGAGCTTTTGAACCAGGAGCTGACCAAAATCGAGAAGCCGGCGGGCATCGCCAACCCGAAGGATTTCCGCAACGAGGTGGTCAAATTCTCGTTACGGTCGCGCGCCCAGAACGGCGGCAAGAATCCGACCTGGATCTCCTACGAGAAGATTCGCGATGTGATCGAAAAGCGGATATTCTCCCAGGTTGAGGACCTGCTTCCGGTCATCTCCTTCGGGTCGAAGAAGGACGGCGAGACGGAGAAGAAGCATGGCGAGTTCGTCGCACGCATGGTGGAGCGCGGCTACACCGAGCGTCAGGTTCGCCGGCTCGTCGAATGGTACATGCGCGTGAAGCAGGCCGGTTGAGGCGGATGGAAAAGTGCCGATTCACATTATTGACAGGCGCCTGAATCCAGGCGGCAAGAGTCTCGAGAACCGGCAGCGGTTCTTGCGTCGGGCCAAATCCCTGGTGCAGGGCGCCGTCAAGAAGACCTCGCAGGAACGCGACATCAAGGACGTCCTGGAGGGTGGCGAGGTCACCATTCCGCTCGACGGCATGCACGAGCCGCGTTTCCGCCGCGACGGCGGAACGCGCGACATGGTGTTGCCCGGAAACAAGAAGTTCATCGAGGGCGACTATCTCCAGCGCTCCGGCCAGGGCAGTGCCAAGGATTCCGGTCCGGGCGAAGGCGACAGCGAGGACGCCTTCCGCTTCGTGCTCAGCCGCGACGAATTCGTCGATCTCTTCCTCGATGACCTCGAACTTCCTGATCTCGCCAAGCGCAAGATCGCGCAGACCGAGAGCGAGGGCATCCAGCGCGCCGGCTACACCACGTCGGGCTCGCCATCCAACATCTCGGTGAGCCGGACGGTTCGGCGCGCAATGGCGCGCCGTATCGCGCTCAAGCGTCCCAGCAAGGAGGAGATCGAAGAGCTTGAATCCGCCATCGCTGCCTGCGCAGATGAGGACGAGCGTCTGCTGCTGCTAGCCCAGCTCGAAAAACTGAAGGCGAAATCCAAGCGCATTCCCTTCATCGATCCGCTCGACATCCGCTACCGCCGCTTCGAGACGGTTCCAAAGCCCGTTGCCCAGGCTGTGATGTTCTGCCTGATGGACGTGTCGGGCTCGATGTCCGAGCACATGAAGGATCTCGCCAAGCGCTTCTACATGCTGCTCTACGTATTTCTGAAGCGCCGCTACAAGCATGTCGACATCGTCTTCATCCGCCACACCGATCGCGCCGAGGAGGTGGATGAGCAGACCTTCTTCTATGGCCCGGCTTCCGGCGGCACGCTGGTCTCCAGCGCGCTGCAGGCCATGCACGAGATCGTGCGCGAACGCTTCAGCCCGTCGGACTGGAATATCTACGCTGCGCAAGCTTCCGACGGCGACAATTCCTATTCCGACGGCGAGCTCGCGGGCATGCTGCTGACCGACAAAATCCTGCCGGTCTGCCAGTTCTTCGCCTATCTCGAGGTCGGCGAGTCCGGCGGCAGCGCCTTCGATCTGTCCGACTCCTCGCTCTGGACCCTCTACGAGCGCTTGCGCAACAGCGGCGCACCGCTCTCGATGCGCAAGGTCAGCGAGCGCAGCGAAATTTTTCCGGTGTTCCACGATCTGTTTCAGCGCCGCGACACTGCCCAGGAGAAAGCCGCTCCATGACGGAACGCTTGTTCGAAGGCGCCGATTGGGATTTTCACACCTTGCAGCGCATCACGGATGCCTGCGAGGAGGTGGCGACGAAAGATCTCGGGCTCGACGTCTATCCGAACCAGATCGAAGTCATCACCGCGGAGCAGATGCTGGACGCCTATTCGTCGGTCGGCATGCCGCTGTTCTACAAGCACTGGTCGTTCGGAAAGCACTTTGCGTATCACGAGGCCTCATACCGCAAGGGCCTCATGGGCCTCGCCTATGAGATCGTGATCAACTCCTCGCCCTGCATCTCCTACCTGATGGAAGAGAACACGGCGACGATGCAGACGCTGGTGATCGCGCACGCCGCCTTCGGCCACAATCACTTCTTCAAGAACAACTATCTGTTCAAGCAGTGGACCGACGCCGATGGCATCCTGGACTATCTGGATTTCGCCAAGAACTACGTCATGCAATGCGAGGATCGCTACGGCCGCGTGGAGGTCGAGCGCACCCTCGATGCCGCGCATGCGTTGATGTCGCATGGGATCGACCGCTATCCCGGCAAGAAGAAGCTCGACCTCCGCGCCGAAGAGAAGCGGGCAGGGCGCCGCCGCCAGCACGAGGAGGAGGTCTTCAACGACCTCTGGCGCACCGTGCCGGCGGGAAAGAGCAAGACCCGGTCCGCGCTCAGCATCGAACGCCGCCGCAAGCTGCTCGGCCTGCCGCAGGAGAACCTGCTGTATTTCCTCGAGAAGAGCGCGCCGCGGCTGGCGCCCTGGCAGCGCGAGCTGTTGCGCATCGTCCGCCACATCGCGCAATATTTCTATCCGCAGAGCCAGACCAAGGTGATGAACGAGGGGACGGCGACCTACGTCCACTATCGCATCATGACCAAGCTGCATCAGCAGGGCCGCATCAGCGACGGCAATTTCCTCGAATTCCTGCAGTCGCACACCAATGTCGTGTTCCAGCCCGAATTCGATGACCAGCGCTTTTCCGGCTTTAATCCCTATGCGCTCGGCTTCGCCATGATGCAGGACATCGAGCGCATCGTCACCAGGCCGGAAGACGAGGACCGCGAATGGTTCCCGGACATCGCCGGCAAGAACGACGTGATGGGCGTGCTGCGCGACGTCTGGGCCAACTACCGCGACGAGAGTTTCATCGCCCAGTTCCTGAGTCCGAAGCTGATGCGGCACCTCCGCATGTTCCACCTGCATGATGACCCCGAGGAACGCGCCGGCATCCGGGTCGACGCCATTCACGACGAGCGGGGCTTCCGCCGCGTTCGGCGCGAGCTGGCACGGCAGCACGATGTCGGCTACATCGACGCGAATATTGAGGTGGTCGACGTCGATCTCTCCGGCGACCGGCGGCTGATCCTGCATCACCATGTCATCAAGGGCGCGCAGCTCAACGAGACCGACGCCAAGCGCGTGCTCCAGCATCTGGCCGATCTCTGGACCTACGACGTCGCACTGATCGAGGTCGACGCCAATGACAAGGTGCTGCGCGAATATGTCGTGAGCCCGCGCCCGATCTCGGCGGTGGCCTGACGCTGCTGACTATGCGGAGCAATACGGCGAGATGCGCGTTGATGCGCCCTCGCCCCTTGTGGGAGAGGGCGGCGACGCTCGGAGACACAAGCTCACTGCGGTGAGGGGTATCTCTCAACGTTTCCCGTGTCGATAGAGACCCCTCATCCGGCGCTTCGCGCCACCTTCTCCCACAAGGGGAGAAGGAAAGCGTTCGTGGCTCCACAACGGCTGTTCTATCCGGAACGTTTCGCCGGCTTCTTCTTGGACGCATTCAGCGCCACGGCTGCGCGGATCAGCGCCTTCAACGCCTTCTCGTTGATCTTCTCGCCTTCGCGAATATCGATCGCGCGCCGCACGTTGCCGTCGAGGCTCGAGTTGAACAGGCCGGCTGGATCGTCCAGCGCTGCGCCCTTGGCAAACGTCATCTTCACCACGGCCTTGTAGGTCTCGCCGGTGCAGATGATGCCGTCGTGCTCCCACACCGGAACGCCGCGCCATTTCCATTCCTCGACGACGTCAGGATCGGCCTCCTTGATCAGGCCGCGGATTCGTCCGAGCATGTCGCCGCGCCAGTCGCCGAGCTCCTTGATCCTGCCGTCGATCATCCTGGATGGCGAAGCGCCATCCGCCTTCGTCGCGCTGCTGTTTTTCACGGTGACGGCCTTCTTCATGTTCACGCCTCTTGTCGGGCGCCGCGGCGGCGGCCGAGATATGGCAGCGCGAACATGTAGAGTCCGGTCGCAAGCAATGGGATCAATGGGACGAAGGCGAGCAAGCCGATCCACGTCGCCTGGACTTGCAGCGTCAGGGCGACGATGTTGGCGATGACGGCAAGCGTGAAAGCGATCGACAGCCAACGATGGATCTGTCGAACCCACATGTTTCCGGTCAATGAAACCTCCTCTTGAGATGATTGAATGAAGGCCGGCGGCCGAGCTAGTCTGCCCTTGCCAGCAGCTCGTCCAGCTTGGCGAGAAACTGCTTCCAGCCGGCATGCGCGCCGCCAAAAGCCTGCTTCTGCGTCGGGCTGAAGCCCGCTTGCTCGACGCGCAGATGCGTGCCTGCGCCCGCCGGCGTCAGCGTGAAGGTCACGACACTCTTGAGATCGAACGCCGCGTCGTCATGCGAGAAATTCCAGGTGTAGGCGAGCGTCTTCTGCGGCTCGATGGTGAGGACCTCGCAGTCCAACACGCCGCCCCACTCGCCGCGAAGGTTGAAGCGGTGGCCCACGGTCGGCTTGAAGTCGTTCTTCATCAGCCATTCCTCGATCAGATGCGGCTGCGTCAGCGCGCGCCAGATCCGCTCTGCCGGAAAGGCATATTCGCGCTCGACGACGACAGATCGGGTTTCGGTGGGGGATTCGTTCATTGGTCCATCCTCTTCAGGAGATCGTCGAGCGCATCGAGCCGGTTCTGCCAGAATCCGGTCATCTGGCTGGTCCAGTCGATCAGCGGATTGAGCGCGCCGGGCTGGGCGCTGTAATGCGTCTGCCGCCCTTGATGCCGGTCGCGCACCAGACCAGCCTGCTTCAGCGCGCCGAGATGTTTTGAGACTGCGGGCTGGGAAACGCCCGACAGTGCTGTCAGGGCTCCGACCGTCTGTTCGCCCTCGCGGCACAATCGCTCGAAGATCGCCCGACGAGTGGGGTCGGCGAGCGTCCTGAACAGAAGGTCGTGGGCGATGGCGGGCATAAAATCCATAACCTGCAAGTTATGGATATATTCATAACCCTGGGGTTATGGGTACGTCAAGGGGGATGTCGAGCGCGCGCTCCTACGGCCGCAGATAGAGATAACCCTGCGACTGGAGCTCGGCCAAACGGACGACGCCACCCTTCTCCGCGCTGACGAAGCCCGGCAGGAGATCCGTGAGCGTGACGTTCTGCGCCTTCATCGTGTTGCCGCAGGCGGCAAGCTCGACGCCATCCTTGGAAAAATCGCCGACGCGCTTGCTAATGTCAGGGTTGGCCTGCGCCGAGTGAAACGCCTTCAGTGCCGGGCCGTGGATCACCAGCGCGATCGTCACATGGTCGGGGCCGCCGACGCCATCGATGTGGTTCTGGATGTTGCCGAGGACGAAGTTGACCTTCTCGGCATCGCTCAGGTGATAGACCACCTTCAGCTTGTTGCCCGTGCCGGCCTCGGTCGCGGCCTTCGCGCTGGAGGCGCCAAGTGCCGCGCCCAGGCCTGAGACGGCGCTCCACAAGATGTTCCGGCGGTTCATGACGATCTCCCCTCGATTGTGCCGGACACATATCATTTGTGGCGGAGCGCGGCGAGTTCCTTGCGGTCGGTCACGAGCGAGGCGCATTCCTTATTGTCCGTTCGATCTAGGCGGAAAATCCCGTCGTCGGCCCCGGCGACCAGTGACAGTTCGGCATCGTCGTCCGGCTTGTTGTTCTGCCAGACCCTGACCCGCGCCAGCCGCACGATCGCCGATTTGTCGTCCTTCGAGAGCGCGACGCCGATGCCGCCGCCCTCGCAGTCGACGCCGCAACCGAGGCGGATTTCGGTGCCGTCCTTGGTGAACACAGCGTGATGACAGGAGCCGCTGGAATCGAAATCGCCGGAGCGGTGACGATATCTGAAGCCGAGGCGGAAGGAGTTGTGGAACTGCTTGTCTTCGGTGTCCATCTCCGCCGAGATCAGCAGCTTCATCGAGGCGACCTTCTGCTTCGGATGGTGCGCCAGATGCTCGGCATCGTAGCGGCGCACGAAGCAGGCATAGGCCTTGTTGCCGGGTTCGCCGGCATACATGCGCGCGTTGAAGGTTTCGGCTTCGGCCTTGATGGCCTCACGGATATCGTCGGCCTCCTCGGCGTGAGCGGCGCCGCCGAGCGCGGCAAGGAAGACGGCCGCAACGAGAAAAGACTTCATGATGGCCTCGCGTGCAGCAGCTGAGCTGTACGCTGTAGACGCAGCCCCGGTGCGACGCGTTCAACGTCCGCACAGCTGACAGCATCATCGCAGGGCGGAGCGAGGTGATTAGTTCCACGCCGGGCATTAGTCGTCGGTGGGGTCCTGAAGGTTCATTCGACGTGACGCCTTCGCCTTTCGGAACTCGGCGCCTGCGATTCCACGGACATTGCCCGATTCCATCGATGTGATAGCCTTCACAGACGATCGCCTTTGGCAGTCGTAGGCTGGGGTCTGCCTTTGCAAGTTTGTGGAGTCCCCGCAATGGGCGAAATTCGCAACTTCAGATCCGGGAATGACGAGCCGCCTTCGCACGGCCCTATGCCTCGTCGCCTCGCGGCCATCATTGTCGGTGACATCGCTTCCTACAGCCGCCTGATGCAGGCCGACGAAGAGGGCACGCACGTCCGCGTCAAGCGGATCGAGCGGGATCTCATCCAGCCCAGCATCGTCGAGCACAACGGAAGTCTGGTGAAGACGACGGGCGATGGCTTCATCGCGATTTTCGACAGTCCGGTCGAGGCCGTCCGATGCAGCATCGTCATCCAGCAGAATCTCATCGGCCGCAACGCCTCGCTTCCGAAGAACACCCGGATCGAGTACCGGATTGGCGTCAATCTCGGTGACGTCATCGTGGAGCCTGACGACGTCTACGGCGACGGCGTCAATATCGCCACGCGTATCGAGGGCATCGCCGAGCCAGGCCAGGTCTTTATCTCCGGCGCGATCTACGAGCAGATCAAGCACAAGGTCGTGTGCGGTTACGAGTCGCTCGGGGACCGCAAGGTCAAGAACATCACCGATCCCGTGCGCGTTTATAAAGTGCTGCCGGATGCAGACGCGGTCGGCAGGACGCGGGGGCGGCGCGAGAATGCCCTGATCTTTCTCCTGGGTATCACGCTGTCGGTGATGGCCGCCGGCGTGCTGTGGTATCTTCTGGCTCAGGCGCCGGGCAGGGTAGGCGAGCAGGCCGCCGTCACTCCCGCCTCTCCTGCCGCATCGCCGAGCCCGCAGCCTCCGCCGCGCGAAGCGGCGCCGCAGACGCCGCAGCCTTCTCCCTCGTCGGCTTCATCATCTCCATCGCCCGCTCCGGCGCCAAATCAATCGACGAGTCAATCGGTAAGTCAATCGCCGATTCCCGTCCGCGAACCCGAGATGGTCGCCATTCGCGGCGGCAGCTTTGCGATGGGAAGCAACGACGACCCGACCGAGCGTCCCGTCCATCAGGTGACGGTGAAGCCGTTCTCGATCAGCAAATATCCCGTGACCGTGCAGGAATGGAACGAGTGCGCCGCTGCAAAGGCGTGCAGCTTCACCGCCATCGGCAAGGACGATGCGCCGGTCAGCAATGTGAGCTGGACCGACGCGCAGCAATATGCGGCCTATCTCGCCAAGGCGACGAAGAAGACGTATCGGCTTCCGAGCGAAGCCGAATGGGAATATGCCGCGCGGGGCGGAACGCAGACCAGATATTGGTGGGGCGACAAGCTGCAGCCGGGCATGGCCGGTTGCAAGGATTGCGGTGATCTCGCGGCCGAGCAGCCAGCGAAAGTCGGCAGCTTCAAGCCGAACCCGTTCGGGCTCCACGACATGGGCGGCGGCGTCGATCAGTGGGTCGAGGACTGCTGGCACAAGACCTATCAGGGCGCGCCCACCGACGGCTCGGCATGGAGCAGCGGGGACTGCAGCGCTCATGTCCTGCGCTCGGGCTCCTGGAAGAACGATTCGAGATATGTGCGGCCGTCCAACCGCGATGGCTACGACACCAATGTTCGTTACCCCACGCACGGATTCCGCGTGGCGCTCAGTCCTTAAGTGGTGGAGTTGGTTTGATGCAGATCCTTCGTTGCGTCGCGCTGGCGGCGGCGCTCGCATTGCTTCCGGGGGCAGCCTTTTCGCAGGGCAAGGCAGCGCCCAAGGACGCAAAGCTCTATTTCATCACCCCGCGTGACGGGCAGAAGGTGCGCGGCGGATTCTGGGTCCGGTTCGGCTTGCGCAACATGGGAGTGACCCATGCCGGCGACGAGTACCAGAACGCCGGTCACCATCATCTGCTGATCGACGTCAACGACCCCATCGATCCCAAGGAGCCGATCCTGCAGGACAAGTCGCATCTGCATTTCGGGGCAGGGCAGACCGAAACGCTGCTCGAGCTTCCGCCCGGGACGCACACGCTTCAACTCGTGCTGGGCGATGCCAAGCACTATCCGTTCGAGCCGCCCATCGTGTCGGAGAAGATCACCATACGCGTCCGGCAGCCGGCCGCGGCACGATAGGCAATCACCGCAGGCTGGCGTTGAACTTGTCCAGCGCCGCCGAGCCGGGGCAGAGCGTGTCGGCTTCCAGCGTGTTGAGCGGCGTTTCGACCGTGTTGAGATGCTCGTGCAGGTCTTCCGCGTCGGGATCGACATAGAGCAGGCCGGTGACGATCTGTCCCTTGGCGGCGTGCTTTTGCAGGAAGGTTTGGGCGCCGAGCCGGTCGTGCGGATCGTAGTCGGCATCGATCTTGCGCAGCGCGATCCTGCTGCCGTCATGCTGCTCGACCATTTGCACGGTGCCGGGTGCGTAATCCACCGCAATCGGATCGCGGCTGACCAGCACATCGAGCCGGTTCACCGCGTCATTGTGCTCGCGGACATAGTCGAAGCTCTTGGTCGAGCCGGCATGGTTGTTGAAGGCGATGCAGGGGCTGATGACGTCGATGAACGACGCGCCCTTGTGGCGGATCGCGGCCGCGATCAGCGGCACGAGCTGGGTCTTGTCGCCGGAGAACGAGCGCGCGACGAAAGTCGCCCCCAACTGCAGCGCGATCGCGACGAGGTCGATGGCGTTGTCGGTGTTGGTGACGCCCTTCTTGGACTTCGAGCCGCGGTCGGCGGTCGCCGAGAACTGGCCCTTGGTCAAACCGTAGACGCCGTTGTTCTCGACGATATAGGTCATGTTGACGCCGCGCCGGATCGAATGCGCGAACTGGCCGAAGCCGATCGAGGCGGAATCGCCGTCGCCGGAGACGCCGAGATAGATCAGGTCGCGATTGGCGAGATTGGCGCCGGTCAGGACGCTGGGCATGCGGCCGTGCACGGAGTTGAAGCCGTGCGAATTGCCGAGAAAATAGTCCGGCGTCTTCGACGAGCAGCCGATACCCGAAATCTTGGCGACCCGGTGCGGCTCGATCGAAAGCTCATAGCAGGCCTCGATGATGGAGGCCGTGATCGAGTCATGGCCACAGCCGGCGCACAGCGTCGAGATCTTGCCCTCGTAATCGCGATGGGTGTAGCCGAGCTCGTTCTTCTTCAGCCCGGGATGGTGGAATTTCGGCTTTGCAATGTAGGTCATGACACGGCCTTGCGGAGCGGGGTCACCTTGATGTGATCCTGGTGGTCGCCAATGGCTTTTGCGATGAAGCGGGCGGTGATCGGCGAGCCGTCGTAATGCACGATCGGCACCAGCCGCACCGGGTCGATGCCGTTTTCGTTGACGATGAGCTGGCGCAGCTGGCTGTCGCGATTCTGCTCGACTACATAGACGAAATCGTGCTCGGCGAGGAAGCTCGCCACGCTGGAGTGGAACGGGAAGGCGCGGATGCGCAGGCGGTCGAGCTGATGCCCGCGCGCTTCAAGCAATCCGATCGCCTCGTCCATCGCCGGCGTGGTCGAGCCGAAATAGATCACGCCGTATTTGGTTGGCCGTTCCGCATTGGCCTGGAGCGGCCGCGGCACCAGATCCTGCGCGGTCTCGAACTTGCGCATCAGGCGCTGCATGTTGTCGGCGTAGACCGAGCCTTCTTCGGAGTAACGCGCATAGCGGTCACGCGACGTGCCACGGGTAAAATAGGAGCCCTTGGTCGGATGCGTGCCGGGATAGGTTCGGTAGGGGATGCCGTCGCCGTCGACGTCGAGATAGCGGCCGAAATCGCGGCCTTCGTCCAGCATCTCCGCGGTCATCACCTTGCCGCGGTCATATTGCTTGGCGTCGTCCCATTTCAGCGGACGGCAGAGCCGGTGGTTCATGCCGATGTCGAGGTCGAGCATCAGGAAGATGGTGGTCTGGAGCCGCTCGGCGAGATCGAAAGCCGCGGCCGCGAACTCGAACGCTTCGGCGGGATCCTCCGGGAACAGCAGCACATGCTTGGTGTCGCCATGTGAAGCATAGGCGCAGGCGATGATGTCGCATTGCTGGGTACGGGTCGGCATGCCGGTCGAGGGACCGGCGCGCTGGATGTTCATGATCACGGCCGGGATTTCGGCGAAATATGACAGGCCGATGAACTCGGTCATCAGCGAGATGCCGGGGCCGGAGGTCGCGGTGAAGGCGCGCGCGCCGTTCCAGGAGGCGCCGATCACGATTCCGATCGAGGCGAGCTCGTCCTCGCCCTGCACGATGGCGTATTTCGCCTTGCCGGTTTCCGGGTCGTGCCGGTACTTCTTGCAGTGCGCGGTGAAGGCCTCGGCCACGGACGAAGACGGCGTGATCGGATACCACGCGCACACCGTGGCGCCGCCATAGACGGCGCCGAGCGCGGCGGCGCTGTTGCCTTCGATGAAGATGCGGTCGCCGACCTTGTCGGACTTCTTCACCCGCAGCCCGGTCGGGCATTTCAGGTTTTGCAGTGCCCAGTCGCGGCCGAGATGCAGCGCGTGGACGTTGGACGAGAGCAGCTTCTCCTTGCCCTTGTACTGCTCGCCGATCAGCTGCTCGATCAGCTTCGGATCCATGTCGAGCAGCGCCGAGAGCGCCCCGAGATAGATGATGTTCTTGAACAGCTGGCGCTGGCGCGGATCGGTATAGGTCGAGTTGGTGATCGCGGTCAGGGGGACGCCGATCACGGTGATGTCGTCGCGGAATTTGGTCGACGGCATCGGCTTGGTGGAATCATAGAACAGATAGCCGCCGGGCTCGATGCCGGCGACGTCCTTGTCCCAGGTCTGCGGGTTCATGGCGACCATCATGTCGACGCCGCCGCGGGCGCCGAGATGGCCGTCTTCGGTCACCCGCACCTCGTACCAGGTCGGCAGGCCCTGGATGTTGGAGGGGAAGATGTTACGGGGGCTCACCGGAACGCCGTGGCGCAGGATCGCGCGCGCAAACATCTCGTTGGCGCTGGCCGAGCCGGATCCGTTGACGTTGGCGAAGCGGACGACGAAGTCGTTTACGCTGCTGATCGGCTTTTTGTCGGACATGCTGAACCTGCGTGAGTCATCTCGATCAAATATTTCTGCATGTCCCAGGCGCCGGTGGGGCAGCGCTCGGCGCACAGCCCGCAATGCAGGCAGACATCCTCGTCCTTCACCATCACCCGCCCGGTCTTGAGGTCGCTGGAAACATAGAGATCCTGGTCCGGATGCAGCGAGGGTGCTTTCAGGCGCTGACGGAGATCGCCTTCCTCGCCGTTGTCCGTGAAGGTGATGCAATCCATCGGACAGATGTCGACGCAGGCATCGCACTCGATGCAGAGCGAGGTCGAGAACACGGTCTGGACGTCGCAGTTCAGGCAGCGATGAGCTTCGCCCAGCGCCAGCTTGACGTCATAGCCGAGCTCGACCTCGGTGCGGATGTCCTTCAGCGCGATCACCTTGTCGCGATGCGGCACCTTGTAGCGCTTGTCGTTGGAGATGTCGTTGTCATAGCTCCATTCGTGGATGCCCATCTTCTGCGAGGAGATGTACACGTCGGGCAATGGCCGCTCGGTGATGTCCTCGCCCGAGAGCATTTTGTGGATCGACAGCGCGGCGTCATGGCCCTGCGCCACCGCCCAGATGATGTTTTTCGGCCCGAACGCGGCGTCGCCGCCGAAGAACACCTTCGGGTTGGTCGAGACGAAGGTTTGCGGATCGACCTTGGGCATGTGCCATTTATCGAACTCGATGCCGCAGTCCTGCTCGATCCAGGGGAAGGCGTTCTCCTGGCCGACCGCGACCAGCACGTCGTCGCATTCGATGGTCTGGTCCGGCTCGCCCGAGGGCACGAGGTTGCGGCGGCCCTTGGCGTCATATTCGGCCTTCACCTTCTGGAAAGTGATGCCGATGAGCTTGCCGTTGTCGTGGACGAAGGCTGTGGGCACGAGGAAGTTGAGGATCGGGATGTCCTCGTGGAGCGCATCTTCCTTCTCCCAGGGCGAGGCCTTCATTTCCTCGAAGCCGGAGCGTACGACGACCTTCACCTCTTCGCCGCCGAGGCGACGCGCAGTGCGGCAGCAATCCATCGCGGTGTTGCCGCCGCCGAGCACGATGACGCGCTTGCCGATCTTGTCGGTATGACCGAACGAGACCGAGGACAGCCAGTCGATGCCGATATGGACGTTGGCGGCTGCTTCCTTGCGTCCGGGGATGTCGAGCTCGCGGCCGCGCGGTGCGCCGGAGCCGACGAAGATTGCGTCGTACTTCTCCGCGAGCAGCGCCTTCATGCTCTCGATGCGATGGCCGCCCTTGAAGTCGACGCCGAGACCCAGGATGTAGCCGGTCTCCTCGTCGATGACCGAATCCGGCAGGCGGAATTTCGGGATCTGCGAGCGCATCATGCCGCCGGCTTGGGCATCGGCGTCGAACACGGTGCAGTGATAGCCGAGCGGCGCGAGATCGCGGGCGACCGTCAGCGAAGCGGGACCACCCCCCACGAAGGCAACGCGCTTGCCGTTCTTGGCCGAGGGGCGCGGCAAGCGCTGCGTGATGTCGTCCTTGAAGTCGGCGGCGACGCGCTTCAGGCGGCAGATCGCGACCGGCGTCTCCTCGACGCGTCCGCGGCGGCACGCCGGCTCGCATGGACGATCGCAGGTCCGTCCCAGAATTCCGGGAAACACGTTCGATTTCCAATTGATCATATAGGCGTCGCTGTAGCGGCCTTGGGCGATCAGTCGGATGTATTCGGGAACGGGAGTGTGCGCAGGACAGGCCCATTGGCAATCGACCACTTTGTGAAAGTAGTCGGGGGCCGCAATATCGGTCGGTTTCATTCCTACCCTGTCCGCGCAGGCTCAAAGACCCCGCGGCCTTTTCTTGAGCTTGCGAACGCTAACGCGCGGCGATCTGGTTTCTGAATGACGTCATTAGGTTAGCTTATTAGAACCGCTCCGAAGTACAACGGCAAATTTCGCGCTTCCCCTCTTTCATGGGAGCTACGCGCGCACAGCATTAACGGCCGTGCGCAGTATGTGGCGGTGCAGCATGTTGCGATGCGTCCGATGGCTTAGTTGCGCGCGATGTCGCTCTTCGCGAGGTCCCACATCAGGCAGTAGGAGCCGACCGACACGGGAAGCGGGAATGGCGAGGCGGCAGGGCCGGTGAAGCGCTCGGCGATCACGGACGAGACCGCGCCGACATGCGTGCCGTCGATCAGCACGAACCAGTCGCGCGCGCCTTCGTTGCGCACCGCCGGAATATCCGCGGTCGCGCCTGATAGTTCCGGCTCGCTTTCGAGCAGATGCATGGAGATGATGCCGTCGTGTTTTTCCGGCGCCAGCCGTTCTTGCAGTGCGTCACGCCACGCGACTGCATTGTCCGGCGTCGGCCGCAGCCGCACGAGGCCGAGCGCCGCGCCGCGTCCGGTACCGTTGCTGATCGTGATGCGGGCGACCACGCGGAGCATGTCCTTGAAATGCGCCATGCTCCGCCGCGACCATTCGGTCTGATTGGCGAGCCTCGCCCGGTAGGCGGGACTGTCGAGCACGTCGAGCGTCGCGGTTGAATACAGCGAGAGATATTTGGGATTGGCGGCGTGCGCGACATAGCGCCGCGCTTCGAGAAAGCCCTCGATCGCAACGCGCTCTTCCAGATGCTCGCGATCGTACCAGCGGTTGAAATCGGGTTCATTTGGAACGTCGATATTCATCGACGTGAGCAACATGCCCTTCCCGGCGAGTGGCATTTTCTTGTCCCGCTATCGCGAAATCTTCGAAGCGATATCTGCGATCGACTTCATGACCGCGTCCCGCACGCCGGTATCATAGAGCGAATGGCCGGCTTCTTCCACGATGCGAATCTCGGAACCCGGCCACACTTTCGCGAGCGCCTGCGATGTCTCGGGAGGGCACAACAGATCGTAGCGGCCCTGGACGATGATGCCGGGAATGCCGTCGAGCTTGCCGGCGTTCCGCAACAACTCGTTCTCCGTCATGAAGCTGTCTTGGACGAAATAATGCGCCTCCATGAACGGCGTCGCCGGCAATGTGCGCCACACGTTCAGCGACGCCAGATCCAGCCGTGTCTTTGCCGCCTTGTGCTCCGACAAGGCGCGTTCGGTATCGTGCCAGGCGCGCGAGGCCGGGCCATGCACCGCCGGATCGGGATCGAGGATGCGGCGATAGTAGGCTTCCACCGGTTGCGCGCGCTCCTCGACCGGCAGCACGCTCAGAAAATCGTCGTAGAGCGCGGGGTAGAATTGCGACAGGCGCGAGGTGAAGGCGATCTCGACTTCAGCACGCGTGCCGAGAAAGGTCGCGCGCAGCGCAATTCCGGAGACGCGCTCGGGATGCGCCTGCGCATAAGCCAGCGCCAGCGTCGCGCCCCAGGAGCCGCCGACCACCATCCAGCGCGCGACGCCGAATTTCTCGCGGATCTTTTCCATGTCCGCGATCAGATGCTGTATGGTGTTGTGCTGTCGCGATCCCTTCGGCCGGCTGCGACCGCAGCCGCGCTGGTCGAACAGCACGGCATGGAAACGGTCGGGATCAAACAGGCGGCGGTGGTCGGGCTGGCAGCCGCTGCCGGGGCCGCCATGCAGATAGACCGCGGGGATGCCGTCGGTGCGGCCGACGCTCTCGACATAGAGTTCGTGGCCGTCGCCGACGTCGAGCATTTCGGAGGTCAGCGGTGCAAAGGGATCGGCGCGCTTGACTGAGCTGGCCGCGTCGGCGTCAGGCACCATTCTCGGATTCCAGGGTGCCGCCGGCGAAATTGCGATAGAGGAAGCGGTTGGTTTCGCCCTCAGCCTCGCGCTCGGCCTGCTTGAAGATGGTCTCGTGCAGCGGCGACAGCGCGCAGGCGGGATCGGTGTTGGCGGCGTCGCCGGTCAGCGCAAAGGCCTGGCAGCGGCAGCCGCCGAAATCGATCTCCCGGAATTCGCAACTCTTGCACGGCTCCTTCATCCAGCCGGTGCCGCGGTAGCGGTTGAAGGCGTCCGAGTTCTGCCAGATCCAGGCGATCGAATGGTTGGAGCGCACGGATTCGAAGTCGAGCCCGGTGATGCTCTCGGCGGCGTGGCAGGGCAGCACCTTGCCGGCCGGCGAAATGTTGAAGAACTGCCGACCCCAGCCGCCCATGCACTTCTTCGGCCGCAGCGCGTAATAATCGGGCACGACATAGTCGATCGTGAGCCGGCCCTTCAGCCGCTCGCGCGCCTCCTCGACGATGCGGGTGCACTCGTCGAGCTGCGCCACCGTCGGCATCAGCGCGGCGCGGTTCTTTAGCGCCCAGCCGTAATATTGGACATTGGCGACCTCGAGCCGGTCGGCGTCGAGGTCCACCGACATCTGGATGATATCAGACAGCTGGTGCAGGTTTTGCCGATGCATCACCGCATTCACGGTGAGCGGCAAATCGAGCTCGCGCGTCCATTTTGCGACTTCGAGCTTCTTGCGGTGCCCGTTTTTGTAGCCGCCGACGCGGTCGGCGAGGGCTTCTTCAACGCCCTGAAAACTGATCTGGACGTGGCAGAGCCCGGCATCGGCAAGTTCGCTCAGCCGCTCGCGCGTCAGCAGCACCGCCGAGGTGATGAGGTTGGTGTAGAGCCCGACGTCGCTCGCATGCTTGACCAGTTCGACCAGGTCTTTGCGCGCCGTCGGCTCGCCGCCGGAGAAATGCACCTGCAGCACGCCGATCTCGGCGAGCTCGCTCAATACCTTCTTCCATTCCTCGGTGGTCAGCTCCTTGCCCGAGCGGTCGAGCTCGACCGGGTTGGAGCAGTAGGGACATTGCAGCGGGCAGCGATGGGTGATCTCGAGCAGCACGGCGAGCGGAATGCCGAATGTCTCTGCCGTCGAGCGGCTCTTCTCCAGCACCGCGAGGCTGTCGCTGGCGTCGGGCGGGATGGTGGGATTGCCGAGCACATCGCTCATGACGTCTTCTCCCGGGCCTCCGTGAGAAAGCCCTTGTCGGCGAGATCCTGCAGCATGACAATGACGTCGGCCAGGATCGCCTCGCGCGGCGCGGCGTATTTTGCCGCGAGTTGGTCGGACATTTCGCCGACATTGCGCTCGCCGTCGCAGAGCTGCAAGACCTCGACCGCGATCTCGTCCGGCGCCAGCACGCGTTCGGGCGCCAGGATCACCCAGACTTTTCGCGTCTCGTCATATTTCAGCTTGGCGTGCCGCGGCAGAACCGGCCGGCTGGTCTCGCTGACGCTGATGTGACGCGGCTCGGCCATCGCTCGTTCCTTAGCTCGCCTTTTGGTGTTCTTGGGGCACGAACGCGCCCGGCGGAATGTGGCCCTCGACATAGGCGTGCTGGAGTGCGTCGAGCTGCACCCATAGCACGTTGGTCTTGAAGATCAGCGCATTGCAGACGGACGCGCGTTGCTCGGGCGTGGTGGCATGCGCCTTGACATAGTCGAGCGCAAACCCGGCGTCGCGCGGCGCCTGCGCCAACCGGCGGTTGAAGTAGCTCATGATATCAGGATTGACGAAGTCGTAGTGCTCCAGCATCCCGGAGATGCGCTCTTCGTGCAGGTTCGGCGCGAACAATTCGGTGAGCGAGGACGCGATCGCCTCCAGCGGCGACTTCTCGCGGCAATAGTGCACATAGGCTTCCACCGCAAAGCGCGTCGCCGGCAGGATGCCTTCGGTCGATTCCACGTAAGCTGTGTCCAACCCGAGGCCTTCGGTCAGCTTCAGCCAGCGCTCGATACCGCCTTCGGAGCCGATGTCGCCGTCATGATCCTCGATGCGGTGGCGCCATTCCAGCCGCGTGGCGCGGTCGCGGAAGCGCGAGATCACCACCGCGTCCTTGATCGGGATGGTGCTCTGGTAATAGTAGCGGTTCAGCGCCCAGGCCTGCACCTGGCCCTTGTTGAGCTTGCCGCCATGCAGCAGTCTATGGAACGGATGCAGGCTGTGATAGCGCGTCGCACCGATGTGACGCAGCGCCGCCTCCAGCTCCTCGGCGCTAGTGAGCCTGATGTCCTTGCCGATCGAGAGCGCGGTCATTCCAGTCAGTGACGCGGCATTCACAGCACGATCTCCGTTCCGTCCGCGGGTATCTGCCAGCCCGCCGCTTCAGCGGCCTTGCGCTCCGGGGAAGCGGGCAGCAGCGCCGGATTCGAATTATTGATATGCAGAAATATCTTCCTGTCGAGTGTGAGGTCGGCGAGCCGCGCGATGGCGCCGTGGTCGCCGGACATCGCGACGTGGCCCATGCTTTTGCCGGTCTTGTGGCTAAGCCCGGCCTTGATCATCTCGTCGTCCTGCCACACCGTGCCGTCGAAGAACACCAGCGCAGCGCCGTCGATCTCGGCCTTGAGCGCGTCGGTGACCTCGGCGCAGGCGGCGATGAAGTAGAAGCATTTGCCGGTTGCTTTGTCGGTGATCTTCAGCCCCAGCGTATCGCCTTCGCCGCTGTCGCCGCCCGGATGCGTCTTGCCTTCCAGGTACCAGGCCGATTTGCCCGAGACCGCGAAGGGCAGCACCTCAAGTCCTGAGCGCGCCCCGTCCGGCAGCCGCGGCTCGAACGGCTCATTGATGTCGACCGGCAGGCGCTGCACGTTTTTCTCGTTCAGCACATTGAAGATGCTGTTCGCCTTCAGGATCGCCAGCACCTTCTCGTGCGCATAGACCGTGAAGGGCGAACCCTCGCGCATCGACAGCAGGCCGGCCACTGCGTCCACCTCGCTGTTGGTCAGGATCACGCCTGCGATCGGCGTATGGCGCAGCGCGCCTGCCTTCGGATGCAGCTGTGGCGTCGCATTCAATTGCTGGCGGAGGTCGGGGGAGGCGTTGATCAAGAACCAGTGCTCGCCGTCGCCGCTGAAGGCGACCGAGGCTTGGGTCCGTTGCAGCTCTTGGCCGTTATCACGGGCCGTCCGGCAGCCCTCGCAGCCGCAATTCCATTGCGGCACTCCGCCGCCGGCTGCGGCGCCCAGGACGACGACGCGAAGCATGATCCGTCTCCTGGAGGCAATGTCGCGAGGTGGACCTCACGCAAACACAAATCCTGTCTTCCGGACATGCATCGTGACCGAAAGATCCACCTGCGCAGAACGCGAACTCACCAACCGCTTACTTGCGGGTGGCGCTCACATACATGTTGATTTCCATGCCACAGGGCACTTCGACGATCTTCGGGGCTTTCCAGGCCATTTTCGGCTCTCCATTTTCGAGAATTCGGACGTATCCGCCCAATCCTTAAGTTAGTGCGGGTGGAAAAGTTCGCCAGTGAAATTTTCCCGAGAAAGCCATGTTGCGGCGCAAAAAATGCTGCCGGAACGATACTTGCTGGTGATGCTGCCTTGCGCCCGGCGCATTCGGTCGCGAACCCTCTCCTGATAAAGCGGTTGTGAGTGCAGTGCAGCTTTCAATCCGGTACAGGCGACCCAACTGGAACTTCGTGATGCCCAGATATTTCTTCAACACCCGTATCGGCGACGAACTGATCGTGGATCCTGAGGGAGAGGATTTGCGCAATCCCGATCGCGCCTGGGAGGTTGCCCGCCAGATGATTCTGGAGGTGCTGAGATCGGAAGGCACCCAGCCGGCCCTGCTTGAGGCCGTCATCGAGGTCACCGACCGGGAAGGCGAGATCGTGCTCGAATTCCCCTTCACCGAGGCACTCCTGGACATTCCGGACCAGTCCGCCACCCGGCATTAAGGCTTGCTCTCGCCACCGTCGCAATGGCGGAGGAATCCCTGCGAAATCCGCATGGCTTTGCCGCGTTCCCGGGGCTAAAAGACGCCGGTTACACGGAGCAAGTCATGCAAGATCTCTGGCGCCTGTCGGCGGCCGACCTCGCCGATCTCGTCAAAACCAAAAAGGTCTCCGCCAGGGAGGCCGCGCAGGCCGGCCTCGGCCGGCTCGACGCGGTCAATCCGAGCCTCAACGCCGTGATCGACCACCGGCCCGAGGACGTGCTCAAGCAGGCCGACGCCGTCGATGCCGCCATCGCCAGGGGCGAGGACCCCGGCGTGCTGGCCGGAGTGCCCGTCACCATCAAGGCCAATGTCGACCAGGAGGGCTTTGCCACCACCAACGGCCTCAAACTCCAGCGCGACCTGATCGCGCGCGAGGACAATCCGGTGGTCGCCAATTTCCGCAAAGCCGGCGCCGTTCTGCTTGGGCGCACCAATTGCCCGGCCTTTTCCTATCGCTGGTTCACCACCAACCTGGTCCACGGCGACACCAAGAACCCCCGCGACGCCTCGCTGACGCCGGGCGGCTCGTCCGGCGGCGCGGGCTCGGCGGTCGCGGCCGGCATCGGCCATATCGCCCATGGCACCGACATTGCCGGCTCGATCCGCTATCCCGCCTATGCCTGCGGCGTGCATGGCTTGCGCCCGACCTTGGGCCGCATCCCGGCCTTCAATCCGGCCCTGCCGGAGCGCCCGATCGGGCCGCAGATCATGGCGGTGTCGGGGCCGCTGGCGCGCACCGTCAACGACATCAGGATTTCGCTCGCGGCCATGTCGGCCCGCGACATCCGCGATCCCTGGTTTGTGCCGGTGCCGCTGGAAGGCCCCGCGCGGCCGAAGCGCGCCGCGCTCTGTCTCGACCCGGACGGCCTGGCCAGCGCGCCCGAGGTGAAGGCCGCCGTCATCGACGCCGGCAAGCGGCTCGAACGGGCCGGCTGGACCGTCGAGACAATCGAGAACACCCCGCCGATGCGCGAAGCGGTCGAGTGGCAGATCAAGCTCTGGCTCGGCGACGGCTATGAGGCGCAGCTCGAGATGGCCGAGCGTGAAGGCGATCCCGGCGCGCTGGCGTGCCTGCGTGGCAACCGTGCCAGGGTCACGCCGATGGACCAGGCCAATTACGCCAAGGCATTGACCCGCCGCGCCACGCTGACCCGCGACTGGATGCTGTTCTTCGAGACCTATGCCGTGCTGCTGACGCCGGTCTCCGGCGAACTGCCGTTCCCCGATCATCTCGACCGCAAGGACGACTCTTCCTTCAAACGCGTCTGGGAAGCGCAGTTGCCGCAGATCGCCATTCCCTTCATGGGCCTGCCGGGCCTCGTGGTCTCCACGGGCCTCGTCCGCAAGGCGCCGGTCGGCGTGCACATCGTGTCGGGCCGCTATCGCGAGGATCTCTGCCTGCTCGCAGGCGAGGCGATCGAGGCGGGCGGCGTGCCGCCGTCGCCGATCGATCCCGTAGGTTAGCGATGTCCGCGATCTACGACTTCAAGGCCAACTCGCTTCTCGGCGAAGAAGTGCCGATGCGCAGCTTCGAGGGGCAGGTGCTGCTGATCGTCAACACCGCGAGCAAATGCGGCTTCACGCCGCAATATCGCGGGCTGGAGGATCTGCATCGCGACCTGTCCCCGCGCGGCTTCTCGGTGCTCGGCTTTCCCTGCAACCAGTTCGGTGCGCAGGAGCCAGGGCAGGCGAGCGAGATCCAGGCGTTCTGCTCGACCAATTACGACGTCACCTTTCCCCTGTTCGAGAAGATCGACGTCAACGGCAGCAATGCCCATCCGTTGTATGAGTACCTGAAACGCCAGCAATCCGGCCTGCTGGGCGCCTCCATCAAATGGAATTTCACGAAATTCCTGGTGGACCGCGCCGGCAAGGTGGTTTCGCGCTATGCGCCGACCGCGCGGCCCGAAGGATTGCGGCAGCAAATCGAGACCCTGTTATGAGCGAGACAATCATGAGCGACGAATTTCCGGACCGCCTCTCGGTCGATCCGAACAGCCCCTTTTACAATGCGGACATCCTGGCGCGCGACGTCGGCATCCGCTTCAAGGGTGTCGAGAAGACCAATGTCGAGGAATACTGCATCAGCGAAGGCTGGGTCCGCGTCACCGCAGGCAACGCCAAGGACCGCCACGGCAACCCGCTGACCATCAAGGTGCACGGCCCGGTCGAGCCGTATTTCAGGGATAAGAAGTAGTTTTGGAATGCGAAGCGTGCTTGGGGCACGCCGTCATGCCCGGGCTTGTCCCGGGCATCCACGTTCTTCGAGCGGCTAAGACGTGGATGGCCGGGACAAGCCCGGCCATGACGAGAGGAGGGAGCCCGCAGAAAGCCAAACCCCATGTCCGTCCGCATCGTCGACGTCCGCGAGATCACGAAGCCGATCTCTTCGCCGATCCGCAACGCCTATATCGATTTCACCAAGATGACGACGAGCCTCGTGGCCGTCGTCACCGACGTCGTTCGCGACGGCAAGCGCGTCGTCGGCTACGGCTTCAACTCCAACGGCCGCTACGGGCAGGGCGGCCTGATCCGCGAGCGTTTTGCCTCGCGCATCCTGGAGGCCGATCCGAAATCGCTGCTGAACGCGGCCGGCGACAATCTCGACCCCGACAAGGTCTGGGCCGCGATGATGACCAACGAGAAGCCGGGCGGTCACGGCGAGCGCTCGGTCGCGGTCGGCACCATCGACATGGCGGTGTGGGATGCGGTCGCGAAGATTGCGGGCCAGCCGCTGTTTCGCCTGCTGGCTGAGCGTCACGGCGTCAAAGCCAATCCGCGCGTGTTCGTCTACGCTGCCGGCGGCTACTACTATCCCGGCAAGGACCTCTCGATGCTGCGCGGCGAGATGCGAGGCTATCTCGATCGCGGCTACAACGTCGTGAAGATGAAGATCGGCGGTGCTGATATCGAGGACGACCGCACCCGCATCGAAGCGGTGCTGAAGGAAATCGGCAAGGACGCGCAGCTCGCCGTCGACGCCAACGGCCGCTTCGATCTCGAGACCGGCATCGCCTATGCCAAGATGCTGCGGGATTATCCCTTGTTCTGGTACGAAGAAGTCGGCGATCCCCTGGATTACGCGCTGCAGGCAGCCCTCGCCGAATTCTATCCGGGCCCGATGGCAACAGGCGAAAACCTGTTCAGCCACCAGGATGCCCGCAATTTGATTCGCTACGGCGGCATGCGCCCCGACCGCGACTGGCTGCAATTCGATTGCGCGCTGTCCTACGGCCTGTGCGAATACCAGCGCACGCTGGAGGTGCTGAAAACTCATGGCTGGTCGCCGAGCCGCTGCATCCCCCACGGCGGCCACCAGATGTCGCTCAACATCGCAGCCGGCTTAGGCCTTGGCGGCAACGAGAGCTACCCCGACCTGTTCCAGCCCTATGGTGGCTTCCCCGACGGCGTCCGCGTCGAGAACGGCCACATCACCATGCCGGAGCTGTCAGGCATCGGCTTCGAAGGCAAGTCGGATCTCTACAAGGAGATGAAGGCGCTGGCGGAGTAGGGGGCGCGACGGCCACGCCATGCTTTCCGCTGTCATGCCCCGGCTTGACCGGGGCATCCAGTACGCCGTGGCGAATGTGGCGAGAGCGAGCGCTTCAACGGAGGCCTCTGGAATACTGGATCGCCCGGTCAAGCCGGGCGATGACACCGAGATTGTGGACGAACCAACGCAATCAGCCGAGGTCGTCCCTTACGACAGTCGCATATCCAACAGCCGCCGCCCTTCGCCCTTCAAGAGCTTCTTCACCGCGCTCGAGGCCACGACTTCGCCGTCATTGGCGTAGGCTTCGTGGTTCTTCTCGATGTCGTCGAGGCGGTAGAGGTAGTTGACCATCACGCCGGCGGACTCGCGCACGCCCTTCGGCGAGAGATCGCCTAACCAATTGATGCGCTCGAGGCGGGCGCCATTGCCGAGATGGAAGCGCGCGACGGAGTCGATCAGCTTGCCTTTGGGTGTGCGCGCCTTCAGGAAATAGTGCGCCGCGAGCGGTTCGATCACGCCACGTAGCAGTGTCGTTGTCTCGGGGTTCTCGAACCATTTGGGATCGTCGAGGCGCTTCAGGATCTCGCGGTCCTCGTCCGACAGCGGCAAATCCTTGTCCTGCTTCACCCATGGCATGAAGCCCGGCACCGGCGACAGCGTCACGAAATTGTCGAGCTTGGGCAATTCGCGGCGCAGCTCCTCCACCACCTGCTTGATCAGGAAGCTGCCGAAGGAGATGCCGCCCAGACCGCGCTGGGTGTTGGAGATCGAGTAGAACACGGCGGTACGGGCGCGCTCGATCGGGACGGATGGGCGATCGACCGCGAGCAGCGGCGCGATCGCGCCGGGGATCGTCTCGGTCAACGCGACCTCGACGAAGATCAGGGGCTCGTCCACCATCGCGGGATGGAAGAAGGCGTAGCAGCGGCGGTCGACCGGATCGATGCGGCGGCGCAGATCGTCCCAGTCGCTGATCTCGTGCACGGCCTCATAACGGATGATCTTTTCGAGGATGTTGGCCGGGGTCGACCAGTCGATCCTGCGCAGCACGAGAAACCCCCTGTTGAACCATGACGAGAGAAGATGCGAAACGTCGCGATCGAGTGCGGCGAGATCGGCGTGCCTGTCCATCATGTCGAGCAGGTCGGCGCGCATCTTGACGAGATCGCCGGTGCCGCCGGGTGCGCGGTTGAGGCGGCGGATCAGCTCCTGCCGGCGCGGCTCGGAGGCGAAGTGCAGGGCGCTGGCATCCTCGTCGGCCGGCTTGGCGCGCCATGTCTCGATCGCCTTGGACAGGCGTTCCCGATCCGGGCCGAAATCGCGCACCAGGGCTTCGAAAAAGGCGCGACGTCCCGCCGCATCCAGGTCCTGGTAGATGTCGAGCACCTCACGCGCCATGGCGGTGCCGGAAGCTTCACCCCGGCCCGACAGCAGCGCGCCACAGAGCTCGATCAGCCCATCGGCGTCCGGCTTGGTGTCGGCAGAATCCCCGCGGCGAAGCAGCGTGCGGCCGCGCTCGGAGATGGTAGTAAGTAAGTCGGAGAAGAAGGCGTTGGCCATCGGGGCTTTCGTGTCGGGTTTGTGCGGTGCGGGAATCTTACACGGGATTTGGGCGGAATCCGATCACAATCAAGCGGGGGATTTTGGCAAGTTTAGCGGGGCTATGCGCCCCAAGTGAGTTGTCATGCCCCGGCTTGACCGGGGCATCCAGTACGCCGCAGCTTTTCGCTTCTAGCCGCGCCGTCTCGGAGTACTGGATCGCCCGGTCAAGCCGGGCGATGACACCGAGTGTGTGGCAAACTCCGTCGGCGTCCGTCCCGTCACCTGACGGAACGCGGCCGAAAACGCCGGTACGCTGGCATAGCCGAGCTGGGTCGCGAGCTGCTTCACGGACACATTGGCATCGGTGGACAGCCGCTGGATCGCCGCCGCAATCCTCGCACGCTGGCACCAGCTCTTGAAGCTCAGCTGCGTCTCTGTCGAAAACAGCCGCGACAGTGTGCGCGCGGAGGTTCCGACCTCGCGCGCCAGCGCGTCGATGTCGTGCAGGCCGGTGGGATCGTCGAGCACGATCATGGCCGCGCGCCGGCAGCGCGGCTCGTGTGGCAGCGGCACGAAGGTCGCGGAATCCTCGGCCCGGACCAGTTCCAGCATCACTAGCCGAACCAGCAGATCGGTCCGCTCCTCGGTATTTTGCGCGTCGAACAGCGCGAGGATCGCCTGGTTCAGCAGCGGCGACACCCGCACCACGAATTCCTTGGTCAGTCCCTCATGGCGCTGCGCGCGCTTCAGCCAGGCCAAGTCGAAATACAGCGTCCGCATCTCGATGTCGGCGAGCAGATCGATGGCGTGCTGGAGCCCGGCGGGGACCCAGACCGCGCGGTCCGGCGGCACCAGCCAGCGCCCTCCGGGCGTCGTCACCTGCATGGTGCCCCTGGCGGCATAGATCAGCTGTGCCTCGCGGTGCATATGCGGATCGATCCGCATGCCCTTGGGATAGTCGCGTGCGACCAGATGCACGCCCGCGGGCGAGCGATGATTGCTCCGGACCGCCCGGAGGATTGGCGTCTCGACGACAGTCATTGGCAGCATCCCGTCATGCCCAAGACATATAACTCATTTCGGAGCAGGAGAGGATTCCCATGAACAGCCCCAGCCGGGTGATCAGTTTCGTCAACGCGGGCCATTTCATCGACCATTACGCGATGCTGATTTTCGCCGCCGCGGTGATCATCATGGGACCGGCGCTCGGCATGGCCTATTCGGAACTCCTGCCTTACGCGACGCCGGGCTTCGTCGCCTTCGGCGCGGGCTCGCTGCTCACCGGCTGGCTCGGCGACCGCTGGAGCCGTCGCCACATGATGCTGATCTTCTTCGTCGGCATCGGCGCCTCCATGATCTCGGTTGGCTTCGTGCAGACCCCGGCCCAACTCGGCGCGGCGCTGTTCGCGATCGGCATTTTTGCCTCGATCTATCATCCCGTCGGCACTGCCATGATCGTCTCCTACGCTGACAGGCTCGGCCGCGAGATGGGCATCAACGGCGTCTGGGGCAATCTCGGCGTCGCTTCGTCGGCGCTGGTCACCGGCGTGATCGGCCAGTATCTCGGCTGGCGCTTCGCCTTCATCGTCCCCGGCATCGTCACCATCCTGATCGGCATCGCGTTCGCGACGATGGTCGTTCACGAGGACCGCAAGGGCTCGAAGCAGGCGGCAGCGCAGGCGCGGGTCGCCAAGCAGGACATGTGGCGCGTGATCCTGTCGCTGCTGATCGTGGTGATCGCGATCTCCACGACGTTCAACGCCGTCACCGTGGCGCTGCCAAAGCTGTTCGCGGAGCGGCTTGCCGATCTCACCAAAAGCCCGGCGCTGCTCGGCGTCATCGCGGCCTGCGTCTACGTGTTCGGCGCGATGACGCAGTATACGATCGGCCGGCTGCTCGACCGCTATTCGCTGAAGACAGTGGCGCTGCCGCTGTCCTTCATGCTGGCGCCGTTCCTGTATCTCGCCGCGAGCCTGTCCAATCTGCCGCTGATCCTGGTCTCGATCGGCATCGTCATGGGCGCGTTCGGACAGGTCACGGTCAACGACGCCATGGTCGGCAAATACACCAGCGAGGAATGGCGCTCGCGCGCCTATGCCGTGCGCTATTTCATCGGCTTCACCGCGGCCGGCGCCTCGGTCGGCCTGGTCGCCTGGCTCTACGAGCAGGGCGGCTTCGTCACCATGCTGCATGCCTTCGCCGCACTCTGCCTGCTCGCGATCGCAGCCGCGATCATTCTCCCGCGCGAGATCAGGACACCGCAGGCGGTGTGAGGGATCGGCGTGAGGCGCGCGCCCGTTTCAATCCCGTCATTGCGAGGAGCGTAGCGACGAAGCAATCCAGAATCTTTCGGCGGACGGATTCTGGATTGCTTCCGCCTTCGCTAAAGGTTCGGCTGTCAAGTCGCCGCGCCCGCAATGACGTGGGAGTGGCGGCGGCTCGCGTAGTCTGCCGATGATGCCATCATGCCAGTGTTTTGCCCGACGGGGCAAGCATTTTCGGCAAAGCGAAATTAGATTTCGGCAAAGACGAAATTTTCTCCAGTCTTTTCAACCTCATCTCTACTGTGCATGGGGTTGTTTTCGCGTTTTTTTGTTGAGGCCCCTTACCCGCCGCGAAGTCAAGGAACTCCTGTTGCCTGCCGCGGGTTCTATCCCCGTCATCCCGGCACCTCGCCGGGGCAGATGAAGGGGTAAAATTCCTGCATGCAGTGGAGCCTGCTCCGACCGGTCGGCCTTGTCCCCGCGGCGCTTGTCCTCACCACCGTTGCGGCCAGCGCCGAGGGCGGCAAATCGGCCGGTCCCTCGGAATTCCTGCTGGTGGCCCAGATCGTGCTGTTGATCGCGGTCGGCCGCGGTCTCGGCGAGATCATGCAGCGCCTCGGCCAGCCCTCGGTGATCGGCGAATTGCTCGCCGGCATCCTGCTCGGTCCCTCGCTGTTCGGTTGGGTCTGGCCTGACGCACAGCAGGCAATCTTCCCCAAAACGCCCGAGCAGAAAGCGATGATCGACGGCATCGCGCAGTTCGGCATCCTGCTGCTGTTGCTGCTGACCGGCATGGAGACCGACCTCAAGCTGGTCAGGAAGGTCGGCAAGGCCGCGATCGCGATCTCGATTGCCGGCATCCTCGTGCCCTTTGCCTGCGGTTTTGCGCTCGGCGAATTCCTGCCAGATGCGCTGTTGCCGAATCCGCAAGCCCGCCTGGTTGCGTCGCTGTTCATGGGCACGGCGCTGTCAATCTCCTCGGTGAAGATCGTCGCGGTGGTTGTGCGCGAGATGAACTTCATGCGCCGCAATGTCGGCCAGATCATCGTCGCCACCGCCGTCATCGACGACACCATCGGCTGGATCATCATCGCCGTCATCTTCAGCCTCGCTTCGCACGGCGCGCTGGATATCGCCTCGGTGGCGAAAGCTGTGCTGGGCACGCTGGCCTTCCTCGCGATTAGCTTCACCATCGGCCGCCGCATCGTGTTCCAGCTCATTCGATGGGCCAACGACAATCTCGTCAGCACCGCCCCGGTCATCACGGTGATCCTGCTGCTGATGTGCGCGATGGCGCTGGTCACGCATCTGATCGGCGTCCACACCGTGCTCGGTGCCTTCGTCGCCGGCATTCTGGTCGGGCAGTCCCCGATCCTGACGCGGCAGATCGACGAGCGGCTGCGCGGGCTGATCTCGAGCTTCTTCATGCCGGTGTTCTTCGGTTTGGCCGGCCTGAGCGCCGACCTCACGGTGCTGCGCGATCCCCATCTGCTGATGCTCACCGGCCTGCTGGTCGTGATCGCCAGCGTCGGCAAGTTCGGCGGCGCCTTCGTCGGCGGAACCGTGGGCGGGCTGAACACAAGGGAGTCGCTGGCCCTCGCAAGCGGGATGAACGCGCGCGGCTCGACCGAGGTGATCATCGCCACCATCGGTCTTTCGATCGGCGTGCTCAGCCAGAACCTGTTCACGATGATTGTGACCATGGCGATCGTGACCACGATGGCGATGCCGCCGATGCTGCGCGCCGCGCTGGCAAAGCTGCCGATGAACAAGGACGAGCAAGAGCGCCTGGAGCGGGAAGAATTCGAGAAGCGCGGCTTCGTCGGCAATCTCGAACGCCCCTTGCTCGCCGTGGACGAGAGCGTGAACGCCACCTTCGCTGCCCACATCGCCGGCCTGATCGCCGGCATGCGCGGCTTGCCAATCACCGTGCTGCACATCGGCAAGCGCGCCAAGGATCAGGAGAAGGGCCGCGATGAAGAGGAAAGCGCGGAAACCGTGGTGAAGAAGGCCGCCGAGATCGTATCGGCCCATGGCGATGGCGATGTCGGCAGCGTCGACGTCGTCACCCGGGCAAGGCGTGCGGAGCTCGGCGAGTCCATCGCCGACGAAGCGCGCAAGGGCTTCGATCTTCTGGTCATCGGCGTCGACAAGGTTGCTGCCGCCAAGGATCGCTTCGATCGGAGGATCGAGGACATCGCAGCGAAGTTCGAGGGACCGCTCGCGGTCGTGGCGGCCAAGGGCAAGCACCTGAAGCAGCCGACGCCCGAGGCGCTCAACATCCTCGTTCCGGTCTCCGGCAGCGGCGTCTCCAAGCGCGGCGCCGAGGTCGCGGTCGCGCTGGCGCAGGCGGGATCAGGCTCGCTCCGGGTGATCTATGTCGCGACGACGCGCGACAAGGGCGCGCAGCGCGGCGCCTCGCGTGGTCTGAACCAGGAGGCCGGCATCCTGAAGGACGCCAGCGATCTCGCCGCCCGTTACGAGGTCGACATCACCACGACCTTGCGCGCGAACCGGGCGCCTGAAGCGGCGATCCTGCGCGAGATCGAGACCACCGCCGTCGATCTCGTGGTGATGGGGGTCGATCGCATCCAGGCCGATCATCTCTCCTTCGGCGGCGTCGCCGACGCCGTGCTCAGGCAAGCGAAGGTGTCGGTGCTCCTGGTCTCGAGCGGGGAGGCGCGGCCGACGTCCACGGAGAAAGCCTAGGATTTCACTTCGGCCACTGCCACCGCCTTCGGCGTTTTCTTCGACGCACGCCAGTTCTCGAAGCGCTGCACCACCACGAAGAACGCCGGCACGAACAGCACCGCGAGGCAGGTCGAGGCCAGCATGCCCGAGAACACCGTGATGCCGATCGACTTGCGCGCGCTGGCACCGGCGCCGGTCGCGATCACCAGCGGCACCACGCCGAGGATGAAGGCGAACGACGTCATCAGGATCGGGCGGAAGCGGGCGCGCGCAGCTTCGACCGCGGATTCCAGCACCGGCTTGCCATCGCGGCCGTGCAGCTCGAGCCCGACCTCGACGATCAGGATGGCGTTCTTGGCCGACAGCGCGATCAGCAGGATCAGGCCGATCTGGCAATAGAGGTTGTTGTCGATCTTCAGTGCGTTGAGGATCAGCATGGGGCCGAGCAACGACAGCGGCACCGCCAGGATTACCGAGATCGGCGCGTACCAGCTCTCGTACTGGCCGGCGAGCACGAGATAGACCAGCAGCATGGCGAGCCCGAACACCCAGTAGATCTGGTTGGAGACGGCCTTCTCCTGATAGGACATCGCGGTCCATTCGAAGCCGGTGCCCGGCGGCAGCGTCTTGTCCGCGATCTCCTCCATCAGCTTCAGCGACTGGCCAGAGGAGTAGCCCTGCGCCGGCAGGCCGATCACGGTCGACGATGGATAGAGATTGTAGAGGCTGATCAGCGACGGGCCGGTGGCGGGCGTGATCGTGGCAACCGTGCCGATCGGGATCATGTCGCCGTTCGAGTTGCGCACCATCATGTTGGCGATGTCGCGCTCGGTGACGCGGAAGGCGGGATCGGCCTGGGTGTAGACCTGGAACACGCGGCCGAACTTGTTGAACTGGTTGACATAGGACGAGCCGAGATAGGTCGAGAGCGCCGCGAACACCTGGTCCGTCGTCACGTGCAGCGTCTGGGTCTTGATGCGGTCGATCTCGACGTTGAATTGCGGCACCGAGGAGCGGAACGAGGATTGGACGCGCTGCAGCGCGCTCTGGCTCTGGCCATTGCTGACCATCGCGCCCGTGATGGCCTGGAGCTTGGCGAAATCGCTGTTGCCGTCGCGCAGCTCGACCTGCATCGAGAAGCCGGCCGCGTTGCCGATGCCCTGGATCGGCGGCGGCGGCAGCACCAGCGTGCGCGCTTCCATGATGGCCGCGAGCTTGTCGTTCAGCCCGTAGACCAGTGAGCGCAGATCCTCGCCCGGTCCTTTGCGCGCGTCCCAATCTTTCAGGATAATGTAGGCGACGCCGGCATTGGCAAGGCTGGCGCTGTTGTCCAGCGCGGAGATGCCGGCGATGGTGATGACTTGCTGGACTCCGGGCGTGTCCTTGATCAGCTCGCTCGCTCTGTCGAGCACCTTCTGGGTCCGTTCCAGCGCGGCACCGTCAGGCAGTTGCACGGCGGCGATCAGGTAGCCCTGGTCCTCGATCGGCAGGAAGCCGGTCGGTACCCGGGACAGCCCGTAGCCGCCGATCCCGATCAGCACCAGCGCGATCGCGACCGAGATCGTGCTGTTCCTGCACAGCACGCCGATCAGTCGGATGTAGCCGCGCTCGACGCGGTTGTAGACCGCGTTGAAGCCGCGATAGAAGAAGTTGCGCTGCTCCGGCGGCACCGTCGGCCGCAGCCAGAGAGCGCATTGCGTCGGCTTCAGCGTCGCCGCGTTGATGGCGGACAGAAGCGCGGTCGCCGCGATCACCAGCGCAAATTGCGAATAGATGCGGCCGGTGAGCCCGGCGAGGAACGACGCTGGCAAAAACACCGAGATCAACACCAGCGTGATGCCGACGATCGGCGCGAACAGCTGGTCCATCGCCTTGATCGCGGCGTCATGGCCGTTCATGCCCTGCTCGATGTTGTGGGCCGCGCCTTCCACCACGACGATGGCATCGTCGACGACGATGCCGATCGCTAGCACGATCGCGAACAGCGTCGACATGTTGATGGTGAAGCCGAGCGCGGCCATGGCGGCGAAGGCGCCGATGATGGTCACCGGCACAGTGGTCGCCGGCACCAGCATCGCGCGCCAGTCCTGCAGGAACACCAGGATCACGACCAGCACCAGCAGGCCGGCCTCGATCAGCGTCATGTAGACCTCGTGCACCGAGGCCTGCACGAATTTGGTGGTGTCGAACGGCGTGTCGTACTTCATGCCCTGCGGGAAGGCCTTGGCGAGCTGCGCCATCTTCTTCTCGACAGCCTGCTCGACCTGGAGTGCGTTGGCGCCGGGTGACTGGAACACGCCGATGCCGGTGGCAGGCTGCTTGTTGAGCGAGAAGATCTGGCTGTAGGTCTGCGCGCCCAATTCGACCCAGCCGACGTCGCGCACCCGCGTGACGTCGCCGCTGGTGCCTGATTTGACAATGATGTTCTCGAACTCGGTGGTATCGTCGAGCCTGCCGTTGACGTTGAGGGTGTACTGGAACGCCTGACCCGGCGGCGTCGGCGGTGCGCCGACCTGGCCGGCGGAGACCTGCTGGCTCTGCTGCTGGATCGCCTGGATGACGTCCTGCGGCACCAGGCCCCGGACCTGCAGCTTGTTCGGATCGAGCCACACCCGCATCGAATACTGGCCGGCGCCGAACACGGTGACGTTGCCGACGCCGGGCAGGCGCGAGAGTTCGTCGCGGAGGTTGATGGTGGCGTAGTTGCTCAAATAAAGGCTGTCGAACGTCTTGTCGGGCGAGGTCAGCGTCACGAACAGCAGGATCGACGTCGACCGCTTCTGTACGGTGACGCCCTGGTTCTGCACCGACTGGGGCAATTGCGACAGCGCGCTGGAGACGCGGTTCTGCACCAGCACTTGCGCGAAGTTCAGGTCGGTGCCGATCTTGAAGGTCACGGTCAGCGTATAGGTGCCGTCGGAGCCGCTGTAGGACTGCATGTAGAGCATGTCCTCGACGCCGTTGACCTGTTGTTCGATCGGCAAGGCAACTGTGTCGATCACGGTCTTGGCGCTGGCGCCGGGATAGCGTGTGGTGACCTGCACTGTCGGCGGCACCACGTCGGGATATTGCGCGATCGCGAGGTTGAACAGCGCGACGCCGCCGATCAGGATCATCAGCAGCGCGATGACGTTCGAGAGGACCGGCCGCTCGATGAAGAACTTTGAGATCATGGCAGGCGCTCCTACTTACTTGGCAGACGCCTGCGGCTGCTCGATCTTCGTCACCTGCGGCTCGATCTTCTGGCCCGGAATCACCCGCAGCAGCCCTGCGATCACCACGCGATCATCCGGCTTCAAGCCGCTTTCGATCACGCGCAAACCGTTGTCCACGGGACCGATCTGCACCTTGCGCTGCTCGACAACGTTGTCGCCATTGACGACGAGGAGATAGCGGCCGCCCTGATCGCTGCCGAGCGCGGTGTCGGGCACGAGCAGGGCGTCCTTCTCCTGAGTGAAGGGCACGCGAACGCGGACGAAATAGCCGGGCAGCAGCACCCGCTTGTCGTTGGGGACAAGGCCCCGCACTGCGAGCGTGCCCGTCGACTGGGTGAGGGTCGGGGCGACATAGTCAAGCTTGCCCTCATGCGGATAACCGGCCTCGGTCTGCAAACCGACTTGAATCGGAAATTGCTTCATGTCTGCGGCGGTGAGCCCGCGGCGGGCGGCCTCGGCACGGATGCGCAGCACGTCCTGCTCGTTGACGGTGAAATTCACATAGATCGGGTCCATCGCGACGATGGACGCGAGTTGAGTTGGAGAGGAGACGCCGACGAGTTCGCCGACCGAGACCATGTGAGCGCTGACGATGCCGTCGAAAGGCGCGGTCACGTTGGTGTAGCCGTAGTTGACCTGGGCGAGCTTGGTGTTGGCCTCGGCCTGCTGGAGATTGGCCTGCGCGTTATCGCGCGTCGATGTCGAGGTGTCGAGCGTGGCCTGCGAGACGGCCTGGCGCTGCACCAGCTCAGCCTGCCGTTTGTAGTCGGCTTCCGCCTGCCGGACTGAGGCCTGCGCGCCGGCCTCGGCCGCCCGCGCCTGGTCGAGCTTGAGCTTGTAGGTCTCGGGCTCGATCGTGAACAGCTGGGTGCCCTGCTTGACGAAGGCGCCGTCCTGGTAGTCGATCGATTGCAGGAATCCCTGCACGCGCGCGACGAGATCGACATTCTTGAACGGCGCGGTGTTGCCGGTGGCCTCGACATACCGCGTCACCGGGCGCTGCACCGGCGCGGCGACGTCCACCTTGGGCGGCGGCGGAGCGACGAAACTGTTCTTGTCCTCGCAGCCGGCGAGCGCGGCCACGGCCATCGCGGCGGCCAGTGCCTGCCCGACATGTCTCCACGCTTCGTTGCGCCGTGCGGGAGATGCGGGATTCGCGCAGGTCATTCGGTGGCCCCCGGTTGCTGTCTATCGAGGCGGGAGGCTACCAACAAATGCCCGGACGTGGAACACCATAGCCATGGCAGTCGTCGGCCTTGCGCTGCGGACCGCGCTGTGGCCTTTGGCAGTTTTGCCATCACAAACCGCTTTTTATCGCGCACCCGATCGACCAGAACTATGTCACAGGCCGAGCGACGGCGCGCGAAGCGGTCGGGACGAACAAGAGAAGAATACAAGAAGAAAAGGTCGGGAGATCATGACATGCCCACGTCGGTCCTTAAGTCGGTCCTTGCCGGCCTCATTCTCGCAGCGGCGGTCGTCATGCCCGCGCTAGGCGATGGACTTAAGGACGAGATCGCACCGACCGGCAAGCTGCGGGTCGCGATTGCGATCAGCCTGGCTGGCGGCGCGTTCTGGTCCACCAAGACCGGAGACGGCTATGCCGGCGTGCCGGTCGATCTCGGCAGGGAGATGGCCGGGCAACTCGGCGTGCCCGTTGAATATGTCGTGTACCAGAATTCAGGGCAGATCACTGACGCGGCATCGAACGGCAACTGGGACGTCACCTGGTTGCCCAAAGATCCTGAGCGCGAGAGCAGGATGATGTTCGGCCCGATCTACGAGGTCGCGGACGCCACCTACATCGTCAAATCAGGCTCGAACGTCACCAATTTCGCCACGCTCGATCAGGGGGGCATCAAGGTCGCGGCCGTGAACGCCACGACCACGATGCGCGGCGCGGCCGCGCATCTGAAGAATGCGAAGGTCACGGGCTATCAGACCTATGACGAGATCTTCGGCCTCCTCAGCAGCGGCCAGATCGATGCGTTTGCGCTGTCGCGCGACCAGCTCAACAAGATGGCGCAGAAGATCCCGGGCACGCGCGTGCTCGACGAGACCTTCAAGAAGACCGTCACGGCGGTCGCTGTACCGCTCGGCCACCCCCAAGCGCTGACCTTCGTCACCAAATTCATGAACGAGGCGGTGACGAATGGCACCTTGCGCAAGGCCTACGACAGCAATGGCCTGAAGGACGCGCCGATCTGCACCGAATAGGACGGCGGCGCAGGATGACTGCGCCGCGCTCCGGCCCTACGGCTCCGCGGTGCGGATGCCCGCGGGGCTCACTTGCATCTTGAGCGTGGATGTCTTGTTCAGCGCCTTGCCATCGAACGAGAAGGCGATCAGCTCGTTTTCGACCATGCACTGGGCCACGACATATTTGGACTCCTTGGACCACACCATGCCCTGGCACCAATGGCCGATCTTCGCTTCCGTCACCGGCGTAAGGTCAGTGCCCGAAATCTTGTAGACCTTGAGCAGGCCGAAATCGTTGAAGAACGGCGACGCCGACGGCTTGTTCGAACCGTTCATGACGGTCACGGCCACGTAGTTGCCGTCCGGGGACATCTTCACGGCTTCCGGCGTCTGCCCGACGGTGACTGTCGTGACGACGCGGATCGGTTTCGCCGTCATGTCGATCAGGCTGATCGAGTCGTTGTCGCCGCTGCTGGCGCCGACATTGCCGACGATGGCGGCGGCGCTGCCGGTGACATCGATGTCGTAGGGGCGGATGCCCGCGGAGAGATCGCGCTTGGCGTACTCGACCTTGCTCCCGTCCACAGTCAGAAGCGAGATCTTGCTGTCTCCGTCGCGCGTGACCAGCGCGGTCGCGCCGTCATGGGAAAAGACCGCGTGGCTGGGGCCTGATTTGGCGTCGCCGAGCTAGATCTTGCCGACGGGCGCAAGCGTGCCCCCGCTGATGGTGAAGACCGAGACCGTTCCTTCGCTGCGGTTCGCAACCAGCGCCAGCGTGCCCGCGCGGTTGATCGAAACGCCGGCAGCGCCCGCGCCGGCTTGCAAGGTCGCCAGTACTTTGGGCGGCGTGGATTTCAGGTCGATGACCGAAAGCTTGTCGTCGGGCACCGTCTTGGTCGGATCCGCGGGATCGAGCTTCATCGCGCCGGTAACGAGGGCGAACGCGCCATCCGGCGCAATTGCCACGCTCGGCGGCGGTCCGACGACGCTGGCCGGGGCGGGCACCTCGCCTAGAAGTTTCAAGGCACCGTCGGTGAAGTCGATGACGCTCACCGTGTCCGGCAGTGGTTGCTTGCGCACCAGGGCGCTGCCGTTCTCGAGCACCATCTTGCCGTCATTGGCCGTGACGACGATCTCGGCGTGCGCGGCGAAATTGGCGAGGCCCGCCAGGGATGTTGAGATCAAAGCACATGCGGCACGGCGCGTGCGCTTGCGAAGAGCGGCTGTCATATGTCCCCCCGAGATTTGTTCTTGTCCGGAGAAGCTAAATGCACCGGGCGCAGGACGCAATGACCAGGTGGCGAGCGTTTGCCTTTGAAGACGCCGACGGACGGCTACAAGGCGGGAGCTAGCCTCTCAGTCGCGTGCCACGCGGCGAGGCCCCTCAGCGTGGCTTGATCTCCGCGTATTTCGCCATCGCCTTCTCGAACTTCCGCTTGAACAGCCACATCGCGCCAAGGATTTCCCGGAAGCTTGCCGAGGTGCGCGCCCGGTCGGCCTGTCCGAATGCGAAGATGCTGTTGTTGCGCAGGTGCTTCATGATCGTCGGACTGGACACCCTGTAGTTCAGGAGATCGCCGGACCTGAGCGCCGCCCGCGTCGGCGTGGGAACGATCTGGATCAGCTCGAACAGCTTCATTTGGTCGATCGGGTCGGGCAGCGTCTTCACGATTCCTGGGATCTCCCGGAAAATATCCGCATGCGCGTTCATCAGGCCGTCGCGCACGTTGGTCCAGTGATTGAAGCGATGATCGGTGCCGCGGGCCCGCGCCTCCTCCTTGTCGTCGCGCGCGCTCAACCCGGGATCGGCGGCCGCGATCTCGCCCTTGATGGCGTCCCATTTCCTATGGCCGTTGCGGTCCTCGGACGGGCCGGTCTGGAAGCTGCCCATATAGGTGTTCGAGCGCCCGTTGCGGACGTTCTGCTTGCCGTTGGTCTCGGCGAAGAACAGCCCCAGACTGATCCGGCCCGCGGCTTCGGCGTGGTCAGGCGCCAACCCCTTGGCGCGTGCGATCGCGACCGCGAGATCCACCACGTCCTTGAACGGTGTCGCCGAGTTCTGCGCGCCGGCCGGCGGCGCTTCCATGATCTCGAACAGCTTTGAGTATTCGTCCACCAGCGGTTCGATGTCGGCATCGAAATAGGCCGGCGGGATCTCGAACTTGTTGGGCCTGCCGGTCCGCGACGGCATGACGTCGGTGAGATCCTTGTAAGCACTGATCACGGCGACGCGTGCCAGATAGAGCGCCTGGCCCGGCAGGTTCGGCAGCGGCTGTTTGGCGTCGATCTGGCGGCGCCGCTCGGAGAGAATCGCTTTGAAATCGCCGAGCGCACGCTCGTAGGTCGCAACCGCCTCCGATTGCCTGGCCGTGAGCGTTTGCGCCAGGCTCGGGACGAAGGTCGCAAGGATCAGCCCAAGCGCCGTTATGACTGCGGCGGCGCGATGTCGTGCTCTCATGGCCGGTTCCCTGGGCCTGTCGATTCGATGGCCAAGGGGATCGTAAGCATCGGAGGCGAGGGCTGGCGAGCGGCAAATCCCACTCGGCCCGAATTCGCGGCCTCACGCCGCTTGGTAATCCGGCGCGGAGGCGAGAAACCGCGCATAGGCGTCCGCGTCCGGCGGCCGGAAGTGGCCCGCGAGCCCGCCGCGCTTCTGCTCCTTGGCGCCGATGTCGGCCATCAGCTCGTCGAAGTGACGGTAGTGATAGGGCGCGACGCAGAGGCCGCCATAGACGCCCGCAGCCGGCCGTTCGACCCGCTTGAAGTGCAGCATCATCTCGATGTTGTCGCGCATCTGTTGCGCGGTCGGCTGGCGTGCGAGCTGTCCGTCGGCGTAACGGACCAGCCAGTTGGCGGCGAGGTCGGCGCAGAGCACGGTGCAGAACGAGGAGTTGAAACCGACGAAACCGAGCTCCGGCAGGTCGGGATTGGCGATCAGGCGATAGAGCCGGTACTGCCCATCCGCATCGACCAGTTTTGCCTGGTACGCGGCGGGCAGGAATGGCACGCCGAGCTTGTAGCCGATCGCGAGCACCGCGACATCGGCCGCCACGCGCTCGCCGCCGCTCATCACGATGGTGTCACCGTCGTAATGATCGAAGCTGCCGAACACGGCCTTGATGCGGCCGTCGGCTACCATCGGATGGAAGCCGGGTGTTGCGATCGGCACCGAGCAGTTGACTCCGTCCTCGATCCGCTCCTTCGGCACCATGTTGCATTGCTTCAGCTTGAGCTGCGCCTTCAACAGGCTTTCCAGCCCGCGCCAGTTTGCCCAGACGAACGGTGCTGCGATGCGATGCGCAAGGCGCGACATCGCGCCGATGCCCCAGCCCGGAAACATCTCCTCCTGCGCACGGATGTAGAGGATGCGCTTGAAGTTCACGAGACCGCCGATGAAATAAGGAATGCGCCAGACCGGCTCGCGCATCACGATCGTCACCTCACGCGCGCCCGCTTTCACGGCGTTCACCGCGATGTCGGTTGCCGATTTCGATCCGCCGAGCACGACGACGCGCCGTCCTTTCACCACTTGAGGATCGTTGTATTTCGATGAATGCAGGATCTGCCCGCCCTGTGCTAGAAAGCCGTCTTCGCCTGGGCAGTGCAGCTCCCGCGGCTCGTTGAACTGTCCGGTGCAGACCGCGACGAAGTCGAAATCCTCAGCTGTGCTGGCGCCGCTCTTGTCCGAGAGCGCGAGCGTCCAGCCTGGTCTGCCGTCGGCGCGTCGCGCCATGCCCGACACGCTGGTGTTGAAACGCAGCATACGGTCGAGGCCAAAAATTCGTGCGTAGTCGGCGAGGTAGGCGTGGACTTGCGATCCGGTCGGCCATTCCGGATAGGCTTCGGGCATGGCGCGGTCGGTGTAGCGGTAGAGCTCCTTCGGGCTCTGGGTCTGCACCTCCGGATAGGAGCGCGCCGGCTCCCAGACGCCGCCGAGATCGGCGCTGCGTTCAATGATGGTGACCCGGTGACCGCGGGTCGAGAACGCCTTTGCGGCGGCAAGGCCGGAGACGCCGGCGCCGATCACGCAGACATGCTTTGGGTTGACCATGGGATTGCTCGCGAGCTCGAATGTTCTGGGCACAGCAGGCCGCGTTCGGCCGCGCTGCGCCGCCGCTGGACCTGCGACGAAACAGAAATGGGAGTGGGGCGGCCGCCTAGTCGTTGGCTTCAGGCGGCAGGAAGTCGACCTCGTGCAGGGCCGAGATGCGCACGACCTCGGCGGGGTCGGCCAGATTGTGGAGCTGGTTGAACAGCGCCTCCAGCTTCTGCATCGGCGAGACCCAGAACAGCGCGCGGGCCGGCTTGTCGGACTTGTTGAAATAGCCGTGCGGGATGCCGCGCGGCAGGCGCACGAGATCGCCGGCGTTGGCCTTGACCCATTTGCCGTCGAGCTTGAGGTCGAGCGTGCCCTCCTGCACCAGGATGAATTCGTCCTGGGTCGGATGGATGTGCACTGGCACGAACTGGCCCGGCTCGCTGTTGGTCTCGAAGGCAAAGGTGGAATCGGTGACGGCCTTGGGAAAATAGACCTGGCCCAGAATATTCCAGGTCTTGCCGCCATAGCCCGTGCCGTTCGCGGTAATGCCCTTCTCGAGTGCAGTCATGGCTCGCCTCCATCGTGGATCCCGACGAGGGTGGAGCTTCGGTCAGGCGCGGGCTGCTGTCTATCCGCTAAACGAATCCGGACACGTCCTGTGCCGTGCGGCACGACGTTTTTGCGACAGGGCTCTTTCCGGGGACGGGGAACTATTATAGGTTTAAAATATTCCGTGATGCCAAGCGTGGTCGGCGATGTCCGCAGCCGAGCTGGAAATGAGCACGCCTCGATCCGCGGCCGAAAGGCTCGCGGCTTTCGCCCGCGTCACCACCGACGACGCCGACGAGGCGGCCGAGCAGGTCGGGCGCATCTTCTGCCCGCATGATCTGACGCCGATGCGGAGGTCGGGCTTCTCGGCCAGGCACAATTGTGCCGCCTTCGACGGCTTTTCCATCAACTATGTCGCCTATGGCGGATCCGTCACCATCGATCCCGGCTGCCTCGACCGCTTCTTCCTGGTGCAGATCCCGCTCGCCGGCACGGCCCGTATCCGCGCAGGTACCCGCGAACTCGACACAGCGCCGGAACGGACGGCGTCGCTGTTGTCGCCGACCATCCCGACCCGGATGATCTGGACCGAGTCGGCGCAAGCGATCCTGCTGCTCGACCGCCGCATGGTCGAGCAGCGCGCAGCGGCATTGTCGGGCAGGGCGACCGGCGCGGTCGAGTTCGACCCTACGCTCGACCTGAACGTGCCGGCCGCGCGCGGCCTCGCGGCGAAGCTCGTCGAGCTGATGATGCTCGCCGAAGGTCTCGGACCGTCCGGCAGGCTTTCACCGGTCGCGACCGCGGGCTGGCGCGAGGCGCTGCTTCATTACCTCCTCGACGGCCAGCGGCACGGCCTGTCCGACGCGATCAGAACGTTCTCGGGCCAGGGCGAGCGTCTGCCGCGCGCGCTGCACACTGCGCGGGACTGCCTCGCGGCGAATGCCTGCGAGCCGCTCGACGTTGCGCACCTCGCCTGTGAGTCCGGGATCGGCATCCGCGCGCTACAGCTCGGTTTCCGCCGTCATTTCGGCGTGTCGATCTCGCAGATGCTGCTCGACATGCGCCTCGCCAATCTCCACACCCGGCTCACGCAAGCCGAGCTGGACACTTCGATCACCGAGATCGCCTTCGATCTCGGCTTCACCCATCTCGGCCGCATGGCCGGCGCCTATCGCGAAAAATTCGGCGAGACGCCGTCAGCGACGCTGCGGCGGAAGATGAGCTGATGCGCCGGCGGCTTCCCGATGTCGGTTGGGGAGCGCGCGGCGCGAAGACGCGGCATCATTTGAACGTCGTCGCCTGAGTAACATCGCCCCAGCAATACTGATCGTCGCAGTCTTTTAGCTTGTCGTTGATTGACCATTCAACCATGCCACCCGCGTTGGAATTCGCAGCGGATGGCCTAGGTCTTCCGCGACCTTGTCGCGCCATCGCGTTCAGCCGCCTGCCTGCGCAGAAAGCCTTCGAGATCGGCCTGCACGGAATAGGGCGTCGGGATCGGATCGCCCGCGTCGTCGACAGCGGTGTCGAGAGAGCGGCGCAGCATGCGCGCGAGCTCGGCCTTGCGGTAGGGCTTTGTCAGAAGCGGTGCGCCCTTGGTGGCGCGCCCCTGCGCATGCGGGGCGTCGTAGGCATAGCCCGACGTGAAGAGCACCCGCAGCGAGGGGCGCGATGCCACCATCTCGTCGGCGAGCTCTCGTCCGTTCAAGCTGCCGGCCATCACGATGTCGGTGAAAAGCAGGTCGAAGGGCGTGCCTTCGGCCGCGATGGCCAGTGCCTCGGCTGCATTGGCGGCCGAGATGACCTTGTAGCCGAGGCTTTCGAGCTGAACCGTGACGTACTGGCGGACGTCGCGGTCGTCCTCGACACAAAGAATGGTTTCCGTCCCGCCCACGACCTTGCGCTCGTCATAGCCGGTGGGGCGAAGCGTGCTCGCCTCCGCCTTCGGCAGATAGATCGTGAAAGTCGTGCCGCGTCCTTCTTCGGAAGCGACCTTGATTCCGCCACCGGACTGCTTGATGAATCCGAACACCATGCTGAGCCCGAGCCCGGTGCCCTTCCCGATGTCCTTGGTCGAGAAGAAGGGATCGAAGATCCGCTCCAGAATGGCCGGCGGAATGCCAGTGCCGGTATCGCCTATCTCGATCTCGACATAGTCGCCGGCATAGCCGGCCCCGACCGCCACGGCCTCGCGGACGCCGAACACGACGTTGCGCGTCGTCAACGTCAGTCTGCCGCCGTCCAGCATCGCGTCGCGGGCGTTGATCGCGAGGTTGAGAAGCGCCGAGCTCAATTGGCCGCGATCGACGAGGGCGAGCCAAATGTTGCCGTCGAGCCGGGTCACGATCTCGATCTTCTTGTCGAAGGTTGCCAGCAGCAGCTTTGCGAGCTCTTCGAGCAGCTCGTTGATGTCGCTCTCGGCCGGCTTGAGCGCCTGCTTGCGGGCAAAGGACAACAGGCTCGACGTCAGCGCGGCGCCGCGATCGGCGGCGTCGCTGATCAGCTTGGTGATGGTCGCGAGCGGCGGATTATCCTTCACGGCGTCGGCGAGGATCTCGATCGTGCCCGTGATCACGGTGAGCATGTTGTTGAATTCGTGCGCAATGCCGCCGGTGAGCTGACCGATCGCCTCCATCTTCTGGGCCTGGATCAGCTGCTCCTCGGCGGCGCGCTTCTGGGTGACATCCTTGACGAAATTGTTGATGAGGGTGCGCCCCCCGATGTGGAGCGCCGTGCTGGAGGCCTCGATCAGGATCTCGTCGCCGTCCCGGTGCAGCAGGGTCGCTTCGAACCGGATGCCGATCGGCGTATCCGACAATTCCGGCAGCAGCCGCATCATGCGTTGCCTGAAGCCGTCGCGCAGCGGCTCGGCGATGAGGAGATTGACGACGTCCGTGCCGAGCGCCTCCTTGTGCGTCCATCCCGTCAGGGCCTCGGCCTGAAGGCTCCATTCCAGCACGATGCCGTTCTGGTCGGTCTGAACGAAGGCATCGAGCGCGGTCTTGATGACCGCTTGCGTCATCTGTGCGCTGGCCCGCGCCTGCTCGGTCAGTAGCGCGGCGGCCCGTTTTTCCTGCGCCGTTTCGATCGCGCGCGTGCACAGACGAGCGAGCAGGACCGCAATGGCGCCGCTTGCGAGCATGGCGACGATCTGGGCAATGCCGAACCCGGTTCCGGTCGCGGCATAGGAGACGAGGAGAGCCGCCGCGGTCACGATGACCTGCGCGGCCATCGCGAGTGTCAGAAGCCGCCTGAGTTTCATGGTCTCACACCAACGCGTCAGTGGCAGACCCTCGTGTCCGCCCTGTCAATGACCGGCTCCACGTGAGCTACAGATGTGAGCTACAGATTCCGCGCGGCAGCGTCGAGGGGCAATTTGCGGTGGTGCCGGGCTGGCGGCGCTTTCAACCTGCCGGCGAATCGGTCTGGCGCAGCGTCGTCACCCAGATCACGCGGGCCGTCTGCTGGGTCGGGTTGTCGAACATGTGCGGCACGATGCTCGGAAAGCGAAAGCTGTCGCCGGCGTCGAGCAGATGGGCCTGGTTGTCGAGCCACAGCCGCAGGCTGCCTGAGAGGATGTAGCCCGCCTTCTCGCCGGTGTGCTGCAGGAAGTCGGTGCCGGACGAGGCGCCGGGATTGAGCGTGAGCTCGTAGAATTCGAGCTGGCCTTTGTCTGCCGGCGTCAGCGCTTCCTTGACGACGCCGCTGGCGGTGAGCCGCAGCAGGCGCCGGCCGTTCTTGCGCACGATATAGCGCTGCACGTCGGCGGGATCGGTGGTCTCGAAGAAATAGGAGATGGGAACGTCGAGCGCGATGCTGAGCAGGCGCAGCGTGCGTATCGACGGCATGGCGCGCGCGCGTTCGAGCTGGCTGATCATGCCGTTGGAGAGGCCGGTCTTCTTGGCGACGTCCTGGATCGACAGGCCCGCGCGCTGCCGCAGCAGCCGCACGGTCTCGCCGAGGCGCTGGTCGACGGCATCGTCGGCTTCGGTCGGCGGGGCATCCTTCGGATCGTTGATCTCGCCGCGACCATCCATGTCGCTCTCCCATGCATCATCTCAGCCCGGACAATGACGTTCCGGAGCTTCAGTCGGAGTGAAAAGGTCGCGCATCCTAGCAATATGATTGACAGCTGTATTTAGTCGTGATGAACTTTTGATAGAAAATTTAGAAGCACTAAAGCCCATTCCTGTCCCTTTGCCGGGGTCTCGGGGCCCGGGAGACGGTGCCGCGTGCGACAACGGAGAGTGGTCATGGCGGACGACACCGGGAAGTTCGGCGTTGGGGCACTGCATCTCGGCAATCCGAATCGCCGTCAGATCTTTCAGCTCGGGGCCGGCGCCGCGGCGGGATGGACGCTATCGGGCAACGCATTTGCGCAGACAGAACGCCCGACCAATCCGCCGGACAAGCCGCGCGGACAGGTGATCGCGGCGCTGTCGCAGGAGCCGACGGTCTTTCATCCCCTGATGCCGGGCATCGAAGTCGATCAGGGCATCTGGTGGCAGGTGTTCTCGCCGCTCTGGTTCATCGATCCCGACGGCAAGTTCGTTCCCGACCTCGCCCGCGAAGTCCCGACGGTCGAGAATGGCGGCCTCTCGGCCGACGGCCTGACCTGGAAGATCAAGCTCCGCAGCGACGTGAAATGGCACGACGGCACGCCGTTCACGGCCGAGGACGTGAAGTTCTCGCTCGAGCTGATCAACAACCCCGATTTTCGCGCGCGCAGCCGCGTCGGCCATAGTCTCGTCAAGGACATCAAGATCGTCGCGCCCGACGAGATTCACTGGCGCATGGAAGCTCCCTATTCGCCCTATATGTCGATCCTGGGATCGCTGACCTTCATCGTGCCCAAGCACATCCTGGAGAAGGTGACCGATCCGAACGCCTCGCCGTTCCACAATGCGCCTGTCGGCACCGGACCGTTCCGCTGGGGCGAGCGCGTGCCGGGCGACCACATTCAGTTGAATGCCCATACCGGCTATCACGCCAAGGGACCCTACGTTGAGCGCGTGGTGTTCAAATACATTCCAGACCTGACCGTGCTCTACACCCAGTTCCGCACCGGCCAGGTCGATTACACCGGCCTGCAAGGCATTCTGCCGAACTTCGTGCAGGAAGCGAAGACGCTGAAGGGCCGCAAGATCTTCGTCTCATCCACGTCGTCGGTGGAGCACATCGCGCCCAATCTGGAGTTCGGCGCGTTGGCGGACCGCACGGTGCGCGAGGCGCTGTATCTCGCGATCAACAAGCAGGCGATCATCGACGCGCTGAACTACGGCTTGCCGACGCAGACCGAAAGCTTCGTGCCGCAACAGGCCTGGTCGTTCCAGCAGGGACTGCCGCAGCACAAATACGATCCGGCCAAGGCCAACACGCTGCTCGATGCGGCCGGTTGGGTCCGCGGCGCCGGCGGCGTGCGCGAGAAAGGCGGCGTCAAGCTCGAATTCACCAATTCAACGACGTCGGGCAATGCGGTGCGTGAGCAGACCCAGCAGCTGCTGATCCAGGACTGGCGCGCGATCGGTGCCGCGATGCGCGTCAACAACATGCCGGCCGCCGTGATCTGGGGCGACTTCTGGCAGCAATCGAAATTCAATTCGGTGATCGTGGGAGTGAATTTCATGCTCGGCAGCGACCCCGACGTGACGCCCCGCTTCGGCTCCGGCGCCATTCCTGCCAAAGGTGGCCGCGGCTACAACACCTATCAGTATCGCAACCCGGAGGCGGATCGGCTTCTCGCCGAAGGTGCCAAGCAGTTCGATCTGGCGCAGCGCAAGACGACCTATGGCGCTCTGCAAAAGCTCATCCGCGACGACCTCGCGATCCTGCCGCTGTTCCAGGGCTTCATCGCCGAAGGTGTGAAGGAAGGGCTGCAAGGCTTCCGTCCCAACATCAACATGTCGATCAACTGCTGGAACATTCGCGAATGGTATTGGGCCTGATGGTTCAGGCGCGCGAGATCGCCTGAGATGGCCCGTTACGTCGCCAATCGCCTGGCGCAGGCGATCATGCTGCTGGTGATCGTGTCCGCGATCGGCTTCGCCATCCTGCATCTGGCGCCCGGCGGTCCGCTCTCGCAATTCGCGGCGTCCGCGCAGATGACGCAGGAGGATCTCGACCGCGTCACGCGGCAACTCGGCCTCGATCGTTCGCTGCCGATCCAGTATCTCGATTGGTTCGGCCGGATGCTGAGGGGCGATTGGGGCCGCTCGTATCGTGACGGCGAGGCGGTGCTGGCGGTGATCTCGTCGCATCTCGGCGCCACGCTGGAACTGATGGCGACTGCGACCATCATCGCGGTGCTGCTCGGCTGCTGGATTGGCGTGCTCGGTGCGCTGCGCCGCTATTCGCTGTTCGATTCGCTCGCAACCGTCGGCGCCATGATCGCATTGTCGATCCCGACCTTCTGGTTCGGCCTCGTCACCATCTATGTGTTCTCGGTGAAGCTCGGCTGGCTGCCGGCCGGCAACCGGCAGACCGTCGGCGATGGCTCCCTGCTCGATCTGCTCCATCATCTCATTGCGCCGGCGCTGGTGCTGGCGCTGGTGGAGACCGCGATGTGGGGCCGCTTCATGCGCTCCTCGATGCTCGAAGTCATCAACCAGGACTACATTCGCACCGCGCGCGCCAAGGGCATGCCGGAATGGCGAATCCTTACGGTTCACGCCTTGCGTAACGCGCTGCTGCCGATGATCACGATGGGCGGCCTTCAGTTTCCGACGCTGCTCGGTGGTGCGCTGGTCGCTGAAACCGTGTTCACCTGGCCCGGCATGGGCCGGCTGTTCCTCGATTCCATCGGATATCGCGACTATCCCGTGGTGATGGGCATTCTGATGTTCTCGGCGATCATGGTGCTGATCGGGTCGCTGCTGGCCGACATCCTCTATGCGGTCGTCGATCCGCGCATCCGGGTGGGCTAGGGATGACGACCGTAGACTTGTCCAGCGCTCAACCCGCACCCGGCCAGGCCGCGTGGCGGCGATTTCGTCGGCACCGGCTTGCACTTGCAGGCGCGGTGATCATTCTCGTCCTTGTTCTCGGTTCGGCATTCGGCCCGTACCTCCTGCCGTTCGACGACACCTACATCGATATCATGAAGCGGTTCGCACCGCCGCTGTCGGGCGCGCACATCCTCGGCACCGACGAACTCGGCCGCGACGTGCTGGCGCGGCTGATGATGGGCGCGCGCGTCTCGCTGTCGATCGGCTTCGTCGCGATGGTGATGGCGATGGCGGTGGGCATCGTCGTCGGGGCCTTCGCCGGCTTCTATGGCGGCGTGGTCGGCGCGGTGCTGATGCGGCTCGTCGATGCCATGCTCTGCTTTCCGACCATCTTCCTGCTGCTTGCGCTCGCGGCGCTCATCGAGCCCGGCTTCATCACCACCACCGTGCTGATCGCGGCAACCGCCTGGATGTGGGTGGCCCGCGTCGTCGAGGCCCAGGTGCGCTCGCTGCGGGAGCGCGAGTTTGCGGTTGCTGCACTCGCGTTCGGCTCGTCGAATCTGCGGATCATGTTCCGCGAGCTCGTACCCAATGCGATCGCGCCGATCGTGGTGGCGGCGACGCTGAACGTGGCCAAGGCCATTCTGCTCGAATCCTATCTCAGCTATCTCGGTTACGGCATCCAACCGCCGGCCGCGAGCCTCGGCAACATGCTCAATAACGCGCAGATCTATCTCACCAGCGCGCCCTGGCTCGCGATTGCACCGGGCCTCGCCATCACGCTTGCGGTGACGAGCTTCAACTTCCTCGGCGACGGCCTGCGCGACGCGCTCGATCCGCGGATGAACATCCCATGATCTGCAAACTAGCGACGAGCCGAGCTGTCTCGATCGAACTGAATATCTGGAGTTTCCCATGTCCCCGCCGCTCACCCGCATAAACAGTGACGAGCGCCTGCCAGCGCAGGTGGATGTCGTCGTCATCGGCGGCGGCGTCATTGGCGTCTCCGCGGCCTATCATCTCGCAAAGAAGGGCCTCTCCGTCGCCTTGGTCGAGAAGGGCCATGTCGGCGGCGAGCAGTCGAGCCGCAATTGGGGCTGGTGCCGCCAGCAGGGCCGCGCGCGTGAGGAGATCCCGCTGGCCCGCGAGGCGCTGCGGCTGTGGGAAGACATGCAAAACGATGCCGGCGTCGATGCCGGCTTCCGCCGTACCGGCGTGCTGTTCCTGACCAAGAGCAAGGACGAGCTCGCCAGCTGGGAGCGATGGGCCGCAACGGCGCGCGAGATGCAGGTTCACTCGACCGTGCTGACGCCGGCGGAGGTCGCCGAGCGCCTGCCCGGCAATGCCGAGACATGGGTTGGCGGATTGCACACGCCGAGCGACGGGCGCGCCGAGCCCTCAATGGCCGTGCCGGCGCTTGCGACCGCCGCGCGAAAGCACGGCGTCACGATTCATCAGGGCTGCGCCGCGCGTGGGTTGGAGACGCAAGGTGGACGGGTGAGCGCCGTCGTCACCGAGAAGGGCACCGTTCGCACGCAATCGGTGCTGCTGTCCGGCGGCGCCTGGTCGTCGCTATTCTGCCGTCGCCACGGCATCGAGCTGCCGATCGGCCTCGTCAATGCGACCGCGTGCCGGACCACGCCGGGGCCGGAGATCACCTCCGGTGCGCTCGGCACCGATTTCTATTGCATCCGCCGCCGCCTCGACGGCGGCTTTACCCTGGCGCTACGCAACCGCGGCACGGTCGAACTGTCGCCTGATCTGTTCCGGTACGCGCGAACTTTCTGGCCGACCTATCTGCATCGCAAGAATGGGTTGAAACTGTCGTTCGGCAAATCCTTCTTCGACCAGCTCATGCGCGGCACGAACTGGAGCTTGGACAAGCCGTCGCCATTCGAGACCGAGCGGGTGCGCGATCCCGCGCCTGACATGTCGCTGGTCAATGCCGCGCTGGCTTCGCTGATCAAGTCGAACCCTGAATTGAAGGACATCGAGATCGCGGAAGCCTGGGGCGGGACGATCGACTGCACGCCGGATACCATTCCGGTCATCTCGCCGGTCGATGCCATGCCTGGCTTCTTCCTTGCCACCGGCTTCTCCGGCCACGGCTTTGGCATCGGTCCTGCGGCCGGCAAGCTCGCGGCGGACATCGTGACGGGCGCGACGCCGCTGGTCGATCCCGCGGCCTACAGCCACAAGCGCCTGATCGACGGCCGCCGGCTCGCGCCGGTCAGCCCGTTCTGAGAGTTTTGGCGGCATGACGGTTCTCTACAAGGCCAACATGGTTCGGGGCGCTGAATGGGCGGGCTTCTTCGCCGAGCGCGCGCCCGATGTGCCATTCCGGCTCTGGCCCGACATCGGCGATCCCGCCGACATCCGCTATCTCGTGGCGTGGGTGCCGCCCGACGACATCGCGACGACTTTCCCAAATCTCGAGCTGGTCTTCTCGGTCGGTGCGGGTGTCGATCAGTTCGACGCGAAAAAACTTCCAGCGCACATTCCGCTCGTTCGCATGCTGGAGCCTGGCATCGCCGAGACCATGGTCGAATACGTCACCATGGCGGTGCTCGCCCTGCATCGCGATCTCCTGCACTTCATCGCCCAGCAGAAGGCGCAGGTCTGGCGCGAGATCCGGATCACGCCGGCGAAGCGGCGGCGCGTCGGCGTGATGGGTCTCGGCCAACTCGGCCAGGCCGTGCTCGAACGCCTCACGGCTTTCGACTTTCCACTACTCGGCTGGAACCGATCGATGCGCGAGATCGACGGCGTCACCTGTTATACGGGCATGGGGACGTTGCCGGATTTCCTTGCGCAGACCGACATTCTCGTCTGCCTGTTGCCTCTGACGGATGAGACCCGCGGCATCCTCAATGCGGACTTGTTCGCGCGCCTGCCGCGCGGCGCGTCGCTCGTCAACGTCGGGCGTGGCCCGCATCTGGTCGAAGCCGACTTTCTCGCGGCGCTCGACAGCGGCGCGTTGTCGGGTGCTGTCCTCGATGTCGCCGAGCCGGAGCCGCTGTCTGCGGGTCACCCTTTCTGGAGCCATCCGCGCATCCTGGTCACGCCGCACAATGCCAGCATGACGACGCCGGATACGGCGGTCGATTTCGTGCTGGATGTGATTGCGCGCCACCGCCGCGGTGAAGAATTGCCGGGGCGTGTCGATCGTAGTCGCGGCTATTAGGACACTGGCATGAGCATGGGCGCAAGCGGAGCTGATCAAATCGCTGCCAACGCGCAGTCGCCGGTGCTGTCGGTTTCCGGCCTGACGACGTCCTTCCTGCGTGAGCGGCGATGGATTCCCGTCGTCTGCGACGTGTCGTTCGATATTGCCTCGCGGGAAACCGTGGCGATCGTCGGCGAGTCCGGTTCGGGCAAGAGCGTCACTGCGCTCTCGATCATGCGGCTCATTCCGAAGGAGAACGGCCGCGTCGAAGGCAGCGTCCGGCTTGCCGGTCGCGACCTGCTGACGCTGCCCGAAGCGAGCATGAAGGATGTTCGTGGCAACGAAATCGCCATGATCTTCCAGGAGCCAATGACGAGCCTCAATCCGGTGCTGACCATCGGCTTCCAGATTGCGGAAGCACTGATCCAGCACCGCGGCCTGTCGCGCGCGGCGGCGGAGGTCGAGACCATATGCCTGCTCGACCGCGTGCGGATACCTGCGGCGAAATCGCGCTTCCACGAGCATCCGCATCGCTTCTCCGGCGGCATGCGCCAGCGCGTAATGATCGCGATGGCGCTGGCCTGCAAGCCGAGGCTGCTGATCGCAGACGAGCCGACCACCGCGCTCGACGTCACGATCCAGGCCCAGATCCTGGAGCTTCTGAAGGAGCTTCAGCAGGAAGAGGAGATGTCGATCCTCTTCATCACCCACGACATGGGGGTGGTGGCCGAGATCGCGGACCGCACCGTGGTGATGTATGGCGGCCAGGCAGTGGAAACCGATGCGACCGCGCGCATCTTTGCTTCACCCTCGCATCCTTATACCCGCTCGCTGCTCGCGGCCGTGCCACGCCTCGGCTCGATGGACGGGCGGACGCGGCCGATGCGTTTTCCGACCGTCGACAAGGTGACGGGGACCTCTGACGAGCCGGCGGAGACGCCCGATACGGTCTCGATTGCCGAGCGACCGCTGCTCGAGGTCTCCAACCTCACGACGCGCTTTCCAATCCGCTCGGGCCTGTTCGGCAAGGTCTCGGGCCGCGTCCATGCGGTCGAGAACATCTCCTTCACCTTGCGCGCCGGGGAGACGCTGGCGCTGGTCGGCGAATCCGGCTGCGGCAAGTCGACGACGGGCCGCTCCATTCTCAAGCTGACGGAGCCGGACAGCGGCACCGTTCTGGTGGACGGGCAGGATGTGCTGGCGATGAATGCCCGCACCTTGCGTGACTTTCGCAAGCAGATGCAGATCGTGTTCCAGGATCCGTTCGCGAGCCTCAACCCGCGCATGTCGGTGGGAACGGCGATTGCGGCCCCATTGCTCGCCAACGGGCTCGTCACGGCGTCGCAGGCACGGGAGAAGGTCGCCGACCTGCTTGTCCGCGTTGGTCTCACCGCCGACATGGCCGCGCGCTTTCCGCACGAATTCTCCGGTGGCCAGCGCCAGCGCATCTGCATTGCCCGCGCGCTCGCGCTCGGACCGAAGCTGATCGTCGCGGACGAAGCGGTCTCGGCGCTCGACGTTTCGGTCAAGGCGCAGGTCGTCAATCTGATGCTGGACCTTCAGGCCAGCATGGGACTTGCCTATCTCTTCATTTCCCACGATATCGCGGTGGTCGAGCGCATGAGCCATCGCGTCGCGGTGATGTATCTCGGCGAGATCGTCGAAACCGGTCCACGCGCGGCCCTGTTCGGAAATCCGCAGCATCCCTATACGAAGAAGCTGATGGCGGCCGTGCCAGTGCCCGATCCAGCGCGCCGCGGCACCAGGCGCGAGGCCACGAATGACGAGATCAGAAGCCCGGTGCGCGCGCCCGATTACCAGCCGCCCGTGCGTCAATTTCGTGAGGTGTCGCCGGGCCATGTCGTCCAGCTCTGGGGCGAGGAATGGTCCAACTGACGTGCGCAGGCCGCAAATTATTTCCAAAATGCACGATGAAGTCGCCCCGCGATCTGCCGGGCAGGTCAACGGTGGTGTCCTTCGCGACGCCAGGCCGGTGACATCACGCTGAAATCACAATGAAATCATCGCGGCACGGCCCGGTGCGACGGCTGGCCGCGCCAGCTTCGTGTTATGCGCTGCAGCTGGACCGTCGGCCGGCGATCTCCGATAATGCGCGGATCTCGGGAAGGCCGGCGAAGACGTGCCTTTACGGATGGATTTACTAGAATGACACAAGCAGGCGTCTACGGGCAGAGGCTCGGGCAGGGCCTTCGCTCCAAGCAAGCACCGGTCCTGATCACGCGTTCGCTGCACAGCGCCGAGCTCGCGGTCACCGAAGTCCGCAACGACGATCCGACACCGGATATTTCCGGATCGCTGGCTGCGGAAGATGCCTATCTCCTCAGCCTGAAACTCCGCGACTATCCGGATTGCGAATGCTGGGAGGAGGGCCGCTGTGTCACCAAGGCGGATGTTCGCGCAGGTGCGACTTATCTGTACGACCTCAAGCGTGACCCGCGCTATGTGATCGACAAGCCGTTTCACTCGCTCTTCTTCTATTTGCCGCGCTCGGCGCTCAACAGCGTTGCCAGGCAACCGGGCGGGCCGCGCGTAGGCGAGCTCAGCTACGAGCCCGGTGTCGGTCATGACGACGAGGTCGTTCGACATGTCGGTGCCTCGTTGCGGCAAGGACTGTGTCGGCCCGACGAGACCAACCAGCTTTTCGTCGATCACATGATGCTCGCGCTCACCGCCCATGTCGCCCAGACCTATGGTGGGCTGAAGCCGGCCGCGGAACCGAGCCGCGGCGGTCTCGCGCCATGGCAGGTGAAGCGTGCGTGTGACCGGCTCGATTCCGATCTCTCGGGCAAGATCGCGCTGCAGCTGATCGCGACCGAGCTTGGCCTGTCAGTCAGCCACTTCTCACGCGCATTCCGGATCTCCACCGGCCTGCCGCCGCATCAATGGCTGCTCCAACAGCGCGTCAAGGCGGCCAAGCAACTGATGACAGTCCGCGACCTGCCGTTATCCGAGATTGCCATCTCGGCCGGATTTGCCAATCAGAGCCATTTCACGCGGGTGTTCTCGTCCATCGTCGGCGTCAGTCCGGGCGCATGGCGCCGAGAAACGGATGGTGGACGGGACAAGACTTGAAGTTACCGACGCTTCGCCAGCGAGATCGTGTAGGCCGTGCGGCGCGCCGCAAAAATCTCGTCCGGCGGATGGCCGATGCCGTCGGCAAGATTGGCTGGATTGAAGATGGAGCCGTCGCAGGCCGCGTTGGCTTCGAGGCTGGTGATGACGATCGTCCCCAGCCGCACCTGCTCACGGTTGTCCTCGTCCGGCCATCGCAGGGTCACGTCCATAGTGGGATCGCCGGGACGGTCGAGCAAGGCCATCACGTTGAATCGGACGTCGCCGGCTACGATCCTCCGCGCGAGATCGTCATGCAGGAAATCGGCCGACTTCGCCCTCGCTTCGTCCTCGCTCAAGGTGACGTCGCCGCCGACCGGCGAGACCTTGAACTTGATGAAGCGGGTCTCATCCTTCGCGTTCGTCGCGGGAAAGGAGTGCACGCCCCAATAGGTCGTGCCGGCAAAGCTGCCGGGCAGCCGGCGTGCCGCGACGTAATTCGCCTGGTTCAGTGTTTCAGGATTGGCTGCCGAAAAGGCCCGGACCTTCTCGATGTCAGGCTTGCCGTCCGCACCCGGAATGCGCGCCTCGAGGAAGGCGAGCATCTGGTCGAGCGTCCGTGCAAAATGCACCGGAGCGGTTTCCGTCAGGATGTCCGAGCGATGGGCGTCGTCGCCCAGCCTGAAGCTGAAGCCGCGCAGCACGAGGTTGTTGGTGTCGGTCACCCCGGGATTGCCGCCGCCGACGGAGAAGCGCGCCAGCACGCGCGACGGTTTTGTGAAGCTCAGCGATCGCGTAATCTCTGCCGCGCGGTCGGACGGGGCATAGGTCCCGCGCACACATCGACCCTTGGCGAAGCTCGCGCGCACCTTCGGCGGATTGCCTGCGACCGCCTTCAATGCATCGACGACCGCGGCGGGTGTTGCAGCGGGGGTGGGAAGTTCGGACATGGCTTGGCCTCCGGCAAAAGCGGCATGTCCGTGTGTTAGGGCTGGCGGAGCGCCGGCGTCTTTCCTAAAGCCGCGCTGCCTTGTCCGATCCTGCTGATTGCTTGCTCGCGCTTCAGGAATTCACGTGCACGAAACACGGTATGAGGGGATAGATCTGATGTCGGCGAGACGCGGGACAACTTGTTTACTGATTCAGCTCCCGTGCTCCCGTGCTCCCGGGTCTCGCGACGATGCAGACTTGTCCTCCGGAAATTGTGATCGGATAGAGCGACGGGGAACCGCGTTATGTGAACCGTCTCATATTTCATCACTCTCTTTCGAGCTATCACTCCCGCAAGAAATTGCCGCACCCGGACCTAACTGACCGACACGGGTGAGATGCAATGCCTGCGTAGCCGCGTGCTCGCAGCTTTGGATTGGCTCTCGTCTTGCTCACGAGCAAGCCAGCCCCATCACTCAGCACAGATTTTTCAGAAATTGGAATCAAGGCAATCGCAAAACGCGTCCACGAGGCTGCCTCTATTCGGGGTCGGCCGGTAGGCCGCTACTTACCTAAGAAGGAGACCCCCAATGAAAATTAGTGATGCAGTTTCCAGCGCATTTTCCCTAACGAGGGGCTCCGGCAATCTTCGGATCGCTCGTTCCGGTCTGATCAGGTCGGCCCATCTTCTTGAAAGAATTGGGCTCGCAGCCGTTGGGGCCTCCTGTGGCCTCTATGTGGGTGCGACCCTGTTGCGTGAGAAAGGCGGACTGTTTGAAAGCGGCTGGATCGTGCTGATAACGATGCTCTATGGAGCTCTCAGCTATTATGTCGGAATTGATTTGTCTCGCAGTGTCGCGCGGAAGTCGATCTCGAGCAACTCGGAAGAGTGGAATGGTTCCGAGCCGGCTGAGATCATGAGTGCGGCTGGAACGTTCGGCGCCGCGATTGCCGCAACTCTGTCCGTCAGCATCCTTGTCCTTGATCAAAACCCAGCCAATGGCCTGATAACCTTTGTTGCCGGCTGTTGGGTGGTTGGTTCCTCGCTCCAAGTTGCGGCGGGCATGATGGCTCGCAACTACGAAGCGCGCATGGACAAGCAATGAAGGAATTGTCCTCACGCAAGAACGTCTGCTTGGCGTCATGACGAGTGCACAAGCCGCAGTGTTGGATTCGATTTCAGGTCCGGAGTGAGTAGTGACCACTCATCGCAACCTCTGTCGTCCAACGCTGCGGGAAGACGATTTTTGGTAGCGCAGTCGTTCGCATCGGGCGGCGACCCGGCTTGGAAGCCGTGTCGGTACTGAGTAACCTAAATTATCGCACAACAAACAAGACGTGCCATCATGGCGGTGTTGGGATATCGTCCCCGCGCCGTGGTCCAAAATCCTGCTAACCGCCAACCACACGATCGGTGGAGCCAATGCAGATTGCGGAGTGGCTCGAGAAACTGGGGCTTGGGCAATACGCAGAGCGTTTTGCCCAGAATGGAATCGACGTGGGCGTCCTCCCCGAACTGATGGACGAGGACTTTGAAAAGCTCGGAGTCCTGCTAGGCCATCGCCGCAAAATGCTGCGTGCTATTGCCGACCTCGATCCAGCCGCGTTGATCGCATCGCCGACCCCTCCTCAGGACGCCGAGCGGCGCCACCTCACCGTTATGTTTTGCGATCTGGTCGGCTCGACCGCGCTCTCGGCGCGTCTCGATCCCGAGGATATGTGGGAAGTGATCCGGGCCTACCGCGCCGCCTGCGCGAGCGTCATTGCCGCTTATGACGGCAGGATAGCCAGGTTCGTTGGCGACGGAATACTCGTCTATTTCGGCTATCCTCGCGCGCATGAGGATGATGCGGAGCGCGCAGTACGAGCTGCCCTCGACACTATCTCCGCAATTGGGCAGCTCAAAACGGGCGCCGACGAACGGGTTGAACTGCGCATCGCAATTGCGACAGGGCTTGTGGTGGTCGGTGACCTCATCAGTGGAGATGCATCAGAGGAGCAGGCAACCGTCGGCGACACACCAAACCTCGCCGCTCGGCTCCAGAGCCTGGCGGAACCGGGCGCGGTCGTCGTTGCTTCGTCGACGCGCCGGCTGCTTGGTGATCTCTTCACGTTTCGCAATCTCGGCCGCCGTGAGGTCAAGGGGATAGCCGAACCAATCGCAGTCTGGGCGGTGGAGGGGGCGATCGCATCCGAGAGTCGCTTCGAGGCGGTCCGCGCGGTACGCTCGATCGGTTTTGTCGGCCGCAGGGACGAGATCGAGTTCACTCTCTCGCGCCAGCGGCTGGCATGGCAGGGGCAGGGCCAGATGGTATTGATTTCTGGCGAAGCGGGCATCGGCAAGTCGCGCATTGTCGCAACCCTGTCCGAAAGCCCCTCGTTGGGGGCGCACCGCCGGGTGCGATATCAGTGTTCGCCCTACCATACCAACAGTGTGCTCCATCCCTTTGTCGCGCAGCTCGAGCGCGCCGCCGGCATCCGGTCGCACGACACGCCTGGGCAAAAGCTCGACAAGCTCGAGGCAATGCTGTCGCTTGGAACACAGCAGGTCGCCCAAGCGACACCGCTCATTGCGGCTCTCCTTTCGATTCCCACCGGCGACCATTGTCCGCCGCTGGCTTTGAGCCCGGCGCAGCAGCGGCGACAGACATTTGCCGCCCTTCTGGATCAGCTTGAGGGGTTGGCGCGAGAGCAACCCCTGCTGATTATCTGCGAGGATATGCATTGGGCCGATGCCACGACACTTGAACTGTTCGATCTCGCGGTCGATCGTATCAGAGGACTGCCGATACTCGTGCTCATGACATCCCGGCCAGAGTTCGAGCCCTCCTGGTCGGGCCTTGCCAACGTCAGTCTGTTGCGGCTCGACCGACTCGATCGGCGGGACTCGCGCGCGCTGGTCGAACAGGTGGCCGTTGGTCGCCAGCTGCCACGCGAGATGATGAAGCAGATCATCGATAGGACGGATGGCATCCCACTATTCGTCGAGGAATTGACCAAGATGGTGCTGGAGTCCGGGCTACTCCTCGAAGATGCCGGGCGCTATCGTCTCGATAATCCGCTCCCGCCGCTCGCTATTCCCGCGACGCTGCAGGATTCGCTGATGGCGCGGCTTGACCGGCTGGCCCCCGTCAAGGAGTTAGCGCAGATAGGCGCCGCCATCGGTCGCGACTTTTCATACGCGCTGCTGAGATATGTGGCGGGACGCGATGATCTGACGCTGAGCGCTGCGCTAGCGCAACTCGAAGAGGCCGAACTGCTGGTGCGTCGCGGGGCTCCGCCCGAAGCAAACTATAGTTTCAAGCACGCCCTCGTTCAGGAAGCGGCCTACGAGAGCCTGCTCAAGAGCAAACGGCAGGTGCTTCACAAGCGCATCGGCGATGTCCTGCGCGAGAAGTTTCCAGTCGTCGCCGAGACTGAGCCGGAAGTTCTGGCACACCACTTCACTGAGGCGGGGCTGAACGAGGTCGCCCTCGAATGGTGGCGCAAGGCGGGCCTGCAGGCGCTGAAACGCTCCGCTTATTCCGAGGCGATTGCACATCTCGGCAAGGCGATTGCCATCGCCGATGACCTGCCCGATGAGCACGACCGGATGATGGGTAGGCTACATCTTCAAATCGCATATGGCCGTGCATTACGGGGCAGCCTCGGGCACAGCGCTCCCGAAACGGTCGCCGCATGGACGCGCGCCCGACAGTTCGCAGCCGACATCAATGATCCGGTTGAACTTGCGCCGGTCCATTCGGGTCTCTTCAATGCCTGCCTGACACACGGCGAACTCGCGCCGATGCAGGCGCTGGTGGATGCCATCGTGAACGCCGCTGACCGGCGACCGGCCTCACCGGTGGCCGCCGTCGTTGCACATTGGACGGGCGGGGTTACCTGCTGGTTCGGGGGCGACTACTTGAACGCGAGATTACATCTTGAGAAGGCACTAGAGATCTATGGTGACGAGCCGGATCCCGCGACGTTCAGGGGCTCGGCGCTGGATCTCCCATTCGTGATCATGAGGTTTCTTGCCCTGGTGCTTTGGCCCCTTGGCAGGATCGCCCGCGCACGCCGCCTCGCCGCGGAAGCGATAAGGGCTTCCGGAGAAAAACGGGCGCTTTCTCAGGCCAATGCGCTTGTTCATCGAGCTGTGTTCGACGGACTATGCGGGGGCATGTTGCAGCAAACAGAGACGATCCTGGCGCTTGGTCTCGCTCGCGACCACACGATGCCGCTGTATGTGGCCGCCGGCACTTACCTGAATGGCCTGGCCAAGTGGCGCGCTGGCGACGGAATGGCCGGGCTAACGGAAATGCGTCGCGGCTGGACCTTGCTGCACGAGAATGACTGCTACCTCTGTGAGCCGTTTTGGGGGATGCATGTCGCCATGGCGGATGCAGAGTCGGGCCAACTCGAAAACGGGCTGGAAATCTTGAGCGGATTGATCGCATGGGCGGGGCAATCCGGTCAGCATTGGCTTGATGCCGAGCTGCATCGCGTCTACGGGGAGCTTTTGTTGCGTCATGATCCTTCGGACCTAGCCAGGGCCGAAACTGCGCTAAGCCGAGCGCTTGAAATCGCACGGCACCAACGGGTGAAGACTTTCGAGCTGCGCAGCGCCATTGGACTTGCACGCCTGCATAAGACAAATGGCGGAGCGGGCGCGGTATCCGAGGTGCTCGCTCCCGTGCTCGCTGAATTCGATGCGGAGCGCAATCTTCCCGAAGTCGTTGAAGCCAGAGAGCTGCTCAAGCAAGTGCATTAGGCACGTGCGGTTTGTTTAGCTAGCCGTTTGGTCAGGAGAGACGTCTCGATCCTGACCCATCTCCGGTCGCCTCACTGCAATTGCGCGTTGAGGTTCGCACGTGACGTACGGGCCAGGGGCTGACGGGTTACGAATTCACGTGCACGAAATCCCGCAAGAGCGGGTAGATCTCGTTGTTCCAGCGTTTGCCCGAGAACACGCCGTAATGGCCGACGCCGGCCTGCATGTGGTGGACGCGGCGGTAGGCGCGTACGCCGGTGCAGAGGTCTTGCGCGGCCAGCGTCTGGCCGATCGAGCAGATGTCGTCCTTCTCGCCCTCGACCGTCATCAGCCCCATGCGGCTGACGGCCTTGGTGTTCACCGGACGTCCCCGATGCATCAGCTTGCCCTGGGGCAGAAGATGCTCCTGGAACACGTCTCGCACGGTCTCGATGTAGAATTCCGCGGGCAGGTCCATCACGGCGAAATATTCGTCGTAGAAGGTCTTGATGCTGGCCGCCTTCTCCTTCTCGCCCTTGGCGATGTGATCGGCGAGATCGATGTGCTGCTTGATATGGCGCTCGAGATTCATCGAGACGAAGGCGGTGAGCTGCACGAAGCCGGGATAGACTTTCCGCAGGGCACCGCGGCACTGCATCGGCACGTAGTTGATCAGGTTCTGCTCGAACCAGTCGATTGGCCTGCTCTTGGCGAATTCGTTGACCCTCGTCGGCTGGATGCGCGTGTCGATCGGGCCGGCCATCAGCGTCAGCGTCGCCGGCCGCGAAGGATGGTTGCCCTCGCACATGATCGCGGCGGCCGCGAGTGCGGAGACCGAGGGCTGGCAGATCGCGACCATATGCGGGCGGGGGCCTAATTGGCCGAGGAAGTCGATGAGATGCTCGGTGTAGTCGTCGAGCCCGAAACGGCCCTCGCTGCGGGGAATGTCGCGTGGATTGTGCCAGTCGGTGATGTAGACGTCGTGATCCTGCAGCAGCGTCTTCACGGTGCCGCGCAGCAGCGTCGAAAAATGGCCGGACATCGGCGCCACCAGGAGCATGCGCGGCTGCTCGCCCACGCCTTCCTTCTTGAAACGCAGCAGCGAGCCGAACGGGGTCGCGTAAGCGATCTCCTCGGTTACGGCGACCTCGCGATTGCCGACCATGACGCTGTCGATGCCGTAGGCGGGGCGGTGATAGGTGAAGGTGGAGCGGGAGATCAACTCCAGCGCGGCCGACAGCCGGCCGACGACCTGATCCGATAAGCCCTGCGGCACCAGATTGAGGAATTTGAGTGCGGACGAAGCCCCCGACCGCCACGGCGCCGTCAGGTCCATATGGTTCTGAAAGGCCTGATAATACATCGACATCATACTGAAACGCCCACCTGTCCCCGTGCTGCTATGCAATATCGGAGCCAAACCGGAGATGGGCCGTCCTCAAGATTGGCACGTCGCTTGCTGCTCTTTTGGCGGGAAGCACAGGCGGTGCGCACTCCCGCAGTCCAGGCGGGTGCAAGTCTTAGGCGTGAGGGAAGGCCATATGGCGAAGGCGACACTGACCATCAGCAGCAAGAACTATTCGTCCTGGTCGCTGCGTGGCTGGCTGCTGACGAAATTTTCCGGGCTCGATTTCGATGAGATCGTCACCGCGCCGGACGACGCGTCGGCGCGTGCCGAAATCCTGCTATTGTCGTCGTCGATCCTGGTGCCGTGCCTGCGGCACGACGGCGCGATCGTCTGGGATACGCTGGCGATCGCCGAATATCTCAACGAGGCGATGCCGGATGCCGGGCTGCTGCCCGCGGATCGCGTTCAGCGCGCGCATTGCCGCTCGATCTGCGGCGAAATCCATTCCGGCTTCACCACCTTGCGCGCCTCGCTGCCGGTCAATCTGAAGGGGCACTTCCCCGGCTTCAAGATCTGGTCGCGCGCGCAGGCCGACATCGATCGCGTCTGGGCGATCTGGCGCGACTGCCTGGACAAATCGGGCGGCCCCTTCCTGTTCGGCGAGACCCGCACCATGGCTGACGCGATGTACGCCCCGGTGGTGACGCGCTTCGTGACCTATAACGTCAAGCTCGAGCCACAGCTGCAAGCCTATGCCGATACCATCATCGCCATGCCGGAGATGAAGGAATGGATCGCGGCGGCACGGGATGAGCCGGCCGAGATCGAGGAGCTCGAGGTCGAATATTAGGCAGGCCGGGTGCCATCTGCCTGTTTTGGGAGCGAGCATCCAACCGCCGCACCCCGCGGTCATGTCATTGAAGGCGTTAACGTTTGACGCCCGTGGTGGGCTGAGCCCGCTCACGCGCTGTGCAGATATTGTATGCGCGCGCTGGCCGGTTGCGACATCTAGCCGTGAACAGGCGCGTACGGGGCGCTACGGCTGATTCGGACGTGATTCGTTCGGGCCGCGTTCCGAAGGTTAAAGCCGGGACGCGGCCCCGTTGCATTTTGAGACAGAAATCAGTGCTCAGGCCACGCCCGAATGCTTCATGCGCGGGACGCGCCAGCCGATGACGGTTGCTTCAACTGCGACGCCGGCCGCGTGGTTCTGCCAGCGTCCCTCGATATAGCGGCAGGCGAACGGCAGCTGATACGTTCCGCTGTGGTCCTCGCACAGCACTTCGACTGCAAGGCCGGGCGGCGGTTCTCCGGCGCCGTCGAATTCCGCCAGTCGTCTGTCGCGCGTTGCCATCAAAAAACTCCCTTAAACAAAGCCGCGGAAAGAGTGCCCATTTCCTCCGCGTGCAGATCATCGCTCCCCGTGCGAGGGAACAGCCGCAAGCTCAACGCGAGAATGCGGTGCGAGTGTGGTAGCCTCGACAGGCTGCGTGCAAAAAGCGCACATTGCCGTGATTGATTTGACAAGGAACCTGTATGCTGCTTCGAAGCGCCGTCGTTTGTTTCGCGATGTTGCTGCTCGCTACGCTGGCGATTGTGCCGGTCCGCGCGCAGGACGTGCCCGGTATCGAGATCTGCACCGTCGAGAAGACCATGGAGCGCCGCACCAGCTGCCTCCAGAGCAACGTCGACTTCCTCCAGAAGACGATCACCAAGTTCAACCTCGATCACCAGCAGAAGCTGGACGCCGCGGCTCGCCAGATCGATGCGTTGAAGACGACCGTGGCCGGCTTGCAGAAGATGCTCGGCGATCTCCAGGCCGCGCAGGCGAAGACCGCGGAGGATGTGAAGAAGAAACAGGATGCGCCGCCGCCGAAGGATGCGGCGAAATAGGCGCCGCGCTCAGGCGACGCGATATCGCTCCATGACGCTGCGGGCGGGCTCATAGCCGAGCCCAGGTCCGGTCGGCACCGCGACATGGCCGGTGGCATCGACATCGGCGCGGCCGCCCCAGAGGCAGGCCTCGCGCTTCAGGTAAAACATCTCGACCAACCCGTCGTCGCGCCCCGCCAGGAGATGCAAGGTCGCCAGCAGGCCGGGGCCGAAATACGGGGAGTGCGGAACGATCTTGACGTCTTGCCGATCCGCGAGCGCCGCAACCTTCAGAAATTCCGTGATGCCGCCGACCTTGATCACCGACGGCTGGGCGTGGCTGACCGCGCCCGCCTCCATCATCTGGCGGAATTGATATTCCGTGCAGGCGTTCTCGCCGGCGGCGACGCCGAGCCCGCCCTTGCTGCGGACCTCGGCGAGCGCCGCAAAATCCTCCGGCGGCCAGACCGGCTCTTCCAGGAACATCGGCTGCGCGTCCCCGCATGTCCTGGCGAACGCGACCGCCTGCTCGCCTGACAGCGGGCAGTTCATGTCCACCATCAGCGGAATGCCGGGCCCGATCGCCGCGCGCGCGGCAAACACCGCCGGCGCCGTGGTCTCGTGCAGCTTGATGGCGCCATAGCCGAGTGCGAGCGCCTTCTTGCATTCGGCGGCGATGTTGTCGGGCGAACCGATCCGCAACAGGCTCGCATAGGCCGGAATGGCCGAGCGCCTGGTGTCGCCGAGCAGGCGGTTCAGCGGCACGCCCTCGATCTTGGCGGCGAGGTCCCACAGCGCGATGTCGAGCCCGGAGATCGCGAACATGGTGATGCCGTAACGGCCGAACAGATGCAGATTGCGCTGGATCTGGTCCATCACCGCGGGGATGCCGGCGGCATCGGGAACCTGCAGCCCATGGGCTTGTGGTGCGATCATTTCCTCGACGGCACTGCGCGTGGTGCGGGGGCAGACATAGGCGAAGGCATCGCCCCAGCCGGTGAGCCCGGCGTCGGTGGTGACCTCGAGGATCACCATGTCGAGGGCGGTGATGGCGGAGGCGCCCTGACGGAAGCTCGCGACACCAGCGTCATAGGGGATGCGGATATGGTGCGCCCGCACATCGGTGATTTTCATGACGCGGTTCCTCCTGCTTTCTTGTGAGCGGTTTCAAGGACGTCCCGAGTGTAGCCATGAACGCCCGGACGTTGCCAGTGGCTGTTCCGGCGTTATCCTCCTGCGGGACCGCAACGCCGATCAAGCGAAACCCGCGGACTTCCGTGCATCATGGTCGCGCTTCGAACGAGAAACGCCATGAACCCAGCCCAGCGCGCGCTCTGGTATGTCGAGAGCCATCTGGCCGAGCCGATGACGCTCGACGAGATCGCTGCGATATCGGGCGTGTCGCGGTTCCACATCGTGCGCGCGTTTGCCGTAGCCACCGGCCTGCCGGTGATGCGGTACGTGCGCGCGCGGCGGCTGAGCGAAGCGGCGCGCAGTCTTGCGAATGGCGCGCCGGACATCCTGTCGCTGGCGCTGGAGGCCGATTACGGCTCGCACGAAGCATTCACCCGCGCGTTCCGCGACCAGTTCGGCACCACGCCCGAAGCGGTGCGCGCCGCGCAATGCACCGGCCATCTCAAGCTTCAGGAGCCGATCCTCATGGATTCAACCATCTCGGACAAACTCGCCAACCCGCGCTTCGAAACCACAAAGGCCTTCCTCGTCGCAGGCATCAGCGAGCGCATCTCCTGCGACAACGGCGCGGCCATTCCTGGACTGTGGCAGCGCTTCCACCAGGAGGTCGCCGACATTCCCGCGCGCGTTGGACCGGTCGCCTATGGCGTCTGCTGCAACGGCGACGATGCCGGCAATTTCGACTACATTGCCGGCGTCGAGGTCGCCGATTTCTCCGAACTGCCGCGCCCCTTCGGCCGTATCCGCATCCCCGAGCAGCGCTATGCGGTGTTCACCCACACCGACCACGTCGCCTCGATCAGGCGCACCGTCAACGCGATCTGGAATCAGTGGCTGCCGGCCTCCGGCCTGAAGGCTGCCGATGCGCCGAACTTCGAGCGCTACGACGAGAAATTCGATCCCGCCACCGGCAATGGCGGCCTGGAGATTTGGATACCCGTGCGAGATTAGCGCGCAACGCTGGCATACCATCCGGCTTGCTTGGCAAGCCCCGGTGACTTTGTCATAACCGCAGGCAATCTTGCGTGTGGGGCCCGTGCCGGACATCCCGCGCAAGTCATAACAAGCAGCCGGGAGGGTCCCCACATGTCCAACGTCCGCGTTCTCGCCACCGACCTCGAATTTCCCGAAGGGCCGGTCGTGATGCCGGACGGCTCGGTCGTGCTGGTGGAAATCCGCGGCCAGCGCCTGACCCGAATCCATCCCGACGGGCGCAAGGAGGTCGTCGCGAAGATTCCGGGCGGCCCGAACGGCGCAGCCCTCGGCCCCGACGGCAAGATCTACATCTGCAACAATGGCGGCTTCTCCTGGATCCCGACCCGCAACATGATCATGCCGGGTCCGCAGCCCGACGGCTATCTCGGCGGCTCGATCCAGCGCGTCGATCTGCAATCCGGCCAGATCGAAACCGTCGTGACCAGATGCGCCGAGCACGATCTGCGCGGGCCGAACGATCTGGTGTTCGACAAGCAGGGCGGCCTCTGGTTCTCCGATCTCGGCAAGCGCCGCGCGCGCGAGATGGACGTCGGCGGCATGTACTATCTCAAGCCCGGCATGAAGGAGATCGTCGAGGTCGTCCACGGCGTGTTGCCGGCGAACGGCATCGGCCTCTCGCCGGACGAGACCACCGTCTACATCGCGGAGACGCCGACGGGCCGGCTCTGGGCCTACGAGCTCTCCGCGCCCGGCACGCTCAAGCCGCGCGACGCGATCTATCGCGGCGAGCGGGGCAAACCGATCTGCGGCCTCGGCGGCTACCAGATGTTCGATTCGCTGGCGGTCGAAGCCAACGGCAATGTCTGCGTCGCCACCCTCGTCTCCGGCTGCATCTCGGTGATCGCGCCCGATGGCACGCTGGTCGAGCAGATCCCGACCGGCGACCGCGTCACCACCAACATCGCCTTCGGCGGCCCCGAGCTGAAGACCGCCTACATCACCCTCTCCGGCAAGGGCGAGCTGATCGCCATGGACTGGCCGCGCAGCGGTTTGCCGTTGAATTTCCTTAACAAGTAAACGGTGCTAGTGACCATCATTGCAACCGAAGCGAAGCAATCCAGGAATGCGTCCGCGGTGACAGTCTGGATTGCTTCGTCGCTTCGCTCCTCGCAATGACAAAGGAGAGAGTTTCAAATGCCCTGGCCTGATCCCATCACCCTGCGCGGACAGCATGCCGCTCTGGAGCCGCTGTCGCATCAGCACCGCGAGGGGCTGAGCGAGGCCGTGAAGGATGGTGAGCTCTCCACCATCTGGTACACCGCAATCCCGACGCCGGACAACATGGGCAAGGAAATCGACCGCCGGCTCGGTCTTCAGGCCGCCGGCTCGATGCTCCCCTTCACCGTATTCGATGGCAGCGGCAAGATCGTGGGCATGACGACCTACATGAACATCGATGCGGCCAACCGCCGCGTCGAGATCGGCTCGACCTGGTATGGTAAGAGCGCGCAACGCGGCCCGCTCAACACGCAGTGCAAATTGCTGCTGCTCACCCACGCCTTCGAAACCCTGGACTGCATCGCGGTGGAATTCCGCACCCACTTCTTCAATCACCAGAGCCGCCGCGCCATCGAGCGCCTGGGCGCCAAGCAGGACGGCATCCTGCGCAGCCACCAGGTCGCGCCGAACGGCACGCTACGCGACACCGTGGTCTACAGCATCACCGCGGCCGAATGGCCTACGGTGCGAACGCATTTGAATTATCAACTCAACGACAAGCCGCGCTAGAGGCGGCCGAGGCACCATGGACAGATTTGATTATGTGATCGTCGGCGCGGGCTCCGCCGGTTGCGTGCTCACCAGCCGGCTGAGCGAAAACCCTGCGACCAGCGTTTGCGTGCTCGAGGCCGGCCCGAGCGACTGGCATCCCTACATCCATCTGCCGGCCGGCTTCATCAAGACCTTCCACATGAAGAGCATCAACTGGGCCTACCAGCAGGAGGTCGGACCCTGGACCGGCGGCCGCAGCATCTACGCGCCGCGCGGCAAGACGCTCGGCGGTTCGTCCTCGATCAACGGCCACATCTACAACCGCGGCCAGCGCATGGATTTCGACACCTGGGCGCAGATGGGCAATCGCGGCTGGGGCTATGCCGACGTGCTGCCCTACTTCCGGCGGCTGGAGAAGCGGGTCGGCGAGGGCGAGGACATTTATCGCGGCCGCGAAGGCAATCTCACCGTCACCACCATGAACTGGCGCGATCCGCTTTGCGAAGCCTTCATGGAAGGCGCGGTGAGCCTCGGCATTCCGCGCAACCCCGACTACAACGGCAAGACCCAGGAAGGCGTCTCCTATTGCCAGCGCACCATCGACAAGGGCTTGCGCGTCTCCGGCGCCACCGCTTTCCTCAAGCCCGCGATGAAGCGGCCGAACGTGCATGTCCGCACCCACGCGCATGCGACCGAGATCATCTTCGAGGGCAAGCGCGCCGTCGGCGTGCGCTACATGAAGGGCGGTCATGGCGGCACGCCGGTCGAGGTCCGCGCCAACAAGGAAGTGATCCTCTCCGGCGGCACCTATAATTCGCCGCAGCTGCTCCAGTTGTCCGGCATCGGCTCACCGGATCTGTTGCAGGCCCACGGCATCGCCGTGCGTCACGCGCTTCCGGTCGGCGAAGGCCTGCAAGATCACTACGCCCCGCGCACGGTCGCGCGCGTCAAGGACATCAGGACCATCAACGAGCTCCGCCGCGGCTGGCGTCTCTGGGTCGAGGCGATGAAATGGGCGACCGCGCGCAAAGGCCTGCTGTCGCTGTCGCCGACCATGGTCTACTGCTTCTGGCACTCCGGCGAGAGTGCGGAGAGCTCCGACCTCCAGCTCACCTTCACACCGGCGAGCTACAAGGAAGGCGTGCAGGGCCAGCTCGAGGACGAGCCCGGCATGACGGTGGCGTCCTGGCAGCAGCGCCCCGAGAGCCGCGGCTATGTCCGCATCCGCTCGGCAGATCCGTTTGCGCCGCCGATCATCCAGACCAACTATCTTGACGCCGAGCTCGACCGCCGGGTCATCGTCGGCGGCATGAAGCTCGCGCGCAGGCTTTTGAAGAGCGCGCCGCTGTCGCCCTATTACGCCTACGAGGATTTCCCCGGACCCAACGTCAATACCGACGACGAGTTTTTGGCGGCCGCCACCGAGCGCGGCACCACCACCTTCCACCCCGGCTGCACCTGCCGCATGGGCCCGGCGGATTCCACCTGGGCGGTGGTCGACGATCAGCTCCGCGTTCACGGGTTGCAAGGTCTCCGCGTCATCGATGCCTCCGTGATGCCGCGCATGATCTCGGCGAACCTCAATGCCTCAACCATGATGATCGCCGACCGCGCCTCGGACTTGATCCGCGGCAAGAAGCCGATGGAAGCCGCGCGCGTGCCGGATGCGGCGGTGGCGTAGCAAGGTCTCGTGCTCCGGACGCAGCGCTGCGCTTCCCCGGCGATGCGAAGCATCGTCCGGTGCAGCTGTGCGCTGCAGAGCCGGAGGCCCATCTCACGCGACCTTGGTCGCCCCTCGCGATTTGAAGCGCGAGTTGGAGAGGGCGATGCTCACCCTTGCTCCGTCATCGCGAGCGCAGCGATGCAATCCAGGATCTTTCCGCGGAGGCAGCCTGGATTGCTTCGCTGCGCTCGCAATGACGAGGTGGAGAGAGTGCGCCACACTCTCGGTGTCATCGCCCGGTTTGACCGGGCGATCCAGTATTCCAGAGGCGGTTATGATTGATTCGAGAAGCCGCGGCGTACTGGATTCCCCGCCTTCGCGGGGAATGACACCGGAAGGTGGGGCGGCAGCGGAGTGCGCTCGAACCTACACTTCCCTCCGGCTCAGGAACGCCAATCGCTCGAACAGATGCACGTCCTGCTCGTTCTTGAGCAGCGCACCGTGCAGTGGTGGGATCAGCTTGCGCGGGTCGCGCTCGCGCAACTGCTCGACGCTCATGTCTTCGTTGAGCAGCAGTTTGAGCCAGTCCAGAAGCTCTGAGGTGGAGGGCTTCTTCTTCAACCCGGGCACTTCGCGGACCTCGAAGAAGATGCGCAGGGCTTCCTCGACCAGCCGCTTCTTGATGCCGGGGAAGTGGACGTCGACGATCCGGGTCATGGTGTCGGCATCGGGGAACTTGATGTAGTGGAAGAAGCAGCGGCGCAGGAACGCGTCCGGCAGCTCCTTCTCGTTGTTGGAGGTGATCATCATGATCGGGCGCTGCTTGGCCTTGATCGTCTCGCCGGTCTCGTAGACGTGGAATTCCATGCGGTCGAGCTCAAGCAGGAGATCATTTGGGAATTCGATGTCGGCCTTGTCGATCTCGTCGATCAGCAGCACCGGGCGCTGCTCGGCGGTGAAGGCATCCCACAGCTTGCCGCGCTTGATGTAGTTCTTGATGTCGGACACGCGGGCATCGCCAAGCTGGCTGTCGCGAAGGCGCGATACCGCGTCGTATTCATAGAGGCCTTGCTGTGCCTTGGTGGTGGACTTGATGTGCCAGGTCAGAAGCGGGGCGTTCAGCGCCTTCGCCACTTCCTCCGCCAGCACCGTCTTGCCGGTGCCGGGCTCGCCCTTGATGAGCAGCGGGCGCTCCAGCACGATCGAGGCATTGACCGCGACCTTGAGATCGTCGGTCGCAACATAGTCCTTGGTGCCGGTAAATTTCATCGCGCGTCCTTGTTGGTCGTCGTCCCAGGAATTGCCAGTTTCATGGCCCTGGTCCAACAAACGGAACGGCCGCGCGTGGCGGCCGTTCCTGGTTCGGTCAGGCTTTCAGACCCGTTTTATCAGCGAAAGGATGACGAGCACAATCGCTCCGCCAATCCCGCCTGGCGGACAATCCTGCCCAGAGCTCGTCGGGTGGGGTCTCCGAGGCGCCCCTTGACGCCGACAATCCAAAGGGCAATCTGTCACCCATGTTCCTGCAATTCTTCACTTCTCTGCGCGATGCGCAGGTCCCCGTGACGCTGCGCGAATACCTCACGCTGATGGAGGCGCTCGACGCCGACCTCGCGGACTACTCGGTCGAGAATTTCTACTATCTCTCGCGCACCTCCCTGGTGAAGGACGAGCGCAACCTCGACAAGTTCGACCGCGTCTTCGGCACCGTCTTCAAGGGGCTGGAAAGCCTGCTCGACGCCATGGAGGGGGCCGAGATCCCCGAGGAGTGGCTGAAGAAGCTCGCCGAGAAATACCTGACCGACGAAGAGAAGAAGCAGATCGAGGCCATGGGCTGGGACAAGCTCATGGAGACCCTGAAGAAGCGTCTCGAGGAGCAGAAGGGCCGTCATCAGGGCGGCTCGAAGTGGATCGGCACCGCCGGCACCTCGCCGTTCGGCGCTCATGGTTACAATCCCGAAGGCATTCGCATCGGCCAGGACAAGAACCGCAACAACCGCGCCGTCAAGGTGTGGGACAAGCGCGAGTTCAAGGATCTGGACGGCAATGTCGAGCTCGGCATCCGCAACATCAAGGTGGCATTGCGCCGCCTGCGCAAATTCGCGCGCACCGGCGCGCCGGATGAACTCGATCTCGACACCACCATCCGCGAGACCGCCAATCACGGCTATCTCGACGTGCACATGCGGCCCGAGCGCCGCAACGCGGTGAAGCTGCTAGTGTTCTTCGACATCGGCGGCTCGATGGACGCGCATATCGAGCAGGTCGAGGAGTTGTTCTCGGCGGCGAAGAGCGAGTTCAAGCACATGGAGTATTTCTACTTCCACAATTGCCTCTATGAAGGCGTGTGGAAGCAGAACAAGCGGCGCTTTACCGACCGCACCCCGACCTGGGACGTGCTGCACAAATACCCGCACGATTACAAGATCGTGTTCGTCGGCGACGCCTCGATGTCGCCCTACGAGATCATGGTGCCCGGCGGCTCGGTCGAGCACGTCAACGAGGAGCCCGGCTCGGTCTGGCTCGACCGCATCATCCGTACCTATCCGCATTCGGTGTGGCTGAACCCCGTGCAACAGAAGCACTGGGACTATTCGGAATCCACCACCATCATCAAACGCATTTTCGCCAACCGCATGTATCCGATCACGATCGAGGGACTTGAAGGTGCGATGAAGGAATTAACGCACTAGCTCGCGCTCCGCGCCGGGAATGACTACAAGAGGGAGAACCACGTGCCCCAGACCATCACCCGTGGCATCAAGGCTCTGATCGACGAGGCCAATGCCGAGATCGAGACGCTCACCGCCAAAGACGCCATCGAGATCTCCAAGAACGGCGACGTCGTCATCGTCGACATCCGCGATCCCCGCGAGATCGAGCGCGACGGCCGCATCCCCGGCGCGTTCGCCTGCACCCGCGGCATGCTCGAATTCTGGATCGATCCGCAGAGCCCTTATGCCAAGCCGGTGTTCCAGGAGGACAAGAAGTTCGTCTTCCATTGCGCCGGCGGCTTGCGCTCTGCGCTCGCCGCCAAGACTGCGCAGGACATGGGCCTCAAGCCCGTCGCCCACATCGCGGGCGGCTACGCCGCCTGGCGCGACGCCGGCGGGCCGACCCAACAGTGGGAGCCGAAGAAGAAGGGGTGAGGGTGCTGCGCTGCCGCTCCAATCTCCGGCGTCATTCCCCGCGAAAGCGGGGAATCCAGTACGCCGCGGCCTCTCGGCTCAATTACAATCGCCTCTGGAATACTGGATCGCCCGGTCCTAGTGCGCAATTGCGCACTGGCCGGGCGATGACAGCGGAGTTGGATGCGCACTGCTTCAACCTCGCTCACGTTGCGCTCGCCCGGAATAATAGAAAGATCTCGCATGCCCACCGATCCCCTCATCTCTACCGAATGGCTCGCCGCCCACATCAATGACGCCAACGTCAAGGTGCTCGACGCCAGCTTCAAGCTGCCGGGTGTGCTGCCATTGCCGAAGGACGATTATCTCGCCGCGCATCTGCCGGGCGCGGTGTTCTTCGACGTCGATGCGATCTCGGACCATTCCAACCCGCTGCCGCACATGTATCCGAGTGCCGAGCAGTTCGGCCGCGACGTCGGTCATCTCGGCATCTCCAATGCCGACACCGTCGTGATCTATGATGCCGGCGGCTGGGTCGCTGCTCCCCGCGCGTGGTGGATGTTCCTGGCTTTCGGGCACGGCAATGTGCGCATCCTCAATGGCGGCCTGAAGAAGTGGCGCGCCGAGGGGCGTCCGGTCGAGAGTGGCGAGGCGAAGCCGAAGCCTGCGACGTTCACGGCCAGCTACGATTCAAAACGCGTGCGCAGCATGCAGCAATTGATCGCCAACGTCGAAAGCCGTGCCGAGCAGGTGATCGACGCGCGCGCCGCCGACCGGTTCGAGGGCCGGGCGCCGGAGCCGCGCGCAGGCATCCGCTCCGGCCATATCCCGGGCGCGCGCAACGTGCCCTACAATCTCCTGTTCGACGCCGCGACCGGCACGATGAAGCCGCTTGATGATCTCCGCGCTGCCTTTACCAACGCCGGCGTCAGGCTCGATGCGCCGATCGTGACGAGCTGCGGCTCCGGGGTCTCCGCCGGCGTGCTGACATTGGCGCTCTATCGCCTCGGCATCACCGACACCGCGCTCTACGATGGCTCATGGTCGGAATGGGGCCAGGAAAAGGGACCGCCGATCGCAACCGGGCCGGCGTAACCCTACTGACGTGCGCGCGCGGTCGTCGTTGCGGCGAGCGTGGGTTGCGGTTGTCCGAACGGATCGAGTTGCTGAACCGGCGGCGGCGCGCGCCAGACAATGCGGCGGCGCTTCTTGACGCGATGCGCCCGCGGCTTGGTCGCCTTGCTCTCCGGCGACCTGCTGTCGGCCTTAGAGCCGGCCTTGGCCTTCGCCGGCGGACCCTCCCAGGCCGTGGTCGCCGGGTCGTTCAATGCGGCGAACTTCGCGCTCGCCATGTCGAACCTGGACGAAGCCGAGGCTCCGCTGGGGGCGGCAGGTGTTGGTTTGCTCGCGAGAGCGATCGAAACGGGCTTGGCCTCGGCGATGGATGCGCTGGCGTCGGCCGGAGTAAGCGTGTTGCTTGAGGCCTGCACCGCGGCGTCCGTCGTCGTCTCGGCCTTGGTCTTCGCATTGGCCGGTTCGGCCGGGACGTCAGCCGGAGGGGCAACGACCTGCGGCTGACCGTCGGTCTCAGTCGTCAGCGCGACCACTTGTTCGGGCTCGCTCATCGGCAGTGCGATGGTCGGGACTTGATCGCGCAGCGACGGCGTCGGATCGGTGGCCGCTTCCGGCTCGGCGCGGAGGACCGCGAGCACCGGCTGGGCCGGCTCGGGAGCTTGTGCAAACACCTGCTCCTGCGGGCCGTTCCGCCAGGAGGGGTTGCTGACATACTGCTCGTGGCTCGCCCGCAGCAGCGCGGCGGCGCCCAGGCCCAATACCAGGATGGAGGCTGACAGCAGGATCGCGGCAAACAGGAAGCGAAAGCCGGGAAGCATCGAGGGATTGCGAATTTCCGCCCCGGCGGTGAAGTGGCCAGGGCCCATGAGCCATCTGAACGCGGTGACGGTACTGCTTGCCGCGTTCGCCACGCGGGGATCGAAGCTCAAAGCGGAGGCGAATCAGGCTGATTCGAACATACCGCAACGATTCCGCGCCGTTCCGTAAAAAACGGAGCCGGCGACTCCGGCGATCTCGGGCGTGGGCTGATTTTCGCCCCATGATGCAAGGAGGCAACGGTAGTCTTGCGGATCACAAATCGGCAAATCAGGCACAAATCCGCCTGTAATGTCTTGAATGTGCCGCTATCTTCCGTCATCTGGCCGTTAACGGTCCGGACGGGGCCCGGGGACTATACAAGAGCGATGATGATCAAACATTTTCTGATGATATGCGCTGCCGCAACAGTCGCTGCGGCGGGAACCTCGCTCGCACAGGCCCAGAGCTATCCGGTCCAGCAGGCGCCGAGCTATGGCGGGCCGCCGGCCGAATATCGGCCCGGCGACCGCGCGCCGAGTTTCGACGCGCTCGACGATGAAGATGACGCGATGCCGCAGGCAGCGCTGCCGCCGCCCGGTCCGGATCCGCGTTACGGCCGTCCGCCCGGCGCTCCCCCGGTGTATTCCGCCGCGCCGCCGCAGGGTCCGGTGATGTCGCCCGATGATCCGCGTTATGGCCGTCCCGCAGGTGCCCCCGTCTACTCGGCCGCGCCACCGCAGGGTCCCGTGACGTCGCCCGACGACCCGCGCTACGGCCGCCCTGCCGGCCCGCCCGCGGTGATCTACGCCGATCGTCCGACTCAGGCGCCCGGCAGTGACGGCCTGCGTCCGCCCGAGGCGGTCGGTGGTCCCGCCGCGACCGGAACGGTCCAGGCCGGGCAGCCGCCCGTTGGTGCCGACGGCCGGCCGATGGTGATCGCGTCGCTGCCGCCCGAGGAGCAGCCTGACGCTGCTCCGGCGCAGCTGCCGCAGAACCTGCGCCGCCAGGAGGTCTCGCTGGCGACCAAGGAGCCGGCCGGAACACTCATCGTCGATACCCCGAACACCTATCTCTATTACGTGCTGGGCAATGGCCGTGCGATCCGCTACGGCGTCCGCGTCGGCCGCGACGGCTTCACCTGGACCGGCGTGCAGAAGATCACTCGCAAGGCCGAGTGGCCGGATTGGCATCCGCCGACCGAGATGATCGAGCGCCAGCCCTATCTGCCGCGTTTCATGGCCGGCGGTCCCGGCAATCCGCTCGGCGCCCGTGCGATGTATCTCGGCTCGACCGTCTACCGCATCCACGGCACCAACCAGCCCTCGACCATCGGCAAGTTCGTGTCGTCCGGCTGCATCGGCATGCTGAACGAGGACGTCTCCGACTTGTTCGATCGCGTCAAGGTCGGCACCCGCGTGGTCGTGATGCCGGGTGGTCCGCCGCCGGGAACGGCGACCGCATCCGCCGCGCCCATGCCCGGCACTGCCGGCCCCGCACCAATGGCCGCGCAGGCCGGCCCGGTCGGAGGCACCCAGCTGACAGTGGTGCCGCCGCTGCCCGCGCCCGTCACCGTGCGCTGAATCGGCTTCGCAAGAATTGATCTGATGACGGCGCGTGGCCTTCGGTCACGCGCCGTCATCATTTGACGCATGCGTGCAAGTCTCACTTGCGCATACTTGAACGGCTCCGCACCTCGATTACGTCCGGGAGGATTGCAACGAATTGAGGAGCACAGGATGCGCATCTTTGTTGCGGGCGCGACCGGCGCGGTCGGTCAGTATCTTGTTCAGGCGCTGGTCGCCGCGGGTCATTCGGTGATCGGCACGACACGGAGTGCGGCAAAAACAGACCTTGTGCGGCGATTGGGTGCGGAGACGGTCGTTGCCGACGGCCTCGATGCCGACAGCATGCGCGCTGCGGTGATTGCGGCAAAGCCCAACGCCGTCATCCACCAGATGACAGATCTCGCGGCCGCCACGGACCTCCGGCATTTCGATCGCGCTTTCAAGCGAACCAACGAGCTCCGCACCCGCGGAACCGACATTCTGCTCAACGCCGCGCGCGAGGCCGGCGCCAAGCGCTTCATCGCGCAAAGCTTCTGCGGCTGGACCTTCAGTCGCGCCGGGGGAACGGTCAAGACCGAGACCGATGAACTCGACTCGAATCCACCGCGAGAGCTGCGACGCACGCTTGAGGCAATCCGCTATCTGGAGCGAATCGTCACCGCTTCGACGAAGCCGGAGGGCATCGTGCTACGCTATGGATTCTTCTATGGACCCGGCACCGGCACGCTCTCGCCGGCGATGATCGACCAGCTGCGCCACCGGCGTGTGCCGGTAATCGGTGACGGCGGCGGCACGTGGTCGTTCATTCACACCGAAGATGCAGCCTCTGCCACGCTCGCCGCGCTTGAACGCGGACGCACCGGCAGCATCTACAATATCGTCGACGATCATCCGGCGCCGGTGAAGGATTGGTTGCCCGCGCTGGCCGAACTCCTCGGTGCCAAGCCGCCGCGTCACATCCCCGCCTGGCTCGGGCGCCTGCTTGCGGGCGAGCATATGGTTGCGATGATGACGGAGGTGCGTGGAGCCTCCAACGGCAAGGCCAAGCGCGAGCTCGGTTGGCTGCCGGCGCATGCCTCCTGGCGCGACGGCTTTGCCGATGCGGCACGGCAGCCCACCAGCCAGCGCTCGGCGGCCTGAGGCATCACGCCAGCTTGCGCGGCAGCTCACTGCCCTTGGTGAAGGCGTCGATCGCCTCGACCATCTGGCCGTAATGGATGCGCAAGCCGTCCTCGGTGGCGTAGCCGAGGTGCGGCGTCAGCACGAGGTTGTCGAGCTTGCGGAAGGAATGGTCCGTCGGCAGCGGCTCGACCGAGAATACGTCGATGCCGGCGCCTGCAATCCTCTTCTGCTGCAACGCCTCGAGCAGCGCCTGCTCGTCCACGATCGGCCCGCGCGCGGTGTTGACGAGGAAGGCCGTCGGTTTCATCCGCGCGAGATCGGAAGCCCCGACCAGCCCGCGCGAGCGCTCGCTCAGCACCACATGGATGCTGACGATGTCGGCCTTGGCGAACAGCTCCTCCTTGGTGGCGTAGCCGACGCCGGCATCCTTGCACTTCTCCGGGGTCAGGTTCGGGCTCCAGGCGATCACGTTCATGCCGAACGCCTTCGCGATATCAGCCATCTTGCTGCCGAGCTTGCCGAGCCCGACGACGCCGAGCGTCAATCCCTCGATCTCGACGCCGGCAAAGGCCTGCCAGGGCTCGCCCGCATGCATGCGCGCGTTCTCGCGGCCGATGCCGCGGGTCAGTTCCAGGATCAGGCCCATGGTGAGGGGCGCGGTCGGATCGCGCGAATATTGCGTGCCGCCGATCGTGACGCCCCGCGCCTTGGCGGCCTCCATGTCGATCGAGGCGTTGCGCATGCCTGACGTCAGCAGGAGCTTCAGCTTCGGCAGGCTTTCGAACAGGCTCTTGGGGAACGCGGTGCGCTCGCGCATCGCGCAGACGATCTCGAAATCAGCCAGCGCGCTCGCCGCGGCCTGCTCGGAGGCGAAGGGATGGCTGAACACGGTGACGTCGATGCGGTCGGACAGGCTTTGCCAATCGGCGACGTCGAGGGCGAGGTTGAAATAGTCGTCGAGAATTGCACAGCGCAGCCGCGTCATCAGCGTTCTTCCATGGCGAGAGGTGGAACCAGGCCATGGTTGCGCGCAATCAGGACCGTGCGCAAGCCGTTCGCGTCTTCAAAAATCCGACAGGTGATAAAGGCTCAGAGGTCGCGGGGCTTGAGCCGGAACGGCGCATTCATGCCGTGCTTGGCGCGCCAGGCCGGGCCGGGGCCGCGCATGTAATGCAGTTCGGGCCGGTAGGGGTTGAAAGCGGTGGCAAAGAAGCGCTTCCAGAAGCCCTTGATCTCCGAGGCAAATGCGGAGGCGCTGCCGGCTTCCGCCGGAACGGGAAGGGAGTTGGTCTCGATCATGGCCATGACGCTGTCTCGCTGTGCTCCCCTTCATTCTGAGCGGGTGGCGCTGTTTCCGCGCGAAACCGAGCTTTGGCCTGATTTATTAAAAGATGGTTTCAATTGTCCGGATCGGCGGCGGGATGGTGTCCGTCCCGTATTCATCCGTGGTGAACGGAGGGAAAACATTGCCCTTTCGGGGCGGGATCGCTACATCGGCGGCAAGCAAATTTCCTCAAATCGAAGGTTTTCGGGACCGATGGCGCGCCAGTTCATCTATTTCATGCAGGGCCTGACCAAGAGCTACCCGACCCGGAAGGTGCTCGATAACATCCATCTGAGCTTCTACCCGGACGCCAAGATCGGCGTGCTCGGTGTCAATGGCTCGGGCAAGTCGACGCTGCTCAAAATCATGGCCGGCCTCGACAAGGAGTACAACGGCGAGGCCTGGGTCGCCCAGGGCGCCCGCGTCGGCTATCTCGAGCAGGAGCCGCATCTCGATCCGGCATTGAGCGTGCGCGAGAACGTCATGCTGGGCGTCGCCAAGCAGAAGGCCATCCTCGATCGCTACAACGAGCTGGCGATGAACTACTCCGAGGAGACCGCCGACGAGATGACCAAGCTGCAGGACGAGATCGAGGCCCAGGGCCTCTGGGATCTCGACAGCAAGGTCGACCAGGCCATGGACGCGCTGCGCTGTCCGCCCGACGATGCCGACGTGTCGAAACTCTCCGGCGGTGAGCGCCGCCGCGTCGCGCTCTGCAAGCTGCTGCTCGACCAGCCCGAGCTTCTGCTGCTGGACGAACCGACCAACCATCTCGACGCGGAGTCGGTGTCGTGGCTGGAAGGCCATCTGCGCAACTATCCCGGCGCGATCCTGATCGTCACCCATGACCGCTACTTCCTCGACAACGTCACGAGCTGGATTCTCGAGCTCGATCGCGGCAAGGGCATTCCCTACGAGGGCAATTACTCGTCCTGGCTGCAGCAGAAGCAGAAGCGGCTCGAGCAGGAGGGCCGCGAGGACGCTGCGCATCAGAAGACGCTGGCCCGAGAGCAGGAATGGATCGCGTCCTCGCCGAAAGCCCGCCAGGCCAAGTCCAAGGCGCGCTATCAGCGCTATGACGAACTGCTGAAACAGGCGAGCGAAAAGCAGACACAGACCGCGCAAATCACGATTCCGGTGGCCGAGCGACTCGGTCAGAACGTGGTCGACTTCGAAGGGCTCAGCAAAGGTTTCGGCGATCGCATGCTGATCGACGATCTCACTTTCAAGCTGCCGCCCGGCGGTATCGTCGGCGTGATCGGCGCCAACGGCGCCGGCAAGACCACGCTGTTCAGGATGATCACCAAGCAGGAGGAGCCGGACAAGGGCACCATCACGATCGGCGAGAGCGTTCATCTTGGTTACGTCGACCAGTCGCGCGACGCGCTCGATGGCAGCAAGAACGTGTGGGAGGAGATCTCCGGCGGCAACGAGCTGATCCTGCTCGGCAAGAGGGAAGTCAATTCACGCGGCTATTGTTCGTCGTTCAACTTCAAGGGCGCCGACCAGCAGAAGAAAGTCGGCGCGCTCTCCGGCGGTGAACGCAACCGCGTGCACCTTGCGAAAATGCTGAAATCCGGCGCCAACGTTCTGCTGCTCGACGAGCCGACCAACGACCTCGACGTCGACACCCTGCGTGCGCTCGAAGAGGCGCTGGAGGATTTCGCCGGCTGCGCCGTCATCATCAGCCATGATCGCTGGTTCCTCGACCGCATCGCGACCCACATCCTGGCCTTCGAAGGCGACAGCCATGTCGAATGGTTCGAGGGCAACTTCCAGGACTACGAGAAGGACAAGATGCGCCGGCTCGGCCAGGACAGCATCATCCCGCACCGCGTGAAGTACAAGAAGCTGACGCGGTGATCTCAAAATGATGCGGCGGGTGCTGATAGCTGCGGTGATCGCTATCACCTGCGGCCTGTCGCCCGCGGGCGCTGCCGACGCCGCCTTCGCGCAGTTCATCGCCTCGCTGTGGCCGGAGGCGGAGGCCGCCGGCGTGTCGCGCGCGACGTTCGAGCGAGAGACGCGCGGGCTCGAGCCGGACTACAAGCTGCCGGATCTGATCCTGCCGGGGCGTCCCGCAACGGGGGCGCCGTCACAGGCCGAGTTCGTGCAGGTGCCGGCCGACTATGTCAGGGAAGCCTCGATCGCGCGGCTTGCGGGCGAGGGGCAGCGGTTGCTGCAAAAATATCGCCCCGCGCTGACCGAGATCGAGAAAAACTCCGGCGTGCCTGCTACCGTGATGCTGGCGATCTGGGGCCGCGAGACCGACTATGGCCGCTATACGCTGCCTTACGATCTCGTCCGCGTGCTGGCGACGCAGGCCTATGTCGGCCGCCGCAAGGACAGCTATCGCAACGAGTTCATCCTCTCGCTGAAAATTCTCGGTGACGGCGTAGTGACACGCAAGGACATGCGCTCGTCCTGGGCCGGTGCGACCGGGCTCACGCAATTCCTGCCGTCCGAATATTACAAGCATGGCGTCGATTTCGACCGCGACGGCCGCATCGACATCTGGCACTCGGTGCCGGATGCGCTGGCCTCCGCCGCGCAGCAGCTCGTCAACAAGGGCTGGCAGAGCGGTGTACGCTGGGCCTACGAGGTGCAGGCACCGGCCAAAGTCGATTGCACCGCCGGCGTGCCCGAGGTGACGAAGCCGATCGGCCAATGGCTGCGCGAAGGCTTTGTACCGGTGCGTGGACAAAAGCTCACTGCCGCCGAGCAGGCACAGCCGGCCTCCCTGCTGCAGCCTGAAGGCATCTACGGCCCGTCCTTCCTGACCACGAAGAACTACTTCGTGATCAAGGAATACAATTTTTCCGACCTCTACGTGCTGTTCGTCGGACATCTCGCCGACCGCATGACGAGCCCGCAACCGTTCGCGACCCCATGGTCTGCCTCGAAGCAATTGCGGACCAAGGACGTCGAGGCGATGCAGCGGGGGCTCACGCGCGTCGGGCTCTACAAGGACAAGATCGACGGCAAGGCGGGCATGCAGACGCGCGCTGCGCTCGGCGCCTACCAGAAGTCGGCAGGCCTCAAGGTCGATTGCTGGCCGAGCGAAGAGGTGCTGCGCTCGATCCAGGCGGCGCGATAGGCGCAGGGCTGGCTAAAAGAAAAAAAGCCCGGCCGAGGTGCTCGGCCGGGCTTCGATCGCGGCGCTCATGAACGCCATGCGGTCAGATCAGTAGCAAACGCGAACCGGGCGGACGGTCCAGCCGTAGCCATCCCAGTAGCGCTGGCGCTGCCAGTAGCAGGGCGGGGGCGGCGGGCCGGGCTCGGCCACATAAACCGGTCCACCATAGGCGGGACGGCTCGATGCGATGGCGCCGCCGACGATCGCGCCGCCGATCAGGCCGGCTGCGATGCCGACGCCGACCCCGTCATGGGCCTGGGCGGACGGCGTGGCGGTCACCAGCGAACCGGCGATCGTCGCAACCGTGAGGGCGGCAACTAAAGTCTTCTTCATACTCTTGGCTCTCCTGAGAGATGGATGCTCCTTGTTAGGAGCGCCCGGGGTTCAAAGGTTCACGCAGACTCTGATGGAATTGGCCTTGCAGCTAGGAAGCGCGCAAATGGTCAATCCGCGGTAAACGCACACGGAGCTGTGACGAGAAAAAGCGGTCTTTTTCAGGCCCCTAAATGGACGGCGCATCTGGAATGAGCCGGCTTGGGGCGACTTCAGCCACAGACTCTGGCGCGGCGGACGCGCCAGGCATAACCGTCCCAGAAGCGCTGCTTCTGCCAGACGCAGCCGTTGCCGTAATAGTCGTCCGCGACGTAGCCCGGGCCCGGCGCATAGTAGCGCGGCGGATAGTAGCCGGCGCCATATCCGGGACCATATGCGTAGCCCGGGCCAGGGCCTGGCCCGTAATAATACGGAGAGGCCAGCGCCCCACCGACAATGGCGCCGCCGATGATTCCGGCTGCCACACCCGCGGCGACGCCGCGTTGCGCCTGGGCTGGTGTAATGGCGCTAAGGGCCACAGCGGCGACGGCAGCAATTGCCAGGAGCGACTTCTTCATTGGCTGACCTTTCGAGCAAACACGCGGGAACTCTTTGAGGGTAAAGTTCCATACTTCGTTTGAATGATCAATGAACGGCACCTTTGCCGGGGCGACCAATCGGTAGGGACCGCAGCCCAGCCAGGGGAGGGCGACGATGGGTAACGCGATGATAAATGCATTGATCGCTGCCGGGATCGTCTTCGCGATCGGCTACGGCTGGATTACCCATCTCCAGAACCGCGGCCAGCGCGGCTCCCGCGCCGGGGCCAGCGTCAATGGCGGCGGCGACACCGCCACCGGCACGAGCGACGGCTTCTCGTTTGGGAGTTGGTTTTCCAGCGATAGTTCCGGCTGCGCGACCGACGGCGGCAGCTGTTCCAGCAGCGATAGCGGCAGTAGTGGCGGAGATTGCGGGGGCGGCGGCGATGGTGGAGGCGGTGGGGGCGACTAGGTCCGCCGCAATCTTGATCCAGTGCAAGGCCCTATTTTAGAGCCGTTCTAGGCTGTTTCCGGGCTAGTTTGGAATAGCTTCAAATTCCGCTTTTTCCTTTTGCATCCGGCCGGCCCCTTAAATATCGATGATGGCGCATCACCAAAGGGCCTGCCGCTTCCATGATCGTTTGTTCCTGTAACGTGCTGAGCGATGACGACATCCGCGCCGCCGTCGCCGAGTCCGACGACGCTGTGCGCCATGCCAAGCAGGTCTATGGGTGTCTCGGCTGTAGCGCCGAATGCGGCCGCTGCGCTCGGACGATCAAGACCATTATCGACGAAGCGCTTGGCACCTGTGCCACGTCCTGCTGCTCCGGCTGCCCGCACAACCACACTGTGGCGGCGAACGACGAGACGGCCCAGCCGGCCGAGTTCGCCCTCGCGGCCTGCTGAAATGCTCCGCAACCCTGGCTGAGCTTTTCCCCGGCTGCGTCCCCGTAGCCGGTTGCTCCAGTCTTCAAACTCATTTAGAAGCGTTCTAAATTCGGTTTACGGCCGATTTGGACTGCAAGAGCTGGAGTGAACCATGCAGGGCGACGCAAAAGTTATCGACTATCTCAACAAGGCACTGCGTCACGAGCTGACTGCGATCAACCAGTATTGGCTGCACTACCGCTTCCTCGACAATTGGGGCCTGCGGGACATGTCCAAGGTCTGGCGCAAGGAGTCCATCGAGGAGATGGAGCACGCCGATAAGCTCACCGAGCGAATCCTGTTCTTCGACGGCTTCCCGAACATGCAGGTGCTCGATCCCTTGCGCATCGGCCAGAACGTCAAGGAGATCATCGAGTGCGATCTCGCCGCCGAGATGAGCGCGCGGGCGCTCTATCAGGAAGCGGCGACCTACTGCCACAGCGTCAAGGACTACGTGACGCGTGATCTGTTCGAGAAGCTGATGAGCGACGAGGAGCACCACATCGACTTCCTCGAGACCCAGCTCGACCTGATCGGCCGCATCGGCCTCGAACTCTACACCCAGAAGCACGTTGGCGGGCTCGAGGGGGACGGGCATTAGTTCGGCGCGTTAGCGATGGCACAACTCCGTATCGGCCTGATGCGCGATTGCGCACCAGGCCGGGACGACAGCCTGGACGCCAGCTACAACTGCGTCTTGTAGAGCTCTTCCACGATCTCCTGACTCTGCGGCTCACCAAGGCCGGTCTGCTCGTGGACCACCTCGACGATGCTCGGCATCACCGAGCGCGGCACCTTCTCGGACGACCAAAGCTTCGAGCGCATCAGTGCCTTGCCGCAGTGGAAATAGACTTCGCTGACGGCGACGTTCAGCACCGCGCGCGGCGACTTGCCAAACTCCACCATCGAGGCGAGCAGGTCCGGATCGGCGGACAGCGAGCCGCGGCCGCCGACGCGCAGCGTCTCGTCGATGCCGGGGACGAAGAACAACAGATGCACGAAGCCCGAGCCCTCGACGACATTTCGAAAACTGTCGATCCGGTTGTTGCCGGAGCGATCAGGCATCAGCAGCTGGTTGGGGCCGGCGACGTGGACGAAGCCAACGCCGCCGCCGCGTGGTGAGGCATCGACGCTGCCGTCCGCTCCCGATGTCGCGAGCACGCAGAACGGCGACATCTCGATGAATTTCTTCGCATGCGTGTCGATTGCGGGGCGCGCTTTCGCGATCACGCGCGGGCTCGGCTGGGCATAGATGGTGGCGAGGTCTTCGGCGCAAAGATCAGTCACGAAGGTCTCCCTGGTGGAATGCCCCGAGAATATCATCTCTCGGCCCGATCGCTATCCCCCTTTGTCACGCCGCCGCGTCCAGTCGATCACGCCAGCGCAGTTCAGAGCCCACCAGATCAGGACTGGCTGCAGCGCCAGCCGCGGCCCGTGATAGAGCCAGCTGTTGGGGATGGGTGGAAGGTCGATGGCCCTCCAGGACCTGCTTGATGCTTGCCGCCCACACGCAAGGCGGATAGAGCGCGAGCTCGCGTTCAGTCGTTCACAGGAGCTATCGGCCGAGCTAGCACACGCCGCGTCGAGGCGCTATCGCGCTACACCGCATCCGCCGGCACGAAGCAACTGATGATGATGGCGCCGCGGTGACGGACGTACCACACCACGGCCTGGCCGACCGGATTGCCGCGGTCGCGGATGATGGCGCGCTCGGGCACCTCCATCCATTGTCCCTCGATCGGCACCCAATAGGCACCGCTGCGCACGTCGTACTCCGTGCGATGGCCGTCGGAGACGTCACAGCAGGGCACGCCGTTCGGTGCGATCACGCTCTTGAACCAGGCGCGGATGTCGGGCGGGACGTGATCATATTGCCCGTTGTCGAACGCGAACGCGGCGCCCGTCAGTGCGGCCAGCCAAACGCACAGTGCGAGCCTGTGCATGCGATCCTCCTCATCGCGTGTCGTGCCGTTGGCGCGCGATTATCCCGCGCGTCGATTCGGACATCGACGCAATTAAGCCCGAGCCGTCAGCGTAATGCATGCTCAAATAATATGCGGGCTAGACGGCCGTTGATGCGATGCAAAATCAGCGGCGCGCAGATTCGATCGTTTGCTGCGGCGCGGCTTGCAGAAATTGCTGGACCTGCTCGCTGTAGAATTTGGCGTTTCCGGTGGTGCCGTGGCCGCGCGTCTCGGTGCTTGCCGGGATGAGATACAGTTTGCTGTTCTTCACCCGCGTCATCGCAGCGTCCGTGATGCCGGTCTCAGGCGGGTTGCGTTCGTCGTCGGCTGAATTGATCAGCAGCAGCGGCGCTTCGATGGCCTCCAGCTTCTCGCCGGCATTGTAGTCATGCGAAGACTCCCACTGGTAGACGAAGTCGTTGGCATCTGCCGTGATCGGCATGGCCAGCCGCTCGTCGACGATCTTGTCGGCCTTCGCCGCCGTCGGCGCCTGCGATTGATAGGCCAGCGTTCCACCGATGCTCGCGATGCCGTAGGCGGTGATGGCGTATTTCATCATGCGCGGCTGGCTGGTGTAATTCCCGCCGTTGTAGTCGGGGTCGCTGCGGATGGTGTCGAGCATGATCCGCCGCAGCATCCAGTTTCGGGATGCCATCTCGGTCGGCTGCGAGGCCATCGGGATCAGCGCGTCCATCGCCTTCGGATATTTCTCGCCCCACAACCAGGTGTGCATGCCGCCCATCGAATTGCCGATGACGAGCCGCAGATGCTTGACCCCGAGCCCTTCCGTCACCAGGCGATACTGGGCCTCGACCATGTCGTTGTAGTCGTATTTCGGGAAGCTCGTCTTCATCCCGTCGGACGGTTTTGACGATTTGCCATGACGGATATTATCGGGGATGATGATGTAATATTTGGAGGCATCGAGTGGCTGCCCCGCGCCGAACAGCTCGCCGGCAAAGGCTGATGACAGCATGCTCGCGCCCGAGCCGCCGGTGCCATGCAGCACCAGGACCGGCTGGCCGCTCGGCTCACCCACGGTTGTGTAGTTCAGCTTCAGCTCCGGCATGGTCTCGCCGGTGTGGAACTTGAAATCCCTGGCGATCCAGGCGCCCTGCTTCGGCGTCGGATAATCGGCCGCCCATGCGGATGTCGAGATGGCCGCCAACGAGACGGACAACAGGATGGCTGACAGCGCCGCGCAAGAAGCTTTCATGTCGATTTCCCCCGTGCGGCTCTGGTCGGCGGCCGCGTTGCGGCGGAACTTAGCAGAACTGTCCGGAAGGATGTAGGATTTCGTTTTCGCCGGTCGTCCTTGAGGGAAAGGTCAGGAGAGACTGCATGTGCCGCAACATCAAGACGCTGTTCAACTTCGAGCCGGAGGCGACCGAGGATGAGATCCACGCCAGCGCGCTCCAGTTCGTTCGAAAACTGTCTGGCTTCAACAAGCCGTCGCAGGCCAACGAGGCGGCCTTCGATCGTGCGGTGGCGGAGGTCTCGGAGGCTGCGCGAAAACTCCTGACGTCGCTGCACACCCATGCGCCGGCGCGTGATCGTGAGGTCGAAGCGGAAAAGGCCAAGGAACGTTCGCGGCTGCGGTTCGGTTAGGCGGCTCGAAGGTCCGTTCCGTGACCTGCCTCACGGTGACAACGGTCTCAGCGCGCGATGATGTTCGCCGGGCTTTTGACACCCCGGAGCACGACCATGAGCCGCCCCCTTCTTCCGCTGAAAGCAGGTGCCATCGTTTTCACGTTGCTGTGGACCGCGTGGATGACGTGGTGGAGCGGCTCGTTCTCGAGCGCGAACGTCGTGATCCTGGCCTTGTGCGGCGCAGCGGTCGGCTATCTCTGGTACCGCGCCATGCGCTGGCAGTTCGAGCGCATGGGCATGCTGCCGCGACGCGAGAATGGGACGAAATAGATTCGTCCGTCAGTCCTTGTGGCCGTGCTTCTTCTTTTTCTTCTTCTTCCTGTGATCGCCTTCGCTGTCCTCGTCTTCGTCATCGAGGGGCGCGTCGTCGGTCTCCTGCACCGCGGCTTCCAGCGCCTCGCGCTCGGCAGCCTCATGCTCGCGCTGGCGGCGGCGTTCGTCCCAGGCGTCGAGCAGCTGATCGAGCCACGGCAGCACCTGTTCGATCGACGGAAGTTGGCCCGGAGGTCCGGCTTCACCACGCGGGCCTTGCGGCCCCGCCGGCCCTTGCGGCCCGACAGGTCCCTGTGTCCCCGGCGCCCCGCGCGGTCCCGCTTCGCCCTGCTTGCCTTGCGGGCCGGGCTTGCCCAGCGGTCCGGGCTTCCCGATCGGCCCCGGCTTGCCCTGAGGTCCTGGCTTGCCACGCGCGCCATCCGGCCCGCGCTTGCCCGGATGACCCTGCGGTCCCGGCCGCCCCGGTTCGCCCTGCCGTCCGCGCGGTCCCTGAGGTCCCTGCCGTTTTTGTTCGTCTGCCACGCCGCTGCTCCCTCGACCGGAAGCAAGCTAATTAGCGGCGTTTGACGACAGCGGCAATTCCGCCCGGGCTCGCGCCTGGGCATGATCAACACCAATCGGCGGCACATCGCGCGCTAGTCGTGATAGGCCGGCACCTCTATGCCGGAGGCGGCATAGAGCCTGATCTTGTTGCGCAACGTGCGCACCGAGAGGCCGAGCACGCGTGAGGCGCGCGTGCGATTGCCGTCGCAGCGGGCGAGCGTCTGCAGCACGAGCTCACGCTCGACCTCGTCGACGGTCGCGCCGATCAGCAGCGGAACGATCTGGTTCGGTGAAAGGACATACGCGCCCGGTTCGGACGCAGCGACATGAACAGTGGTCATCGACACACTCCCCGATCAACGCCCGCTTCCGTCTTTGGAAGCGGATCGAGAACAAACGACCCCCAAGCCGTAGATCTACGGTGGGCGGGTTTGGTTAACGAAAGATTAACAGCGGGCGATCGCACGAATTGACCTTGGGAATGCCGCCGCGCCGCCGCGATTGGCACGGATTGCATATTCCTGCGAGCATACCCCGCAAAGCAGGCATCCCTCCCGCTCACACCGTCCGGTATCCGCCATCCACCATCACGATCGTTCCCGTGACGTAGGCCGACATGTCCGACGCAAGGAAGATCGCGGGACCCACGATGTCCTCGGGCTTGCCGGTGCGCGCCAGCGGGGTGTGATCGACGAAAGCCTGCACCAGCGCCGGATTGGTCGCACGCACATTGGCGTTGATGTTAGTCTCGATGAAGCCCGGCCCGATTGCATTGACGCGCACGCCCTCCTTGCCGAGCTCGACCGCGAGCGCCTTGGTGAAGCCGAGCACGCCGTGTTTCGAGGTGGTGTAGGCCGCCGAGCTCGGCGTGCGCAGATGCACGAAGGACTGGATCGATCCGATATTGACGATGCGGCCCTTGGCTGCTCGCAAGGGCGCGAGGAACGCCTGCGTCATGTTGAAGACGCCGTTGAGGTTGAGCGAGATGATGTCATTCCAATCCTTCGCCACCGTCTCGGTATCGGCGGTGAAGGCGTTGCGGCGGGTGATGCCGGCATTGTTGACGAGGATCGAGACCTGCCCGACCTTGTCGGCGACTTGCCTGGCGAGCGCGAAGCAGTCGTCGCGTCTGGTGACGTCGAGTGCAAAGCTCTCGGCCTTGCCGCCGGACTTGCGGATCCCCTCGGCGGCTTCCGCGACCGTGTCGGCGTTGACGTCGAGCAGCACCACCTGCGCGCCCTCGCGGGCGTAGCCGGCCGCGATGGCCCGGCCGATGCCCGAACCGGCGCCCGTGATGACGGCGATATGGTTTGCGAGCAATGCCATGACAATTTCCTCCCGATTTCTTTTCGAAGTTTCATGAAAGGCTAACTCGAAATTAAGGGGTCGGAAACGGCGCCCTTGGCATACTGATCTTGATTGCTAAACGTTGCGCGCATGATGGAACGGCTCGAATCCTGGAAACTCGCACTCGAACGCCTGCGGTCGGTGGACGGCGCCGATTGGGCCGAGGCCGGACGGCTGGTGGCCGAGATCGCGCGGATGAGCACCGATACCATGCTGCGTCAGGCCGCCGAGCAGGCGCTTCCTGTGCTGCGCCAGGCCGTGGACAATGACGATCACAGCGTCACGCTGGCGGCACGGCGCCGTCTCGGCGTGGTGCTCGATGTTCGTTCACGACCTGACCGCGCCGCGCTTCGGGCGCCGCAATGCTGCGCCGAAAAAATTGTCCAGCGAGGATCGTGCCCGCAAGGTGCTCGGCCTGCCGCTCGCGGTGCAGCTCACCTGCGAGGACATCAATCAGGCGTATCGCCGCGCCGCCAAGGGCATACACCCCGACCAGGGCGGCAGCGCGGAAGCGTTCATCGACCTCGCCGCCGCGCGCGACCTCCTGATCCATCCCGGCGCGTACAAGGACGCGTGAGGGCTCATGTGCTATCCTGTAGCCCGGATGAGCGAAGCGACATCCGGGACGGGTCTAGCCCATGGTTTTGTATCGCAGAAATTTTCTTCCCGGCGGCACCTACTTTTTCACTGTAGCGCTCTTCGACCGCAGATCGACCATTTTGATTGAAAACGTTGGCGCCCTGCGTGATGCCTTCCGGGCCGCTCGCAGGGAGCGCCCGTTCGAGGTCGATGCGATCGTGATCCTTCCGGACCATTTGCATGTCGTCATGAGCCTCCCGCCGCATGACGCCGATTTCGCGGGACGTTGGCGAAGGATCGAGGGGCATTTCAGCAGCGCACTACTGCATGCGGGTATCGACGTAGCCCGCCACTCCAATGGAGAATTGGCTCTGTGGCAACGACGCTACTGGGAGCACACGGTTCGCGACGAAGATGATTTCGCCCGCCACGTGGATTACATTCACTTCAACCCCGTCAAGCATCGCTACGTCCAGCGCGTTTGTGATTGGCCGCATTCGTCCTTTCACCGATATGCGCGGGCGGGATTGCTCTCGGAAGACTGGGCGGGCGATGCCGGCGAAAGTGGGATTGCTTTCGGTGAGCGAGCCCAGGGAGGCTGACCGGGAATTCCCGAATATCGCTTCGCTCATCCGGGCTACGGACGTCAGACTTGGAGTCGGACGCTGGTGCGCCCCGGACAAGATGTGAGTGGGTCCGCCAACCGGCCAGGTTCAAAGCGTGTGCGCGGAAAATGCGTGACGTCGGCCGAAAAACCGGTGGTCCGTCCAAAAGAAAAGGGCGGTCCGCTTGCGCGATCCGCCCTTTGAAATCCGGTCTGTCGCCTCACGCCTAGAGCGTGCAGCGGCGCTCCGCGCGCAGCTTGATCTGGAGCTCCGAGGCGGCCGTGAAGGTCGGGAGCGGCTTGCTGACGACCTTGTAGGTCGACACGCCCCACTGGAACGGCTTGTACTTGAGGTCCTCGTTCCAGACCTGGCAAATGCCGGTGTTGTCCCAGCGGATCACGTAATAGCCGACTGCCGCAGAGGCCGGCACGGCGAACACGGAGGTGGCGATGCCGGCAACGGCACAAAGGGCGAGAACGCGACGCATGAAATATCTCCTGATGGGAACGTGAGAGAAAACTGGTGCGGCAAATCTGCGTGGCTGGCAAGCGGGGCGGCGACCGTTCACGGATATGTCAGCCGTTGGTCGGCTGTTCGGACGACCCTTATCCCTTGACTATCGCCTGACGATCACACGTCTAACTCTTGGCCAGCGACGCCACCGCCTCGATCTCGATCAGCATCTTCGGATCGGGCAGTGCGTGGATCACGCAGGTGGTGCGGGCAGGGTAGGGCGGCGGGCCGAAGGCGCCGGCATAGAGCGCGTTCATGGCGGCGACGTCGGAGGCGCGGGTCAGCAGCACGTTGACCTTGACGAGATCGCGGATCTCGGCGCCGGCCTCCGCCAGCACGCGCTTGATGTTGATGGCGACATTGGCGAACTGCGCCTCGAAGCCGTCGGGCAGCGCGCCGTTCGCGTCGAAGCCGGGAATGCCGGAGACGAACAGGAGATCGCCTGCGCGCGTGGCAAAGGACAGCGGCGGCGCCTTGACGTGCGGCGGGGGCGCGAAATGCTGGATCGGCATGGGATCACCTCGGATGGAGGGCTGGAAGCGCAAGCGTAGCGGCAGCTCGGGGCGCCTCCAACAAAAAACGCGAAAACAACCCCATGCACAGTAGGCATCTAGCAGGAATCATTGAGCTTTCTTTTTCACTTCGGGAAAAACAAAATAATCGTTGCTCCGTCGGGCAAAACAGGGGCAGAATGGCATGATGGCGGGTGAGCGTCTTGTCGCGCCAAACTCCGCCGTCATGCCCCGGCTCGACCGGGGCATCCAGTACGCCGCGGTTTCGGTTCACTATCGCTCTCTCTGGAATACTGGATCGCCCGGTTGAACCGGGCGATGACAGTTGGGTGTGTTGCTACAGACCGCGACTCGCGCCCATCCCATCATGTTGCCGCCCCGATCCATCGGATAGATTCCGCTCGTTCGATTCGTTTCCCTCCTTGAAGAATAGCCCCCGGAGACTCCCATGAAGTTCGCATCCACCCTCCGCGCCGCGCTGGTCGGCATTGCCGCGCTTGCCGGCCTCTCGACCTCGGCTCTGGCCGACGGCGGCACCGTGGTGCTGACGATCTACAAGGCGGGCTGGATCATCGGCGGCTCCGGCGGCTCGGGCGTGCTGAACTTCCGCGGCCGCGCCTATTCGCTCTCGACCGGCGGGCTCGACTACGGCCTCGTCTTCGGCGGCTCCAAGACCGTGCTGCGCGGCCGCGTCTCCAACATCAACCGGCCCTCCGACATCGCCGGCGTCTATGGCGCCGCCGGTGCGGGCATCGCAGTGGGCCGCGGCGCGCGTGCGATCGTGCTGACCAACCAGAAGGGCGCCGTGCTCGAGCTGTCCGGCACGCAGGTCGGCCTGATGGCGAATGCGGATCTGAGCGGGCTTGCGATCACGCTGCGGTAAGGCCGATGTCGTAGGGGGAAATGGGGCGCAAGCGCCGCGCCCACCATCTCTTCCCGACAATTCCGGCCGGGGTCGCTATACTCACGATCCCAGTGACCTCGGCAAGATGGGGATCCCATGGCGAGAGAGTTGGACGGCAAGGTGGCGGCCGTGACCGGGGCTGCGTCGGGCATCGGATTGGCCAGCACCGAGGCGATGCTGGCCGCCGGCGCGCGCGTGGTGATGGTCGACCGCGATGAGGCCGCGCTGAAGGCGCTCCGCGACAAGCACGGCGACGCGGTGATCCCGCTGCTCATCGATCTGCTGGACCCAAAAGACTGTGCAACGGTGCTGCCGCGCGTTCTGGAGCAGGCCGGCCAGCTCGATATCCTGCATGCGAATGCCGGGACGTATGTCGGTGGCGATCTGGTCGATGCCGACACCATGGCGATCGACCGGATGCTGAACCTGAATGTCAACGTCGTGATGAAGAACGTACACGACGTGCTGCCGCACATGATCGCGCGCGGGACCGGCGACATCATCGTCACGAGCTCGCTGGCGGCGCATTTTCCCACGCCATGGGAGCCGGTCTATGCGTCGTCCAAATGGGCGGTGAACTGCTTCGTCCAGACGGTGCGGCGCCAGGTCTTCAAGCACGGCATCCGCGTCGGCTCGATTTCGCCCGGTCCGGTCGTCAGCGCCTTGCTCGCGGACTGGCCGCCGGAGAAGCTGAAGGAAGCCAGGGACTCGGGAAGCCTGCTGGAGGCCGGCGACGTGGCTGAGGTCGTGATGTTCATGCTGACGCGGCCGCGCGGCATGACCATCCGCGACGTGGTGATGCTGCCGACCAATTTCGATCTTTAGGGCGCCAAGCGTGCCCCGGTGAACACCGCCAATTGCGCATCGAACGCCCGCCTGAACGCGGGCCGCGCTTCGCCGCGAGCCACATAGACGGCGATATCTGGATATTCGTCCAGCATGCCTGATGCGTTCAACCTGCGCAGCACTGTCACCATCATGAGGTCGCCGGCGCTGAACGCGCCGTCGAGCCAGTCGGCATCGCCGAGGCGACGGGCCAATTCGCCGAGCCTGACATGGACGCGATCCTGCAGCATGGGCAGCCGCTCCGCGTACCAGCTCTTGTCGCGCTCGAACAGCATGGCCATCCCGAGCTCGACGATCGGCGGCTCCAGCGTGCTCAGCGCAGCAAACATCCAGGCGATCGCGCGGGCCCGGGCGTGCGGCTCCGTCGGCAGCAGCCCGGCGTGACGCTCGGCGATATGGAGCACGATCGCGCCGGACTCGAACAGGGCGAGATCGCCGTGCTCGTAGGTCGGAATCTGCCCGAATGGATGCAGGGCGAGATGCGCGGGTTCTTTCATCGCTTGGAACGAAACCAGACGCACGTCGTAAGGCTGGCCGACCTCTTCGAGCGCCCAGCGCACCCGCATGTCGCGGGCTTGCCCCTTGCCGCGGTCGGGCGAGCTTTCGAAGGCGGTGATGGTGGGGGGCATCGGGAGGGGCTCCGGGGTTGATCGCGTTTTGCGTTCGGAGGACGAATGGAATGAGTGGATTCCGACAGGTTAATGCGTTTTCGTGGACCCCGTAGGCCGCATGAGCGATAGCGATATGCGGGGCAGCTGCCGGCCCCGGATGTCGCTGTCGCTCATCCGGGCTACAAGAAAATCCCGCCGCCGCTGTCGGAACGTCCCTACCTGCCACGTCCTTGGAACATCGGCGCGCCGCCGCGCGCCCGCCCGAGGCGAAAGGATATCCGTTCATGACCTCCATCACGCCGTTTCTCTGGTTCGACAACAACGTGCCGGCGGCCGTCGCCTTCTACAAATCGGTGTTTCCCAACGCCAAGGTTGAGACCGTCAGCGACTTCATGGCGGTGTTCGAGCTCGAAGGCCAGCGCTTCAACGCGCTCAACGGGGGCCCGCAATACAAGTTCAACGAAGCGGTGTCGTTCTTCATCAGCGTGGAGACGCAAGCGGAAGTCGATTATTTCTGGGACAGGCTCACCGCCGACGGCGGCGAAGAATCCCGCTGCGGCTGGCTCAAGGACAGGTTCGGGCTGTCCTGGCAGGTGATCCCATCAGCGCTCGGCCGCTACCTCGGCGACCCCGACCGCAGCAAGGCGAACCGCGTCATGCAGGCGATGATGCAGATGAGAAAGATCGTGATTGCGGATTTGGATAGGGCGTATGCTGGGTGAGGCAGGTGCCCGTGCCCCGGACGCAGCGCATCGCGCCGCTCTTCGCGGCGTGGTGCGCTGCAGAGCCGGGGCCCATGCCGCATCCGTGCCGGAGCTTCTGGGTCCCGGGTCTGCGCTTCGCTTGCCCGGGACACGCGAGCAGGCCAAAGCGGGGACACTCTCGACTATTCCGTTGCAGCGATCCACGCCGCAAGCTCGCGCCACGGCTCCAGCGTCCAATGCCCGGACGCCGCGCCGGACGGCGAGGGCAGCACGAACATCTCGGGCAGACTCTCATCCCGCAGCTGCCGCCCCAGCGCAATCCCGCTTGACGGCCTGCCATAAAACAAGCTCGCCGCCTTCTTGCTCGTGAACGCAATTGTCCTTGGCTGATACTTTTCGATCTTGGCCCTGAACCCCGGCACGTCGATCGTCTCCGCCGCGATCTGGTGATCCATCCCGGCGCCCGATTTGGAAAGATCGGTGAAGCCGATCCCGAGATCGAGCAAGCTTGCGAACTGGCCCGGCTGATAGCGCCGCGGCGTGATCCCGGCCTCATGAATCGCGCGCCAGAAGCGGTTTCCGGGATGGGCGTAATAGTGCCCGAGCTCGGCCGACCGCGTCGAGGCGGCGGTGCCGACGAAGACGAGACGGAGGTTGGGAAGGAGCTGGTCGGGGAGGCGGTGAGGGGATGTATCCGGCACGTCAATTATCCGCGGCTGTAGCCCGCATGAACGGAGTGATATGCGGGGCGGCAAAGACCCGGATGTCGCTGCGCTCATCCGGGCTACGCTTGCCCGCGCTAGTCCGATTTGCGCGTCACACGCACCGCCCGAGCCGCATCTAACTCATAAACTCCGTCGGTGCAGTGGTCTGTCAAAAGATCGAGGCTGAATGATACCCAAGAGTCTCCAATTGCAGACCATGCTTCGCCGGTAAGTTTGGTTTCGTGGACATTGATACTGCGGAAGCTATCCCACGAAATCCGCGGACTAATCCATCACAGGTCATCTGACCGAACCGCGCTAAAATCGACCAACCCTTGGAAAACCACCAGTCCAAGAGCCGGTACCGCAATCACTTGTCCGGTGTCACTTGCAATGCGATCTCGAATGGCGTGGTGTTCCGGATCGATAATGCAAGTATCGCCACACGCGACAACGATCACGTCCCTTCCGTTGGGATGATCGAGCACAGTGGTGCAATCGAAGATGCCTCCCACGAAATTGCCGATCCATGGATCGGAACCCTTGGGATAGAAGCGGACAACCAAACCTTCCCGAAATTCGCGCTCACCGTGTCCGGTCAAAGAGATGGCCGGAGGTCCGTACGGTGGTAGTCCTGGTAGTATTTCAGACCGCATGGGCCGTTCGCATTGCGTTTCCAACTTTGGGGGCGACGATCGTCGCCCCCAAAGTTCGCACGGGCCCGCTCACAACACCCGATTGCTCTCCTTCACCTTCTCCGCATCCAGATACAAGTTCTCGCCCATCTCCTTGAACTTCGCGCTCATCTTAGCCATGCCGTCCTCGGCGGTGCCGCTCATCGACATGCCCACGCCGTTCGGGTCGTTCAGCGTCGCGGCGTAGTCGCGGACGTCCTGCGTGATCTTCATCGAGCAGAATTTTGGGCCGCACATCGAGCAGAAATGCGCGACCTTGTGGGCTTCCTTCGGCAGGGTCTCGTCGTGGAAGTTCTTGGCGGTCTCGGGGTCGAGGCCGAGGTTGAACTGGTCGCTCCAGCGGAAGTCGAAACGGGCGCGGGAGAGCGCGTCGTCGCGCAGCTGGGCTGCCGGGTGACCCTTGGCGAGATCGGAGGCGTGGGCGGCGATCTTGTAGGTGATGACGCCGACCTTGACGTCGTTGCGATCGGGCAGGCCGAGATGCTCCTTCGGCGTGACGTAGCAGAGCATGGCGCAGCCGAACCAGCCGATCATGGCGGCGCCGATGCCCGAGGTGATGTGGTCGTAGCCCGGCGCGATGTCGGTGGTCAGGGGCCCGAGGGTGTAGAACGGCGCTTCGCCGCATTCCTTGAGCTGCTTGTCCATGTTGATCTTGATCTTGTGCATCGGCACGTGGCCGGGGCCTTCGATCATGACCTGGCAGCCCTTGTCCCACGCGATCTTGGTGAGTTCTCCGAGCGTCTCCAATTCGGCGAATTGCGCGCGATCGTTGGCATCGGCGATCGAGCCCGGACGCAGGCCGTCGCCGAGCGAGAACGAGACGTCATACTTGCGCATGAGATCGCAGATCTCGTCGAAATGGGTGTAGAGGAAGCTTTCCTTGTGATGCGCCAGGCACCACTTGGCCATGATCGAGCCGCCGCGCGACACGATGCCGGTGACGCGGTTGGCGGTGAGGTGGATGTATTGCAGGCGCACGCCGGCGTGGATGGTGAAATAGTCGACGCCCTGCTCGCACTGCTCGATCAGCGTGTCCTTGTAGAGCTCCCAGGTCAGCTTGACCGGATCGCCGTCGCACTTCTCCAGCGCCTGATAGATCGGAACGGTGCCGATCGGCACCGGCGCGTTGCGCAAAATCCATTCGCGGGTGGTGTGGATGTTGCGCCCGGTCGAGAGGTCCATCACGGTATCGGCGCCCCAGCGGATCGCCCACACCATCTTCTCAACCTCTTCCTCGACCGATGACGTCACCGCCGAGTTGCCGATATTGGCGTTGATCTTGGTCAGGAAGTTGCGGCCGATGATCATTGGCTCGAGTTCGGCGTGGTTGATGTTGCAGGGGATGATGGCACGTCCCCGCGCGATCTCGCTGCGGACGAACTCCGGGGTGATGAAGGCGGGCACTTCCGCGCCAAAGCTTTCGCCGTCGGCAAGGGCTGCTTCCGCACGCTCGAGCTGCTCCTTGCGGCCGAGATTTTCGCGTGCCGCGACGTAGATCATCTCCTTGGTGATGATGCCGGCACGGGCGAATTCGAGCTGCGTAATCTTGTGGCCGTCGCGGCCGCGCAGCGGCTGGTGATAGGCCGAGAAGGCGCGCGCGGCCTTGTCGGTGGAGACGCTGCCATTGTCCTCCGGCTTGATCTGCCGGCCCTGATATTCCTCGACGCCGCCGCGCTCCAGCACCCAGGCCTTGCGGCCGCGCGCCAGACCGGCGTTGACGTCGATGGTCACGCTAGGGTCGGTGTAGGGGCCGGAGGTGTCGTACACCGGCAGGTTCGGTTCGCCGGCGCCTTCGGACAGGATGATCTCGCGCAGCGGCACGCGCAGGTCGGGCGCGGCATCGGGCGAGGCGAAGATTTTTCGCGACGAGGGCAGCGGGCCGGTGGTGACGGCGGGGACGGTCTTGTCGGGATTGGAGCGGATGTTCATGGGATCCTCCGGTTTAATTCGTTGATGTCGCTATGCGAGAGGCAAATTCGGCTGTCATCCCCGCCTAGTGCGCAATTGCGCACGGGAGCGGGGATCCAGTACTCCGAGACGGTGCGGCTCAAGCCGAGAAGCCGCGGCGTACGGGATCGCCCGGTCGAGCCGGGCGATGACAGTGGCGTGCGGGGTGAGAGAGTGAGGCGCATCACGCCGCCTCCGCGGACAGGCCGAGCCATTGCCGCACCCGCGCATCCGGGTCGGCATTCTGGGTGACGTCGCTGACGACGGCGATGGAATCCGCGCCCGCGGCAAAGATCTCCGCGGCGTGCTCGAACTTGATGCCGCCGATCGCGACCAGCGGGATGTGGCCTACGCGCTTCTTCCATTCCGTGATCTTCGGAATGCCCTGCGGTTCGAAACGCATCGATTTGAGCGTGGTGAAGAAGATCGGGCCCAGCGCGACATAGTCGGGCTCGGCGGCAAGCGCGGTGTCCAGCTCCGCATCGTCGTGGGTGGAGACGCCGAGCGACAAGCCGGCCTCGCGGATGGCAGCGAGGTCGGCGTCGGCAAGGTCCTCCTGGCCGAGATGCAGATATTTTGCGCCGGCGACGATCGCCGCGCGCCAATAGTCGTTGACGACGAGCTTGGCTTGCGTGCCCGCGGTGATCGCCAGCGCGTCGGTGACCATCTGCAGCGATTGCGAGTCGTCGAGGTCCTTTGCGCGCAGCTGGATGGTGCCGACGCCGAGCTTGGTCAGGCGCTCGACCCAGGCGAGGCTGTCGACGACGGGATAAAAGCGATCAGGATACGGCATGCCAGAACGGTGTCCCAACGACAGGGGTGGAAGGGGAGGCGAAATCGCGGGCGTTCATCAGCCCGGCCTCAAAAGCGGTGCGGCCGGCCTCGACGCCGAGGCGGAAGGCGTTGGCCATCGCGACGGGATCGGCGGCCTTGGCGATGGCGGTGTTGAGCAGCACGGCGTCGTAGCCGAGTTCGAGCGCCGCGGCCGCATGCGACGGCGCGCCGATGCCGGCGTCGACCACCAGCGTGATATCGGGCAGCCGCTCGCGCATCAGCTTGAGCGCGTCACGGTTGGTGATGCCTTTTGCGCTGCCGATCGGCGCCGCCCACGGCATCACCACCTTGCAGCCGGCATCGACCAGGCGGTTCGCGATCGAGAGATCCTCGGTGCAATAGGGGAACACCTCAAAACCGTCCTTGATCAGGATGGTCGCGGCTTCGACCAGGCCGACCACGTCGGGCTGCAGCGTGTCGTTGTCGGCGATGACTTCGAGCTTGATCCAGGATGTGCCGAACAATTCGCGCGCGAGCTTGGCCGTCGTCACCGCCTCGCGCACGCTGCGGCAGCCGGCGGTGTTCGGCAGCACCGTGACGTCGAGCTCGCGGATCAGATTCCAGAACGCATCGCCGGTCTTGCCGCCGGCGGATTCGCGCCGCAGCGACACCGTGACGATGTTCGAGCCCGAGGCGCGGATCGCCGACTGCATGATCGCAGGCGAGGGATAGAGCGCGCTGCCGATCAGGAGGCGGGAGGGGAAGGTTTTGCCGTAGAAGGTCACCATGGGGTGTCTCTCCAAATGACACTGTCATCCCCGCCTAGTGCGCAAATTGCGCACGGGGGGCGGGGATCCAGTATTCCAGAGGCGGTGCGGTTAGAACCGAGACGCCGCGGCGTACTGGATCGCCCGGTCAAGCCGGGCGATGACAGCTGAGTGTTCGGCGAGCGCGCCATCATCATCACCCTCCCTGCCGCGGCGTGATGATCTCGATCTCGTCGCCGGGCTTCAGCGCCGTCTCGGCCCAGCGGCTCTTCGGCACGACGTCGTAGTTGAGCGCGATCGCGAAATGGGTGCCCTCGTAGTCGAGCTCGCTGAGCAGCGCGTCGACGCTGGCCGAATTCACCTCGCGCTGCTCGCCGTTCACGATCACGCGCATTGCATCACCTCATTGTCGATCTGGCCGCGCTCGACAAAGCCAAGCGTCAGCTCGGCCAGCGCCGGGGCGATCAGGAAGCCGTGACGGTAGAGGCCGTTCACGCTGATCGTGTTGCCGCGAATGCCGATGCGCGGCAGATTGTCGGGAAAAGCGGGGCGCAGGCCGGAGCCGAATTCGACGATGCGGGCCTCGCCGAAGGCGGGATGCACGGCATAGGCCGCGCCCAACAGCTCCAGCGCCGAGCGGACGCTGACGCCGGTGTCCTCGGCCTCGATCGAGGTCGCGCCGAGCATGAACAGATTGTCCTCGCGCGGGATCACATAGAGCGGCCAGCGCGGATGGATCAGCCGCACCGGCCGCGCAAGCTGCACCTCGCTGGTCTCGATCAGGATCATCTCGCCCTTGACGCCGCGCAAGCCGGGCTGCTCGTCGCGCGCAGCAAGGCCGCGGCAGTCGATCACGATGCCTTCAGGATCAAGTTTTGCGAGTTCGGCCGCGGCGACGTCGCTTTCGAACTTGATGGTGCCGCCGGCGGCGCGGATGCGCTCGTGCAGTTTCGGGAGCACGCGGCGCGGCTCGACATGGCCCTCGGTCGGAAAGAACAGCGCGTCGCGGAAGCGGCCTTCGAGCGAGGGCTCGAGCTCGGCAAGGCCGGCGGCATCGAGCCGGCGATGGCCCTCGGTCATCCGGGCAAAACGCTCGAAGTCGCTGCGCTCGCGCGGGTGGGCGACGACCAGCGAGCCGTTGAAGGGCGTGTCGGGCAGCTCGCGCCGCCAGATGTCGAGCGAGCGCAGGCCGAGCCTGGAGATGATCGGTTCGGAAACTTCCGCCTCGCAATAGGGCGCGAGCATGCCGCCGGCCCAATGGCTGGTGGCATCGGTCATGTCGGCGTCACCGCGCTCGTGCAAGGTGACGGCGTGGCCGGCCTGCGCGAACAGCAAGGCCTGCCAGGCGCCTGCGATGCCTGCGCCGATGATGGATACCGGGGAATCCGGTCGCTTGGTCGTCTGCAACATCCCTGTCCCTTCGCCGGCATGACCCGGATCAGGTTCAAAGGGTCACCGCGGTCCTGGGCGGATTTGCCCATTTAGCGGTATCTCAGCTCCTCCTCGGAGCACCCCTCGGAACGGCTCTAATGTATGCCAGCAGGGCAGGGTGGTCAACGCGCTTGGGCGGGAACCGCGCTTACCTGGGCGCCTGCGCCCGGGCGTTGCGGACGCGCTGGGCGAGCTTCCTGTGCGGCGCGGCGCCGAATATCGGCTGCGGATTGCCGTTCGGCTCGAGCCAAGGGGCGCCCATATTGGCCTCGCTCGTATTGGCGACCTGCACGGCCTCCTGCCGCTGCCGCTTTGCGGCGTAGTAATAGCCGCCGGCGAAATAACGCACGGCGCGGGCGTGATCGCCATTGGCGGCGTGATAGGCGCCGGCGAGATATTTCACGGCATAGGTGAGGTTGGTATTGGGATCGCGCAGGCCGGCGGCGTCGCCGGTGTAGCCGACCCCGCGCGCGGTCGCGAGCTTGATCTGCATCAGCCCGATGGTGCCGCCATGGCCGACCAGGCCGGGCTGATAGCGGCTTTCGCGCATTATGACGCGATGCACCAGCGCCTCCGGCACGCCGTTGGCGCGGGCATGGGCCGCGACCATCTCGGCGTACTCCGCTTGGCCCGCGAATGCGGCCTGTGGCAACGTCAGTCCGGCCGCGAGCAGCGCGGCGACATGTAAAATTTTCATCAAATGTTCCTCGGCACCGCTCACCTGCGCCCGCTCGCGTTAGGCCCCGCGAACGCGGCGATGATGTGGCGAAACGCCTCCGATTACGTTTTTGCAGCGCAGAGCCGTCATTCGGACGCAAGGCCGGCGTAGGGCTTGTCATGCAGACGAAGCCGTCATTCGCGACAGCGGGCCTGTCTATTCGCGTGCGGGCCCGAAAGCGAGTAAGAGAGCGGCGCAAATCGGGAGAGGTGCCATGACAAAAGCAAACGTGGTGAAGGCACACATCGGCGACATTCCCAGGCAAAATCCCTGTGCGCAATGCGGCGCGCCGATCCCCCAACCTGATTGGATCGAGGCGGGCGACGGACGCATCTCCTATCTTTGGACATGCCGTGCTTGCAATTATCGCTTCGAGGCGGTTGCGATTTTTGATGAGGGAGCCGTCGCGCACCCGCCGCTTGCGGCCTGAGGTTTAGTCTTCGGGCCTGATCTTTTCGGAAAACCGCTGCACACTTTGCGCTGGCGCGACCCTTCGGGTCCGGATCATGGCTTAAGCCGCAAGCTGCGGCTGCTGCCGTACCGGCAATTGCATCCGCACGATCGGCCCATGCGGCTCCGGGTCGTGCAGCGACAGCTCGCCGCCGTGGGCGATCGCGATCGCGCGCGCCGCATGAATTTATCCACGAAATCGTGCGCTGCGAAATGTTCCTGAGTGACTTAGGAACAATTGAACGCAGCCCAGATGCTCGCGCAGCACGCGACGAAATTGCAGCACGCGCGGAACTGGGACTGATCCGAGCTGTTTTCTCCGCACAAGTTTTCTGCTGAAGGAGAGGACAATATGTTGATGAAATCGATCGCGGCCGGTCTTGCCGGTACCGCACTGCTCGCAACCGTTGCGTTCGCGCAAAATCCGACCGCCACCACCGACAAGGCGCCGGCTGCCGCGGCGACGACGACCACCACGACCGCGTCGGGACAGTGGCGTACGTCCAAGATGGACGGCATCAAGGTCTATAACGACGCCAATGAGAACATCGGCTCGATCAACGATCTGCTGATGGACAAGAGCGGTAACATCAAGATCGCTGTGATCGGCGTCGGCGGCTTCCTCGGCCTGGGCGAGCATCTGGTTGCGGTGCCCTTTGAGAAGCTGAAATTCGTCAACGAGGCGGTTGCCTACACCGGCGCTGCCGGGAACAACCCGAACAGCGCAGCCAACCGGCCCGCGGCGACTACCACGACGGGTGCCGCGACCGGCACCGACAACAAGCCCGCGACGACAACGACGGCCACGTCCGCGTCGAAATGGTATCCGGACCACGCCGTGTTCAATGCGAGCAAGGACGAGCTGAAGAACATGCCCGAGTTCAAATACTCGGAGTAACGCGGCTCTGAACGGCTAAACGAGGCGCGCCCGGTTTTTGCCGGGCGCGCTGTCGTGCTCTTCCCAACCTCTCCCCGCAAGCGGGAAGAGGGAGAAGAACTTCAGTGCGTCACCAGCGGGCAGCCGCCCTTGTCGAGCGGACGGAAGGCCTCGTCGCCGGGCACGGTGGCGATCAGCTTGTAGAGGTCCCACTCGCCCTTGGAGTCCTCGGGCTTCTTGACCTCGAACAGATACATGTCGTGGACCATGCGGCCGTCGATGCGGATCTTGCCGTTCTTGGCGAAGAAGTCGTTGACCGGTGTCTTGCGCATCTGCTCCATCACCTTCGGTGCCTCGTCGGTCTTGATGGCGTCGATCGCCTTCAGGTAATGCATGGTCGCGGAATAGAGCCCCGCCTGGATCATGGTCGGCATGTGACCGACCTTCTCGTTGAAGCGCTTGGAGAAGGCGCGCGTCTCCTCGTTGGTGTCCCAGTAGAACGCGTCGGTGATGATCAGGCCTTGCGTCGACTTGATGCCGAGCGAATGAACGTCGGTGATCTCCATGAGCAAGGCGATCATCTTCTGGCCGCCCTCCGTCAGGCCGAACTCGGCCGCCTGTTTCAGCGCATTGGTGGTGTCGCCGCCGGCATTGGCCAGTGCGACCACCTTGGCCTTGGAGGCCTGGGCCTGGAGCAGGAAGGAGGAGAAGTCCGACGAGTTGAGCGGATGGCGGACCTCGCCGAGCACCTTGCCGCCGCTCTCCTTGACGACGTTGGCGGCGTCGCGCTGCAGCGCCATGCCGAAGGCGTAGTCGGCGGTGACGAAGAACCAGGTGTCCTCGCCGCGCTTGACCATCGCCTTGCCGGCGACGTTCGACAGCGCATAGGTGTCGTAGGTCCAGTGCACCGTGTTGGGCGAGCAGGCGACGCCCGTGATATCGGATGAGCCGCCGCCGGAATTGATGTGGATCTTGTTCTTCTCGCGCGTCAACGCCGAGATCGGCAGCGCCACCGACGAGGTCGGCACGTCGAAGATCGCGTCGACCTTGTCGTTGTCGTACCAGTTGCGGGCGATGTTGACGCCGACGTCGGGCTTGTTCTGGTGATCGGCGGAGACCACCTGCACGGGCTTGCCCGCGACTTTGGCACCGTAATCGGCGACCGCCATCTCCACGGCGGCGAGCGAGCCCTTGCCGGTCGCGTCCGCATAGAGGCTCGACATGTCCGTGAGCACGCCGATCTTGACGACGTCGTCGGAAATCTGCGCCTGGGCGGCGCCTGACGTGGCGGCGAGCGCGAGACCGGCCGCGATCGCGGCGATGAGCTTTTGCATTTTGTTTCTCCCTCAGCGTTGTTGTTTGGGTTTTGTTGCGGGGACCGTTCTAACGACAATCTGTCCCCGGAGCAAAGCCCGAGAATGCGCGAGGAGGGTTGAGAAATAAGCAGGGCGCGGCAGTGTTTTCACCCTCTCCCCGGGAGAAGGAAGAAGCTCACGCGCTGCTGCCCTTGAGCCGTTCGTTGCGCCGGCGCAGGCCTTCCAGGGTGGCGAGCAGGATGACCGAGACCGTCGTCAGGATCACCGCTGCCGCCGTGATGGTCGGGCTGATGTTCTCGCGGATGCCGCTGAACATCTCGCGCGGCAGGGTGCGCTGCTCGGGACCTGCCATGAACAGCACGATCACCACCTCATCGAAGCTGGTCGCGAAGGCGAACAGGGCCCCCGATGCCACGCCGGGCAGGATCAGCGGCAGGATCACGCGGCGGAAGGCGTCAAGCGGCGAGGCACCGAGCGAGGCGGCAGCGCGGGCCAGATTGGTGTCGAAGCTCTGCAGCGTCGCGCCGACCGTGATGACGACGAAGGGCGTCGCCAGCGCGGTGTGGGCCAGGATCAAGCCGAGATAGCTGCCGGTCAATCCGATCGGCGCGAAGAAGAAATAGAGACCGACCGCGGTGATGACCCCGGGCACGACGACCGGCGACAGCACGAAGGCCAGCACGAGCGGCTTGAACCGGCTCTTCCACTGCGCCAGCCCTAACGCCGCCAGCGTGCCGAGCACCATCGACAGCAGGGTCGAGGCGACACCGATGATCATGCTGTTCTTCAGCGAATTCATCCAGCGCGGCGAATTGATGAAGTCGTCGTACCAGCGCAGCGAGAGGCCCGGCAGCGGATAGGTGAGGTACGAGCCCGAGCTGAACGACAGCGGCATGATCGCAAGGATCGGCGCAATCAGGAAGATGAACACCAGCGTGGAGATCACGATGGTCGCGGTCCACGCAATGCGCTGGCTCGGCGTGCGGATGGAGGAATTGTCGCTCAATTCTTCATCCCTCCCGTGACCTGCTGTCCCTGCACCAGCTTTCCGTAGACGAGCGCGAGCAGAATAGTGGCGAGCAGCAGCACCGCACCCAGTGCCGAAGCAAGGCCCCAATTGGCCGTCTCGGTCGTGTAGAGCGCGATGAAGTAGCTGATCATCTGATCGGCGGCGCCCCCGACGAGTGCTGGCGTGATGTAATAGCCGAGCGCCAGGATGAAGACGAGCAGGCTTCCCGCGCCGATGCCGGGCAGCGTCTGAGGCAGGTAGATCCGCAGGAAGGCGGTGAGCGGCGGCGCGCCGAGCGAGGCGGCGGCACGCATGTAAGCAGGCGAGATCGCCTTCATGCTGCTGTACAGCGGCAGGATCATGAACGGCAGGAGAACGTGGGTCATGGCCACGCAGACACCAAAGCGGTTGTAGATCAGGCGCAGTGGCTCGTCGATGATGCCAAGCCAGAGCAGGCTGTCGTTCACGACGCCTTTGCCCTGCAACAGAACGATCCAGGCGCAGGTGCGGACCAGAAGCGACGTCCAGAACGGCAGCAGGACGAAGATCATCAGCAAATTCGACCGGCCGGGCGGCAGCGCCGCCAGCAGGTAGGCGACCGGGAAGCCAAGGATCAGGCACAGCACCGTGACACTGAGGCTGATGAGGAAGGTGCGGACGAAAACGTCGCGGTAGATGGCCTGATCGGGCGGAGCTGCGACAATCGCGCCGTCCACGTTCCGCGTCAGATCGAGCGCCGACAAAAGATAGAAGCCGGTCACGGGGCCACTGGCGTCCTTGATCGTGGTCCAGGTGGCGCGTTCGCGCCAGGCCGGGTTGATCTTGCCCAGCGTCTCCCTCGCCGTGCCGGGCTCGGGCGCAGTCTTCAGATTGCGTGCGGTGCTGGTCAGGATCGTGCGGAAGCCGTTCAGTGCGTAGTTGAGCCGCTTGGCCGCAATCGCAATGGTGCCGGAATCGCGCGCCGCCATGATGTCGCCCGCCAGCGCCGCGTAGGCCTTTTCGTCCGGCAGATCCCTGCCGTCCCAACTGGCGAGAGCCGCGATGGTCTGAGGCAGAACCAGACGCACCTCGCGGTCATCGACGGCACGCCACAGCATGCCGGCGATGGGCCCAGCGAAGGTGAAGAGCAGGAAGACGAGAAGCGGCAGAACCAGCGCCAATGCTTTGACCTGGCGTGCTCGCTCCGCCCGCCGCAATCGGCGCTTGAGCGGCACCTCGGTCGGGCCATGGGCGCCGGTCAAGAGCGCATCCGTCATTGGTCTAACCTTGGGTCGAGCTTTGTGGGGACGCTATTTCGCGGCCCATTTGTTGAAGCGCTCGGTCAGGCGGTCGATGTTCTCGAGCCAAAAGGCAACATTGATCTCCACCGCATTCTTGATGTTGTCAGGCGCTGTCGGCAGGTCCTTCAGAACAGCAGGCGCGAGCAGGGCGGCTGCGTCCTTGTTCGAGGTGCCATAAGCAATGTTCTCCGACAGTTTCGACTGGTTCTCAGCCTTGCCGACGAAGTCCAGGAACTTGTAGGCCGCGTCCTTGTTCGGGCTGCCTTTCAGGATCACCCAAGTGTCGAGGGTGAAGAGCGCTCCGTCCCAGACCATGCCAAAATTCTTCTTCTCGTTCTTGTTCGCGGTGTCGATGCGGCCATTGTAGACCGAGGTCATTGCCACCTCGCCGGAGGCGAGCAATTGCGGCGGCTGAGCGCCGGCCTTCCACCAGACGATGTCGCCCTTGATGGTGTCCAGCTTCTTGAACGCGCGCTCGACGCCCTCGTCGGTCGCCAGCACCTTGTAGACGTCCTTTGGCGCGACGCCGTCGGCCATGAGGGCGATCTCCAGCGTGGTCTTCGGCCCCTGACGCAGGGCACGCTTGCCCGGGATCTTCTTGGTGTCGAAGAAGTCGGCCCAGCCCTTCGGGGCCTCCTTGAGCTTGTCCTTGTCGTAGCCGAGAACGAAATCGTAGAGGATGGCGCCGACGCCGCAAGGATTGACCGACGGTGGGATATAGGCGGCCTCGCCGCCGATCTTCGAATAGTCGAGCTTTTCGAACAGGCCTTCCTCGCAGCCAACCGCCAGCTCGTCGCTCTCGACCTGGACGACGTCCCAGGTGGCGGCACCACCCTGCACCTTGGCGCGCAACACGCCGACGCCGCCGTCCCAGGACTCGTCATTCAAGGGAACACCGGTCGCTTTCTTGAACGGCTCGAAATAGACCTTCTTCTGGGCATCCTGATAGGCGCCGCCCCACGACACAACGGTGAGGTCACGCGCCTGCGCGACCGTGGCCAGCGTCGCGCTGGCGGTGAATGCCGCGGCCAAACCCAGAATAATCTTGCGCTTCAGCATGGTCTTTGTTCCTTCTTCTTCACGTGACTTGCGTTGAGCTTGGTTGGTCCAGGTCCGCCCACCTTGGAGCGATGCTGCATGGTCGGATCAGACGGGATCGAGGGCCAGGCAGTCCTCCGGGCGGAAGGTGATGAACACGTCATCGCCAGGTCTCAGGCTGCCAGCTGTAAGGCTGCCAGCTCTCAGGCTGTCATGTGTCCCCGGCTGAAGCTTGACCATGAACTCCTTGTTGTCGGCGACGTCGAGCACGGCCAGCGCGTGGTCGCCGAGGTAGATGGTGTTCTGCACCTTGGCCGGCAGTCGGTTCGGTTCGTCGCTGGAGATGCCATCCGGGATGATGGCGATCCGCTCCGGCCGCACCGACAGCGAGGTCGATGCGCCCGCGCCTGATACGTTGACCGCTCGTGCGGTCACGGCGCCGCCGCCCGCCAGCACAACGCGGCAATATTGTTTCTCGACCGTCTCGACGGTGCCGGACAGCACGTTGTTCTCGCCGATGAAATGGGCGACGAAGCTGTTCACCGGATGCTCATACAGCGCGTCGGGCCTGTCGATCTGCTGCACGATGCCATCGTTGAACACGGCGATGCGGTCCGACATGGTGAGCGCTTCACTTTGATCGTGGGTGACATAGACGACGGTGATGCCCATGGTCTCGTGCAGCTGCTTGATCTCCAGTTGCATCTGCTCCCGCAGGCGCTTGTCTAGGGCGCCCAGCGGCTCGTCCATCAGCACGAGTTGCGGATTGAAAACCAGCGCGCGGGCCAGCGCCACGCGCTGCTGTTGACCGCCGGACAGCTGCCCGGGCCGCCGCTGCGCCAGAGTTTCCATCTTGATCATGCGCAATGCCGCTTTGACACGATCCTGCGCTTCGGCCTTGTTCGTGTTGCGAACGGAGAGCGGGAAGGCGATATTCTCCGCAATCGTCAGGTGCGGAAACAGGGCATAATTCTGGAACACCATGCCGATGTCGCGCTTGTGTGCCGGCACGTTCTTGATCGGTCGGTCCGCGAGGAAGATCTCGCCATGGGTCGGAACCTCGAAACCCGCCAGCATCATCAGGGTGGTCGTCTTGCCCGAGCCCGACGGACCAAGCAGGGTGACGAACTCGCCCTTCCTGATGTCGAGATCGAGGTTTTTCACCACGAGGTGCTCGCCATCATAGGTCTTCTGAATGCCGGAAAAGCGCACCAGCGCCGGCGCAGGCGTAACCATGCCGGCTTCCATGTCGTCCTCGCGTTGTCAGCCACAGTGCTGTCAGCACCCCGTCCCCGGGGTGCGAGGAACAGCTTAGCATCGTCCGACCAGATTGCCAGCGGCGCAAGCGACTGCGCGCACGGACCCGTCGGGAAAAGGGGCGCGCTACATCCCCGACAGCTTCGTCACGGATACATTCAGCGAGCCCCCGGCTTCCGCGATCACGCGCAGCGTCTTGGAGTCGAAGGCGATGTCGGCGAGGCTCAGGCTGTCGATCTTCGCTTCGACCTTGATGCCATCCTCGTTCTTCTGATAGTCGGCGATCGCGGCGGCGATCTTCTCGCGTGCGTTGGCGGCAATCGGCTTCAGATCGACCGTCGCTTTCTGCACCAGCGCCTGCTGCATCTGCGGCACCACCGCGCGCCCCGCGGCACCCAGCAGGCCGAAGGCCGCCTCGGATTCCACGGCGAGCTGGATGTCGGCGAGCCGCAGCGTCTGCTGCGCCTGGTCGAGCATCGGCCGGCCCCAGATGTGCACGGTCGCTTCGGCGCCGAGACCAAGCCAGCTCTTCTTCTCCTTGGCGCGCACCAGCAGCGAGATCAGGAGGCGCTCGCCCGACGGGATCACGTTGACGCTCTTGACGGTGACATCGACCGGGCCGGAGCCGTCCTCGGGATAGGTGTGGCCGACCATCTGCGCCGCGATGAGCTTGTTGATCTCGGTGAAGGGCACGTCGATCGGCACGCCAATGTTCACACCGGTGCCGGTCGGCGGCACGATCGAGATCTTGTCGGGGAACGGGCAGTCGGGCTTGGTCGGCGTCGAGATCACGCGCGTCTCGAGCTCGAGGCCAAGCAGCAGCGTCACGTTCTGTGCGTCGACGCGCGGCTGTGCCGCGATGGCGCGGGTCGGCTTCATCTCGAGCCAAAGCGGCGGCAGCGCGGCGGAAGACCCCGAGCCTTGCAGCGGGATCGAGCGGCAGGCCTTGGCCCATTGCAGCTTCGCGTTGTCCCGCAAGGTCGGATCGTTGCGCATGCGTTCGGAGACGGCGTTGATCTGTTCGCCGACGGTCTTGTCGATCAGCGGCTTCACCTGGGCAGGCACGTTGACCTTGGCGCCCGAAATGTTGAGGTTGGTATCGCCAAGATTGACCTGGGCGCCGAGATTGGGCTCGAGATGCCAGTTGGCGGCGAGCTTCGGCCGCGAGGTAACGACGACGTTGCCCTTGATCTCGGCGCTGGCGTTCAAATTCTTGATGTTGACCGCGCCGATCTGTTTCGCGGCATTGCCGCCGAGCACGCTGCCGAGCGCCTCGCCGAGCGCGCCGGTGGCTTTCGACGACAGCGAGCCCGTCACGTTCAGCTTGCCCGTGAGCGGCGTCGAGATCGTCAGCACGTCCTTGTCGCCGGCAGTCGCCATCGGTCCGCGTACCGCCGACCAGCCGATGTCGGCGTTCTCCAGGATTTGCGAGATCGGGTTCTCGGCCTTGCCGGCGAAATTGCGCGGAGCGGCCTTCTCGGCCTGCTCGCGGATCGCCGACAGCGCGATGGCGACCGGCGCCACCACGATCGAGCTCTTCGAGACCGGCGGCAGCAGCGGCAATTGCGCGACCGGCGGCGCGGAATTCGTCGCCCGCGGCGACAGCCAGTCCATCGCCTTCAGGCTGATGAAAAACGACGCCGCGAGCACCGCGACGGCGATCAGGACAGTTTTCAAGTTCAGCGTCAGTCGCATCAATCCCCCAGGCCGCCCCGGGGCAGAAGTCTACAGGGCAGGCAAGGAGGGCGCTAGAGCCCACCGATGGGGTGGAATTGGGGCAAACATATTAACGGCCGCGAACGCACCGTTGCCGCGCATTCGTCCTCGCGTACCTAGCCGCGCTTCGGACGGCGCACCGCCCTCACATTGCCGCGATCTCCGCCACCGCAGAAGAAACGGTCGCCGCCATCGGACTCCAATCCTGACACCATCGTCCCGGCGGGCAGGTCGAGCTGCTCCAGCACCTTGCCCGTCTCGGGGTCGATCCGCCTGATGTCGCTGTCCTCGCCTTCCCAGGTGCCGTGCCAGAGCTCGCCGTCGACCCAGGTCACGCCGGTGACGAAGCGCTTGCTTTCGATGGTGCGGAGAATTTTTCCCGTCTGGGGATCGACCTGATGGATCTTGCGCTCCCGATACTGTCCGACCCAGAGCGAGCCCTCGGCCCAGGCCAGTCCGGAATCGCCGCCGCCGCCGGGTGCCGGGATGGTGGCGAGCACCTTGCCGGTCACAGCGTCGATCTTCTGGATGCGGTCCTCGGCGATCTGGAACAGGTGGCGGCCGTCGAACGCCGTTCCCGCATGCGCGGCGACATCGATGGAGCGGGTGATCTTGCCATCGGCCGGGTCGACCGCGTTCAATCTGTCGCCGGATGCGAACCACATAAGGCTGCCGTCATAGGTGACGCCGTGCACGGCTTCGACGCCTGCATAGGGCCCGTATTCCCTGACGATCTCGGCGGCTGAACGTTTCATCTGCTCGGTCCCTGCGGTGTGAATCCCACTTTACGTCTTCATGAGCGGTCCGGGGAGTAACAAGCCTGTCGGGAAACCCGGCACGGGCGGCGTCATCCAGCGCCGCGCCCGTCCGTGTCCGAAGGACTGCACCTTGTTCGATCGCGCCAGCTCTTCGAGGGCCCGTTGCACGGTGCGCGCGCTCGTTCCCAGCGCCAGCGCGAGCGCCGAACTCGACCAGGGCTCGCCATCAGAGAGGAAGGCGAGCACATTGGCGTGCTTCTCCTCGACGGGCCGTGCGAGGACGAGAACCTGCCGCGTGTTGCGCGGCGTCAGCGCAAAACCTTGCCTGGTCGCGCTGACGTCGGCCAGAGGCTTGAGCTTGGTGCGGAGCCGCCCGATTTCGACGCGCAGCCGGGCGCGATGCGATTCATCGACGTGCCTTGCCTGAAACGCTCCCGTGATCAACCCTTCCCGCGAGACATCGGCCGGCCAGGCCTGCGCCAGGATGCGCGCGAGTGCGAACAGCACCGGCCGCGTTCCGAGCGGCACGAGGATGCCTCGCCTGCGAACCGCGTGATGGAACGTGTCCACCACGAGCGCCTCCGATGTCACGAGGTCCTCGACCTCCTCGAGCAGTAGCGGCCGTTCGTGCCCGCGCGTGATCAAGCGCGCTGCGGGCGTGTCGAGCACGCGGCTCGTGCCTTCGACCTCGGCCGCAAGCGCGGGAATGCCGGCCTGTCGTGCTGCGCTCGCCGCGCGCCCGAGCGCCGCGCGCGCGTCTTTCGTTCTGAGCCGCCGGATCGCGATGCCGGCAATCACGAGTTCGCGGCCGACCTGCGCAGCCGGGGGCAGCGGCGTGGACTTGATGTCGGCCAGCGTGCGTTCGGCCTCGTCAAGGCGCCCGAGAAGGAGAAGTCGGCGCGCCTCGATGTGACCCGCATGGGCCGCGTTGGCGAGGTCACCGTGGCTTGCGAGCGTCGCCCGCGCGGCCACGAGCGTGTTGGCCGGCCAATTCAGGTCGCGCGAGACGAGTGCGATCTCGGCCTCCGCGACGACGCATCTTGCCCGCGCGACCGCCTCTCTCGGGCCGAAGGCACGTGCGGCGCTGCGCAGCAGCGTCTTCGCCTTGGCGAGATCGCCGAGTTGCGCCATCGCGATGCCGCGCAGCGCCAGCGAAGGTGCATCGTTGCGCAGCGCAACGCGGTTCAGCGCGCCGAGCGGATCGCCGGCTTGGAGCGCGCGCGCCGCGGCCGTGATCAGCGACTCCATTCAAATCCCGCCACACTTGTTACTCCCACCACGCAACCGTCCGGTGCGAGAGATCGTTGACGGCCGACAATGTGCGGCGAGGGGCGAGCGGTTCCGCATCTTGCATAGCGAGATACGGAACGGCCGCCCGGGAAAAGTTGGAGAGCCATGATGACATCAGCTGACAACGCAGGAAATAACGGACAAGCCGCCATGCAAACACCGCCGGTGGTGTCGCCGCAGGACTGGGAGGCCGCCCGTCAGCAACTGCTCGTGAAGGAAAAGGCGCATACCCGTGCCCGCGATGCCCTGGCGGCCGAGCGCCGGCGCATGCCGTGGATGGAAGTGACCAAAACCTATGCGTTCGAGGGGCCGGGCGGCAAGGTCAGTCTGCACGACCTGTTCCAGGGCCGGCGGCAGCTGATCGTCTACCGTGCGTTCTTCGAGCCGGGCGTGTTCGGCTGGCCGGATCATGCCTGCCGCGGCTGCTCCATGGTGGCCGACCAGGTCGCGCATGTCGCGCACCTCAATGCCCGCGACACCACGCTGGTGTTCGCCTCGCGCGCACCGCAGGCCGATATCAGCAGGCTGAAGCAGCGGATGGGCTGGACCATGCCATGGGTCACCGTCACCGACAGTTTCGATGCGGATTTCGGCGTCGACGAGTGGCACGGGACCAACGTGTTCTTCCGCGACGGCGACCGGATCTTCCGCACCTATTTCGTCAAGAGCCGGGGCGACGAGCAGATGGGCGGCACCTGGAATTACCTCGACATCACGCCGCTGGGACGGCAGGAGGTCTGGGAGGATTCGCCGAAAGGCTATCCGCAGACGCCGACCTACAAATGGTGGAACTGGCACGACAGCTACACCGAAGGTGCGGCGCCCGACAAGAGATGGGTCGAGATCTCGACCGCGGGCGAGAAGGCTTTTCGCGAGGAGGCGGCTGAAGGACGTGACTAGTCCCGTCAGCGCAATGGCCGGCGCGAGCCGCAACGGTGTGGTGGCTGCGCGCCACCTCGCCAGATGGTTGGGGCTGGCGGCGACGCCGACCTTCGCGATCATGGCCGTACTGACGGCCATGCTTGATGGCCCGGCGGACATGCTGTGTGGCTCCGGACATGGGGCGATGCTCGGCGGGATGGTGCCGATGTATCTGCTGATGAGCGCGTTTCATTCGGCGGCGTGGCTGAGGCTGATCGCAGATCGGCGGGGCCGGTGGCCCTACTGCGAAGCCGCCTGCAAATAGGCAACGATCTTGCCCGCTTCCTCCGCCGAGACGCCGCCATAGGGCTGCATCTTGTTGCCGGAGACGACCTCGTCCGGCTTGAGCATGAAGCGGGTGAGTTTGTCCTGGTCCCAGACGAAGCCGGCTTCCTTCATCGACGAAGAATAGTTGTAGTTCGGCAGCGCGCCGGCCTTGCGTCCGACGATTTTGTTGAGGTTGGGGCCCAGACGATTGTCGCCCTCTTTCACCGAGTGGCAGGTGCGGCAGGAATTGTTGAAGGCTTGCTGGGCTGCATCGTCGCTCCCCGGCTGCTGTGCGCGCGAGGTGGGCACGGTCAGCAGCAGTGCCACGGCGGCAGCGATCGCGCGCAGGCATTTGCCTTGCGGCGTTTGCGGACGTGATTGCATTCGCGCCTCCATCGGGGATCGCGCCGCAGCACGCGCGCGCATCGGTATGCAGAGGGCCAACGAAAACGGCCCCGGTGGGTTCCGGGGCCGCTTGCGTCACAATGTCCTGTCGCTTACCGCGTTGCGGCTCCGAGTTCTGCGCGGCGCTCCGTCATCGGCAGCACGATCACCTTGGTGCCGACGTTGACGCGGGAGTACAGGTCCGCGACATCGTCATTGGTCAGGCGGATGCAGCCGGAGGAGACGTGCTTGCCGATGGTGTCGGGTGCGTTGGTGCCGTGGATGCGGTAGATGGTGCCGCCGAGATACATGGCGCGGGCGCCGAGCGGATTGCCGGGACCGCCGGCCATGTGGCGCGGCAGATAGGGTTGGCGGGCGATCATCTCCGGCGGCGGGGTCCAATCCGGCCACTCCGCCTTCTTGGTCACCGACTGGGTGCCGGACCAGGTGAAACCGTCGCGGCCGACGCCGATGCCGTAGCGCATCGCCTGGCCATTGCCGAGCACGAGATAGAGATAGGTGTTGGGCGTATCGATGATGATGGTGCCCGGCGCCTCACGCGTCGCATAGGAGACGGTCTGGCGGCGGAAGCGGGCCGGCGTTTCGACCGCGTCCTGCTCCTCGGACGGCGCGGCCCGATAGGGCGTCGCTTGATAAGGCTGGTACGGCTGCGGCGCTGCGATCGGCGGCAGCGGCTGGAAGAAGGGGAAGAGCTGCACAGGCGCGGCCTTGGCCGGGCCGGCGAACGCGATCGCGGTGACAGCCACTGCGCCAAACGCAACGGCGCGCGAATAAGTCTTCAACGTCTCCAGATTGATCATCGGTCGCCCCTGTTTGCGCGGTGTTTCTTGGTCACCCGGCACCGTTGCGGTGCTCTGTTGCCTAGATCACTAACGGCAAGAAGTTTCGGGACGTTTGCGCGGAAAACCGAAAACGGTTTCATGGCGGAAAGGATTGTTTCATGACGGTTTCGTGGCTGCGCGGACCCGTTAACGAACAAAACAGCGGGCCGACACTTCCATGACGTCACACGCCTGAAATATCCGTGGTTGATGGTCCTAAGCCGAGAATCATAAAAATCTCGGGATTTCCCCATGCGGGTATTAATCGCGACTGACGCCTGGCATCCGCAGGTCAACGGTGTGGTGCGGACGCTGACCTCGCTGGCTGGCGCGGCCAAGGCATTGGATGTCGAGATCGACTTCCTGACGCCGGACGGCTTTCGGTCATGGCCGTTGCCGACCTATCCGGGGCTGCGCATTGCGCTGCCGAGCGGCAGGGAGATTGGGCGGCGGATCGAGAGGGCGGCGCCGGAGGCGCTGCACATCGCGACCGAAGGGCCGATCGGCTGGGCGGCGCGGGCTTATTGCCGTCGCAACCGGCTCGCCTTCACCACCTCCTACACCACGCGCTTTCCCGAATACGTCTCGGTGCGAACCGGCATCCCCGCGAGCGTCGGCTACGCCGTGCTGCGCCACTTCCACGATGCCGCCGCCATGACGATGGTCGCGACGCCCTCGCTGCGGCAGGAGCTGTCCGAGCGCGGTTTCAAGCGGCTCGGCTTCTGGACCCGCGGCGTGAACACCGAGCTGTTTCATCCGGACTCTCCAGCCAAGCTCGATCTGCCCGGGCCGATCTTCATGACGATGGGCCGCGTGGCGGTGGAGAAGAACCTCGAGGCTTTCCTCTCGCTCGACCTGCCCGGCACCAAGGTCGTCATCGGCGACGGTCCGCAGAAGGCCGGCCTTGAAAAGAAATTTCCCGACGTGGTCTTCCTCGGCGAGAAGAAGGGCGCTGACCTCACCGCGCACCTCGCCGCCGCTGACGTGTTCGTGTTTCCGAGCCTGACCGACACGTTCGGCGTGGTGCAGCTCGAAGCGCTCGCCTGCGGCACGCCGGTTGCGGCGTTTCCGGTGACGGGACCGAAGGACGTCATCGCAGATCATCCGATCGGCGCGATCGACCACGATTTGCGCGAAGCGTGCCTGCGCGCACTGACCATGTCGCGCGAGACCTGCCGCAACTTCGCGCTGGAGCGCTCCTGGGAAAACAGCGCGCGCCAATTCGTCGGCAACCTCACTTCACTTCAGCCCAGCCGCGTCTTGCGCGCCTCGCCTCGCATGGCGCGGCGGCCGGTGCGCGGCTGATCCCGTTCGACCACAGCGAGAACCTCATCGATGGCTAAGATCATGAACCTTGACGGCACCCAGCAGCTCGACCTCACCCGTGGCACGGTCGAGCAGGCCTATGATCGTTGGGCACCGGTCTACGACCTCGTGTTCGGAGGCGTGTTCGCAAAAGGCCGGCAGGCCGCGATCGCGGCCACCAACAAGATCGGCGGCCGGGTGCTCGAGGTCGGCGTCGGCACCGGCATCTCGCTGCCGCTCTACGCGCCGCATCTGCGCATCTTCGGCACCGACATCTCGGAGGCGATGCTCGACAAGGCGCGCCAGCGCGTCGTCGAGGGCGGCCTAGAGAACGTCGAAGGCCTCGCGGTGATGGATGCCGAGAAGCTCGAATTCCCCGACAACTCCTTCGACGTCGTGATGGCGCAATACGTCGTCACCGCCGTGCCGAATCCGGAAGTTGCGCTTGACGAATTCGCCCGCGTGCTGCGCCCGGGAGGGGAGCTGATCATCCTCACCCGCGTCAGCGCCGATACCGGCATGCGCCGCTTCATCGAGCAGAAGCTGCAGCCGGTGGTACGTCCGCTCGGTTTCCGCACCGCCGAGTTCGCCTGGTCGCGTTATGCCAAATGGCTGGCCGGTGCCGACGGCATCGAGCTCGCCGAGCGCCGCCTGATCCCGCCGCTCGGTCATTTCTCGCTGGTGCGATTCCGCAAGATCGACGTCGCCAAGGCGGCTTGATCCAAGCTCACGTAACCCGTGCGTCATCGCGCCGCTGCGCATCGTCACATGACAAAATGATGATGTCACACGGCCTACATCGAATCCCTGTAAATCCTGAACCCGAAAGCATTTGGGGGAGAGCATGATCAAGAGCTATCTCGAGCAGCTGCGGATCCAGCGCTGGGACGACCATCGCTACTATCACCACAGCCGCATCAATCAGAGCCTGCACTTTGTCAGCGCGCTGAGCTTCCTGTTCGCCTATGTCTGGCTGTTCGTCGACCCCATGGTCTCCGCGCTGGTGGGCTGGCTGGTCTCGATGACCTCGCGCCAGGCCGGCCACTTCTTCTTCGAGCCGCATGGCTACGACCAGATCAACCAGGCGACGCACGAGCACAAGGAAGAGATCAAGGTCGGCTACAACCTTCGGCGCAAGGTGGTGCTGATGTCGATCTGGGCGCTGTCGCCGGTGGTGCTGTTGGTCGATCCGACTCTGTTCGGACTGTTCACGCCTTGGGCGGGCGCGACCGACTTCATGCGGCAAGTGGCCAAGATCTGGCTCGTCGTCGGCGGCGGCGGTCTCATGTTCCGCACGGTGCACCTGTTCTTCATCCGCGACGTCGAGACCGGTCTCGTCTGGATGACGAAGATCCTGACCGACCCCTTCCACGATTTGATGCTCTACCGCAACGCGCCGCTGGCGCTGATGCGTGGCGAGCTGATGGATCCCGGCCTGCATCTCAAGCCCGAGCACACGCTGGGCCTCATCGGTGAGCCCACGCTCGAAGAGCAGCACGCCTGAGCGCGCCGTTCTCACCAAGGCCTCCGATGTCTGATGGTTGCGTCATGCCCGGGCTCGTCCCGCCTGCGCGGCCGAAGCCGCTTCGGCGAGGCGAAGGCCCGGGCATCCACGTCTTGGAGGTCTCGCGCGGAGACGCGTGGCTGGCCGGGCATAGGCGAGCGGAAGCGACGCCGTCCTTCGGACGGCTGTGCCCGGCCATGACGCCGTTGGAGGAACCAGCCTCAGCGCCCGAAGCGCTTGGCCAGCATCTCTTTCAGGATCTGCCGCTTGATGGTCTTGTTGGTGAGGACGCCATCGTGCCACCAGAAGCCGTCGGCCTTCATCTTCTCGGCCGCGCGGACGAAACGCTCGGCGACCTCGGTGAAATCGGCGTCGGTGTAGTTCAGGCTGAAGATCAGCCTGCCGGTGCCGACCCAGCTCAAGGACAGGCCTTCAGCGCGCAGGTAATATTGCAGCATCCAGTTGTAGCGGGACGGCGTGGTGTATTTCACCGTCCAGATCGACGAGAAGTTTGCGAACCGCACCGGCAGGTCGGCATCGCTCATCATTTGGTTGAGCTTTTGCGCGCGGCCGTTCCAGGTCTCGTCCAGTCCGTCATAGACGGCGCGGAAATTCGGGCTGGCGAGCCGGCTCAGAAACTCGTCCATCGCCGTCATGACGTAGGGGTGCGAGTTGAAGGTGCCGCGGGCGAAGCAGACGTCGGCGGGGCGGTCGTCGCGGAAGCGGCGCATCAGCTCGCGTTTGCCGCAGACCACGCCGACCGGCAGGCCGCCGGCGAGGCTCTTGCCGTAGGTCACCATGTCGGCCTTGACGCCAAAGTATTCCTGGGCGCCGCCGGCAGCGAGACGGAAGCCGACGAAGACCTCGTCGAAGATCAGCACGATGTCGCGCTCAGTGCAGACCTCGCGCAGCTGCTTGAGCCATTCGGTGTAGGCCGCGCGGTCGAAATTACCGCCCCGGGAGGAATCGACCAGCGAGGAATCGCCGGGCGCGTTGCCGTTCGGATGCAGGCCCTGCAGTGGATTGACCAGCACGCAGGCGATGTCCTTGCGCGTGCGCAGCACGTGCAGCGTCTTCTCCGACATCTCGGCGAGGGTGTAAGTCTCGTGCGCGGGAATCGGATTGCCGACGCCGGGCTGCACGTCGCCCCACCAGCCGTGATAGGCGCCGGCGAAACGGACCAGATGCGTGCGCCTGGTGTGGTAGCGCGCGAGCCGCACTGCCTGCATCACGGCCTCGGTGCCGGACATATGGAAGGACACTTCGTCGAGGCCCGAGATCTGGCACAGCCGCGCCACGTTCTCGAGGATGACGGGATGGTAGGGTCCGAGTACCGGTCCGAGCGCGTGCGCCCGCTTCTCGGAGCCTTCGATGCACTCCTTGTAGAAGTCGTTGCCGAAGATGTTGACACCGTAGGACCCCGTGAGGTCGTAGGAGGTGTTGCCGTCGACATCCGTGACGGTGACGCCGCGCGAGGACTCCACGAAGGTCGAGGTGCCCAAATGCTCGCGAACGAGACGCGAGAACTGGAAAGGCACGCGGTAGGTCTCGGTGAAGTGCAGGTCGGAGATCTTTTCCGCCGCTTCCTTCGTCATCGCGCGGCCCTTGGGGTAGCGCTCGGCGTAAAGGCTTGCGAGGCGGAAGAAGCCGTCCCTGCGCAGGCCTGCGATGTTCGCCGGCGCGCCGTCGCAGGCAAAGTAGGCATCGCCTTCGAATTCGTAGAACGGAAGCAGCTTTGCCACCCGGCGCGACATCTTGGAGTGTCCGGCGAGCGAGCGGTGCTTGGCGCGGGACAATTCGATCCGCGCCTTGATCTTCGGGAAGGCGGCGGCAGCAGACGCTGCGGCGGCCACGGACAAAGAAAGAATCGGGAGTGTCGTTTCCATGACAACAAGCGCTAATACTGCGAGCTGACAGATTCATGACAGTCAAAGCCCTCATCGCCTCTTTCACCCAGCAGGAAGACCTCAACTTCCTGTTGACCAACCGCATCCCGCGCGCCGCGTTGACCCGGTTCATGGGCTGGTTCTCCAAGATCGAGAACCCGCTGGTGCGGGACGGCTCCATCGCGCTGTGGAAGCTGTTCTCCGACCTCGATCTGTCGGAGGCACGCAAAACCCATTTCCGGAGCCTGCACGACTGCTTCACCCGGGAGCTCAAGCCGGGCCTGCGGCCCTTTGATCCGGACCCGTCCATTGTCGCGAGTCCGTCCGACGGCATCGTCGGCGCCCATGGCCGGATCGCCGATACCGAGCTGTTCCAGGTCAAGGGCGCGCCGTACTCGCTGCTCGATTTGCTCGGCGATTCCGTGCTGGTCGACCAGCACCGCAACGGGTCCTTCGTCACGCTGCGGCTGACCTCAAGCATGTATCACCGCTTCCACGCGCCTTATGACGCACATATCGAGCGCGTCACGCTGATCCATGGCGATGTCTGGAACGTCAACCCGATCGCGCTGAAGCGCGTCGAGCGCCTGTTCTGCAAGAACGAGCGCGCGGTGATCCGCACGCATCTATCAACTGGCGAGGCCGTGACGCTGGTGCCGGTCGCCGCGATCCTGGTGGCAAGCATCCGCCTGCACTTCCTCGACATGGTGCTGAATGCGCAGGCCAGGGGGCCGGTCAATTTTCCCTGCGACGTCAACGTGAGCAAGGGCGAGGAGCTCGGCTGGTTCGAGCACGGCTCGACCATCATCATTCTCGCGCCCGGCGATTTCACCTTCTGCGACGGCATCGCCGAAGGCACGCGCATTCGCGCAGGTCAAGCGTTGCTGAGAAAAAACTAGCCTTCAATCCGCCGCGGCGGCCGCTTATATCGTCGGTGGGGACGTTTCTACGACGACGGATTGGGTGATGGCACGGGCGCCGGTCATGGCGGCGGGTGGTATTGTGCTGCAGCGAGGTGCGTCGCCGCTGATTGCCGTCGTGCGCCAGCGCAAGCGCAACGAATGGGTTTTGCCCAAGGGCAAGCTCGACGACGGCGAGACGCCGAAGCAAGCTGCGCATCGCGAAGTGCGGGAAGAGACCGGCCACGACGTCGCCATCCACGAATTTTTGGGTACGCTCGTCTATCAGTCAGGTGGCCGCTCCAAGGTCGTGCATTTCTGGCGCATGGAGGCCGGGGGCGGTCCCGTCCGCAAGCTGATGAACGACATCAAGGCGGTCGACTGGCTGCCCCTGGAAGACGCGCTCGCGCGCCTGTCGCGCGAGTATGAGCGCGTGTTCCTGACCCAGGTTGGCCCGATCGCGCTCGCGGCGGCGGGGCTTGCATCTTCGCCTGCGCCCGAGCCGCCACCGCTGGCGACCGACGATGTCGATGCGGCTTTGCAGACACTGACACCGGCTGAAGCAGCCTCGGTGGGCGAGTTGCGGCACGGCCTGTTGCAGAAGATGAAAGCCTGGCTACGCGGAGAGGCGTGAGTTTTCTTCACCTCGCCCCGCGTTGACGGTGCACCCTCGCCCCTTGTGGGAGAGGGTGGCTCGCCGCGAAGCGGCGAGACGGGTGAGGGGTCTCTCTCCACGCGTGAAGCTGTCGATGAGTTTTCGCCGATAGAACCCCTCATCCGGCGCTTCGCGCCACCTTCTCCCACAAGGGGAGAAGGAAGAAAGTCACCGCCGCTCCTTCTCCTTCGGAACTGGCGCTGGCCGTCGCGGCGCTGCGGGGCGTTGTGCGGCGGGGAGGCGCTGCTGGAATCCGCCCGGGCGTTGCAGGCCCGGCTGTTGAGCAGCGGGCGGCTGGCCGGGTTGCATGCCGGTGCGCGGCAGTTGCGGCTGCGGACCGGGCTGCTGTTGCGTTCCGCCCGGCTGCGGCGGCGCGACTCCGCCGGGCTGCGTCGGACTCTGTCCACCGCGTCGCGGCCGGGTTTGCGGGGTGCCGTCAGGCTGCGTGCCTTGACCGGCGCGCGGTGGGCCTGCCGGACGTCCCGCGCCTTGTTTCTGGCCTTGTTGCTGCTGACCCTGACCTACGCGCGGCGTACCGGGCTGCACGGCGCCACCTTGGCCCGGCGCTTGGCCCTGCCGCTGCGGCTGTTGCGGCTGTTGTCCTGGCGCCGTGTTCGGCCGCAATTGTTGCTGTTGCGGCGGCTGGAACGGCCGCGGAATGCGCGGGCTCGCGGTCGGATTGGCGCGGCGGAAGTCGCGCTGCTCGGTGACGATCTGCCGGCCCGTGGTTTGCGCCAGATGCACCTGGCTGACGAAGCCGCGGTCGCGCGCGATCTGCTGTGCGGGAATCGTGATCGGCACCGCGGCAAAGCGCATGACGCCGGCCGCGGCTGCGCCCGGCCGGATCGCAAAACCGCTCGCGCCTTGCGTCAGCGCGCCGAGCCGGGTCCCACTTGTGCGGTCGTCGACGTCGATGTGTCCGACCCGGCCATCGGCGTCGGGATAGAGCTTGATGTTGACGTTGTTGGTCTTGTTCGCGGCCGCGCCTTCCGGCACCTCGACCACGCCCGTGGTGCCGCGGATGCCGAGCGTGGCCGTCGGCGTCGTGATCTTCATGTCGCCGGTCTTTGCCACCGCCGCCGCGACGAAGGCGACCGTGCCCTTGCCGATGTCGAAGATGCCTGCGTTGTGCTTGCCGCCGTCCTCATAGACGTAAGTGTCGATGGTGATCTTCGTGCTGGCGGAGAGGTTGAACGTGGTCGCGTCGTCGAAGGTGATGCCGAGCGATGAGTTCGACGAAGTCTGCACGACGTCGTTGAGATAGATGTCGTCGCGCACGCGCAGCGGATAGGAATTTTTGTCGCGGATCACGGTCGCGATGCCCGTCACCGTCGCAACGTTGCCGATCGGCTCGACGGCAGCGGGCTGCGCCTCGGTCGCGGGAGCGGGTGAAGCCGATGGCGTCGGCGAAGGGGCGGGCGACGGCTGCGCTTCTGGCTGCGCCTGCGCAAGCTCGATCGCATCGAATCCGAACGCAACGCTCGCGCCGGCCGGCGGCGACGCCAGCAGCACAAGCGCGAACATGAAGCGGCGCCAGGCCACGGTAAGAGTCACGAAGAATCCCGGTGAGAGATCGACCGATATCAGCCGCGTACAGCTGAACGGCGGATGAATGTCTATCGCACGGAGGCGGTGAACGTTCAAACGGTACGCGATGCTAGCTTGCGGCCAAGCCTCTCCACCGTCATGGCCGGGCTTGCCCCGGCCATCCACGCCTTGAAGCGCGGGACTAAGAACGTGGATGCCCGGGCCTTCGCCTCGCCGAAGCGGCTTCGGCCGCGCAGGCGGGACAAGCCCGGGCATGACGAAGAATGTGCATGTGTTGGAGACGACGCCTGCGGCGTCAGCTCACGCGCTTCCAGGTCTGGCCGCCGCAGAACATGCCGCCGAAGGCGCAGCCCTGCACGCGCATTGCATTCGGGCCCTTCATCGCGATCGTCGAGTCGTAATTGCGGCCGGAGTCGGGATCGTGGATACGGCCGCTCCACTTCGCGCCGTCGGGCTTCATGTTGATCAGGATGCGCTCGTTGGTCTTTGCGGCGTAGCCGCAGAGATTGACGCCGCACTGTTCGACGCGGACATTGCCCTTGTTCTCTTCGGTGGCCCAGACGCCGATCGGTGTGTTGGCAACCGCGACAGGCGCGGCGGGCACCGGGGCCGGAGCAACCGCGACCGGCGCGGGCGCAGGAGTGGGAGCCGCAACGGGCGCGGTCTGCGTCGTGGCGTCGTAACCGACGGACGGAACAGCGGCAACCGTCGTGCTCGGTGCTGCGATAGCGGGCGCTGCCGGCGCAGTCGCCTGCACCGGGGGCTGCTGCACGGGATGCTGCTGCACCGGAGCCGGCGCGGGCTGCGCGGTCGTGGCAGGAGCCGGCGTGGTGTCGACGTCATCGTCTTTGGAGCCAAGGCCCTTGAGGTTGATGTTGTTCAGCTTGATCGGCTTGTCCGAGAGGCCCGGCGCGATGATGGTCACGCAATTGAGCGAGGCGCAGTTGCGTGGCGTCTCGATGCGGATGTTCTGGCCTTCGATCTGGAACGAGATCGCATTGCCGGCATGCGCGGCGGCGGTGGACGCGAGGAAGAGGGCGGTGGCGGCGATGGTGAGCTTGTTCATGACAACCTCCGAAGATGTGTGGTCCCGATGGGACTGAAGTCGCGGGTGGATGAAGCGTGGTTCGACCCTACGCCGGGCTGGCCGGACGTTCTGTGATAGACGTCACAACGGCTCGCCGCGGCTGGGTGACGCAGCGCACATTCGGTCGCGATTCCATTTGCGTAACGTCGTCGCCACACAGAGGGAGGCGCCGATGACGCGGCTTGTGACTTCGCTTGGCACATTGATCGCGCTGCTGGCGATTGCGCCCGCAGCCGAGGCCGGGTCTTACGCGTTCTCGATTGCCGGTCATCGATTTCAGGTCGAGGCGCCCAGGAATTGCCGATCGGCTTCCTGTGTCTCGGTTTCCTCCCATCGCAGCTTTCGGCCTGACGTCGACACGACGCCAGCCCCTGCGCCGGTGCTTCCGCCGCCGCAGCCGCTCTATCCCGTGGCTCCGGTCAGGCCAGCGCAAGCGATTGCGGTCGCGCCTGCGACGGCGCAGACGGCTCCTGTCCTTGCCTCAACGACCTCGCAGCCAATTGTCCTGCCGCAGGCGCCAAGCTCCAATCCGCCACGGGTGGAGCTACCGCAGACGGATCCGCCGAAGACCGTCGCGCTCGATCCGCCGCGCATGGAGGCACTCGTCGTCGCGCCAAGGCCGCAGCTCGAGCAGGCCGTGACGAGCCCTGAGCGCGGCGACGACGAACTCTCCTATTTGCCGCTCGGCGAATGGGAGAGCGCAGGCGCCAAGGGCACGGTCCGCATCGAACGCTGCGGTCCTGCACTGTGCGGCTTCGCGCTGACTGAAGCATCGACCAGGGGCGAGAGCGTGCTCGTCAACATGAAGCCGAAAACGCACGACGTCTGGACCGGCAACATCTACAGCCGCTCCAGCGGCAGTACCTATTATGCGAGGATGACGCTGAAGAGCTCCGGCAAGCTTCACGTCGAAGCCTGCGCACTGGGCCATTTCTGGTGTTCCGGCAACGACTGGACGCGAGCCGAAGAGCGGCCGGAGAAGCTGATCACGACGTCGCGGCAGTGGAGCGCGCGGTCGTAAGGGAAGCGTTCGATACCTCCGGCTGAAGCCGCTAGATCATGCCTAGCACGATGGCACCGACAAAGGCCATGGCGAGGTACGCGGTGATAACGCTCAGTCTCCCGGCGAACGTCATGAGGTCGCTCCCGCTGTCGCGCCGCCTTGCGCGAGAGGATCACGGTTAACAGAGAGTCTCTTTTCGAAAAAGTCAGCCTTGCTGTCGCTCGTCACCGGCAGCGCTCCTGCTGGCGCCGGCCGACATGGTTAAAGAACACTGAAATCAACACGTTGAAGAGTCTTTAAGTAAATTCACCGAACGTGCGTGCATGACGCGCGGAGTTCGTTTGTATCTCGTCGGCTCCATCGTCCTTGTTTCGTTAGCGGGTTGCGGACGCGGCGTCTTCCAGGCCGAACGTGAACCGTGGCGGGCCGAGGCCGAAGCCGCATGCCTGAAATCAGGCGCGGTGAAAGAAGGGCCGGATCTCGTCCGTATCGAGCCGATTTCCGGGCCGGGCATGTGCGGCGCGGAGTTTCCGCTCAAAGTCGCCGCCCTCGGCGAAGGCTCGAGCAGCTACGGCTTTGCCGACGAGGAATTGCGACCGCCCGGTAGCGTCGGCAACCAGCCGCGCTGGCCGGTGACGCAGCCCCGATCGAATTACCCGCAGAGCCAGAACTATCCGGCATCGTCCTATCCACAACGCTCAAACTATCCCGAGACCGCGGTGCGCCAGCCCTCCGGCTATGGCGCTTCCCCTGGTCCAATGCCTCTGAATGCGCCCGGTGTGGCGCAGCAGGAAGACGAGATCGATCTGCCGCCTGAGGGCACCGATGCCGCGGGCGCGTCGCGCTACATGAATGCACCGAGCTATCCGGCGCGGCCGGCGCCGTACTCGCAGGCGCCTGCGCAGCAACCGCTGCCGCGTCTTGGTCCGGCACAGGGCAATCCCGTCACCGCCGTCGGCCCTGTTGCGATCAAGCCGGTTGCGACGCTGGCCTGTCCGATCGTATCCGAGCTCGACCGCTGGCTTGCCGATACCGTGCAGCCCTCGGCGATGCGCTGGTTCGGCACCCGCGTCGCGGAGATCAAGCAGATCTCCGCCTATTCCTGCCGCGGCATGAACGGCAATTCGCATGCCCATATTTCAGAGCACGCCTTCGGCAACGCGCTCGACATCGCCGCCTTCGTGCTCGCCGACGGCCGCCGCGTCACCGTGAAGGATGGCTGGCGCGGCATGCCGGAAGAGCAGGGCTTCCTGCGCGACGTGCAGTCGGGCGCGTGCGTGCATTTCACCACGGTGCTGGCGCCGGGCTCGAACGTCTATCATTACGATCACATCCACGTCGATCTGATGCGCCGCGCCAACCGCCGGCTGATCTGCCAGCCCGCCGCCGTCTCCGGCGAAGAGGTCGCCGGGCGGGCGCAGCAGCGCAACCCTTACGCCAGCAGGCGCGATCCCACCATCACCGGCTCGCTGGGTACGCGCAAGAGCACGCTGCGCAAGCACGAAGAGGACGAGTACGCCGACGATTGAGGCGCGCGTGCGACCCGTAGCCTGGATGGAGCTAAGCGCATTCCGGGGACGGCGTTCCCGCATCCCGCTGCGCTCCATGCGGGCTACGACCCCAGGCCGGCCCGCCTCGCGCTGAGCCCTGCCTGTTCAGTCGACGCCGCGTCTTTGGCAGAGCGCATCTCGGGCGCAAAAATTTGCGCACGCGCAAACCTCGCCTAAGCCATTGAAATCATCGATACAATCCTGCCGCGACGGGCTTTTCCCGCAGTTGGCACGGTCGCTGCAATGAGGAGGCCGCCACGAAGCGGCGCTGCCGGCGCCGTGAGCCAGCGGATCCCGTCATGCAGATGCCTGTCAGCCCTCCTTATTCAGATCTCGAACAGCGCGTGCTGTCGCGCATCACGGAGGAGCGCTGGCTTGAACTGGCATCCGAGCTGATCCGCACCGGCCAGCCCCGTTCCGGCAATCCGCTGGATCCCGATTTGCCGCCCGCCGAGGAAGAGGCGATCTCGATGCTGGTCGCGGGCAAGCTCGAAGCGCTCGGCATGGAGGTCACCAAGCACAGCGCGCAGCCGCACCGGCCGAACGTGCTGGGCGTGCTCAAGGGACGGGACGGCGCCCCCTCGCTCATTCTCAACGACCATCTCGACACCTATCCGGCCGTCGAGCCCGAGAAATGGCACATGACGGATTTCGATCCGTTCAAGGCGACGCGCCACGGCGATCTGCTCTATGCGCGCGGCACGTCCGACACGCGCGGAAACCTCGCGGCATCGTTGCTGGCAGTGCAGGCCCTGACCGAAGCGGGCGTGAAGTTCGATGGCACCCTGATGTGCTGCTACACCGTCGATGAGGAGCGGAACGGCACCGAAGGCTCCATCTACATGCTCAACAAGGTTGGCCTGACCGCCGACTACGAGATCACCGCCGAGCCGACCGCCTGGGGCGACGTCAACAAGGATTGGGGCATGAACCTATCGGTGGCCAATTCCGGCCACTGCCTGATCGAGCTCACCGTTCACGGCATCAAGTCGCACATCTGGCGACCGGACATCAGCGTCAACGCCATCATGGAAGCGGCAAAGCTGTTGCCGAGGTTGAAGGACATGGCGTTCACCCATGTCCACAGCAAGTTCATGGGGCATACGCCGCCCTGCTGCGCCGTGGTGCGGATTCGGTCCGGCCTGCCCGGCGAGATGCAGTTCTCCCCGGATGCCTGCACCATCACGCTCGCCGTGGTCGGCATCGTGCCGGGCATGACGCTATCGAGCGTGATTGCGGACATCGAGCGTCTCGGACGGGACACTTTTGCGGGCGTGAACGACGTCAAGGTCGAGGTGCGCCAGGTGCCGGGCTCGCTGTTCGTCAACGCGACCGAACCGGTGCCGGTCGAGGAGGAGCCCTGCCGCTCCTTGCGCGCGGTTTACCGGCGTCTGATGGGCCGCGAGCCCGGGGTCAACCGCAAGAATGCCTTCAACGACACGATCCGCTTCCGCGAAGCCGGAATCAATGCGGTGACGTTCGGTCCCGGAGAAGACGGTTGGGCCGTCGACAACGAGAACATCTCGATCACCAAGTCGGTGATGGCGACGCGGATCTACGCGCTGACCATCATGCAGATCCTGGGAGTGCGGACATGAGCGTCGAGGCGACCCACATGACGATTCCAATCTCGCCGGATCGCACCCGACGCGGCAGCTTCCGGCTGCGGCTTCCGAAGGTCTCGCGATCGGTGCTGCTCTCGACGCTGACCGTGGCCGTGCTGCTGGCCGGCTGGGCCATCGTCACGGAGATGGGCTGGGCCAACGAGCTGTTCCTGCCGAAGCCGCAGGCGGTCTGGGCCGCGTTCGTCAAGACGATGACGAAGGGATATCAGGGCGCGACCCTGCTTCAGCATCTCGGCGCAAGCCTCTATCGCATCCTCACGGCCTTCACGCTGGCCTGCCTGATCGGCATCCCGCTCGGCGTCCTCATGGGCGTGTCGCGCAACGCGCGCGCGCTGCTCAATCCGCTGATCGAGTTCTACCGGCCACTGCCGCCGCTCGGACTTTATACGCTGCTGGTGATGTGGCTCGGCATCGGTGAGAGCTCGAAGCTGTCGCTGCTGTTTCTTGCCGGCTTGCCGGGCATCGTCATCTCGACGATCCAGGCCGTCACCAGCGTGGACCCGGTCTATGTGCGCGCCGCCCAGTCGCTCGGCGCGACCCGGCGCCATTTGCTGTTTCACGTCTATTTGCCGGCGGCGGGACCGCTGATTCTGGCCGGCATGCGCATCTCGCTTGGATTCACCTACACCGTTCTCGTCGCCGCCGAAATCGTCGCGGCCTCCGCCGGCATCGGCTGGATGATCTGGGACGCGGCAAAATTCCTGCTCTCCGACGTCGTGATCATGGGGCTGATCGTCCTCGGTCTCACCGGCGTCGTGCTCGACCTCTTTATGCGCGGCATCGCGAAACTGTTGATGCCGTGGGCCTGAATCCAATTCTGATCGTAGGGGAGACCTCCATGATGAAGAGACTGATTGCGACGCTCGCGGTTACCACGTTGGCGCTCACGGCCGCAGTCCGCGCCGAGGACAAGCCGGCGAAGGTGACCGTCGGCTATCTGAACCTGGTCAATGCGCAGCTGGTCACCAAGCATCTTGGCCTGCTCGCCAAGGAGATGCCGGGCGTCGACATCAAATACGTCAAGATCGGTGGCGGCGGTGACATGCTGCGCGCGATCGCCGGCAGCGACGTCGATTTCGGCGGTCTTGGCAACCCGCCGACCGCGATCGGCGCGACCCGCGCCCTGCCGATCAAGGGCATCCTGGTGATCAACATGCTTGACTACGTCGAGTCGATGGTGGTTCGCGCCGACAAGAACATCACCTCGCTCAAGGACCTCAAGGGCAAGACGGTGGCGGCGCCGTTCGGCTCCACGACGCACTACCTCCTGCTCCAGGCGCTCAAGGAGGAGGGTGTCGATCCCGCCTCGATGAAGATTCTGGACCTCGCGCCGGCGGACATCGCGGCGGCCTGGCTTCGCGGCGACATCGACGCGGCCTGGTTCTGGGAGCCGAATCTCGGCAAGGCCGTGAAGAACGGCGGCAAGATCCTCGTCACCTCGGGCGAGATGGCCAAGCGCGGCTACCCGACCTGGGACATCGGCGTCGTCATGAACGCGTTCGCGGAGAAGTATCCGTCCTACGTCGACAAATTCATCAAGGCCGAATGCGAAGGCATCGATTTCTGGCTGAAGAACCCGGAGAAGACTGCCGAAATGATCGCGGAAGAGCTTTCGCTGCCTCTCGAGGACGCGCAGCGAATGATGAAGGGCACCGGGATGATCCCCTGCAGCACGCAGCTCACGGAGGAGTATCTCGGCACATCCGCGAAAAAGGGCAAGTTCGTCGACACGCTGATCTCGACCGCCGATTTCCTGGTGAAGCAGGAGCGCCTGCCGAAGCTGCTGCCGCGCGCCGACTTCGAAGCCTTCATCCAGCCCGCCTATCTGGAGAAGGTGATCGGCCGCTAGGGTCGGTGCCGGCGGGCTTGCCTCGCCGGCACATTGTCAATTCCTGCAAGCACGTGACCGACATGAATCTCGCACCTCGCCACCTCCGCGCCGCCTATCGCAGCGGCGAGCTCAAGCCGTCCGATGTCGCCGCGCACGTGTTGTCGCGCCTCGATGACGCCGACCAGAGCGGCGTCTGGATCTCGACGGCAAATCCGCAAGGCGTCATGGCGAAGGCCCGCGCGCTCGATGCCCGCATTGGCGAGATCGGCGAGCTGCCGCTCTACGGCCTTGTGTTCTCGGTCAAGGATTGTATCGATGTGGCCGACGAGCAAACCACCTCGGCCTGCCCGGAATTCGCCTACACCGCGAAAGACACGAGCCCGGTTGTCGCCGACGCCATCGCCGCCGGCGCGATCTATCTCGGCAAAACCAATATGGATCAGTTCGCGACCGGCCTCGTCGGCGTGCGCTCGCCCTATGGCATCGCCCGCAACCCGCACAACCCCGACTACATCCCCGGCGGCTCCAGCTCGGGCGCAGCGGTATCGGTCGCGACGGGCACCTCGTCCTTTGCGTTCGGCACCGATACCGGCGGATCGGGCAGGGTGCCGGCGTCCTATTGTGGCGTGACCGGCTTCAAGCCGGCGCCCGGCGCCTTCAGTCAGCGCGGCATGGTCTACGCGTGCCGTAGTTTCGATACCATCTCGCTCTACACGTGCGATCCCCGCGATGGCCACGAGATCTATCGCGTGTTGGCGCGGCGCGATGTCGAGGACTGTTTTTCACCGGTGGATTCCGCCGGATGGACGGAGCAGGCATCTCCGGCGCGGCCGCTCAACATCGCAACGCCGCGTCCGGATCAGCTCAGGTTCTTCGGCAATGCGGAAACGGAGGCGCTGTTCGGCGATGGACTCCGCAAGCTGCGGCAGCTCGATCTGTCGGTCGCATTGGTCGATTTCGCGCCGTTCATCTCGGTCAACGATTTGATGTTTTTCGGACCTTTCCTCGCCGAGCGGGACGTGTCGGTCGGCGCATTCCTCGACGCCAACCCGGAGGCGGGCGTGAAGATCGTGCGCGACCTCGTCATCGGCAGCCGCAAGTTCACGGCGGCCGACGCCTATCGTGCGCTCTACAAGGTCAAGGAGGTCCAGCGGTCGCTGCGCGATTTCTGGCAAGTTCATGATGCGCTGGTCGTGCCGACGGTCGGCACCGTGCTGAGCATCGACGACGTCGCGCGCGATCCGCTGACGGCCAACTTCAACAACGGCTATTACACCAACTACGCCAACCCGCTTGGGCTGGCCGCCATCGCCGTTCCGAACGCCGTCACCGCAGCCGGCGTGCCCTATGGCATCACGTTCCTGGCGCCGGCCGGCCGGGAGCGCCTGCTCACCGATCTGGCTTGCGCTTTCATGGGGGCTTCGGCCGAGCCAGAACATCTGCGCCGCGTTGCAATCCGAGCGGAGACCTCCTAGCCTTCGAGCCGTCACTCGAAGGGAGACCGATCGTGGGGCGCAGCGATGCGCATGAGGTGGCCGATCCAGTTGAGCCGCGCGCCGACCTGCCACGGCCCGGGACCGGACGTTATGTGCTGAAGGCGTTGGACAAGCCCGATCTGGAGCTGGTGATGCGAACCGGCAGGCTCGCGACCTACCAGAACCGCGAATATCTGCTGCGGGAGGGCGAGCCCGCAAACGGCATCCACATCATCCTGAACGGGATCGTCGAAAGCACCCATGCCGGCACGCAGGGGCGCGAACTGATGCTGTCGACCTGGGAGGCCGACGACTTCGTCGGCGCGCCCTATATCCTCGGCGATCACCGCCACAGCTGGTCGGCCCGCGCGCTCGGGCGCGTCGAAGCACTGCATCTCGACCAGGATGCGGTCCGCCGGTTGATCGCGCAGTCGCCGCCGTTCGCAGTCGCGCTGATCGAGTGCCTCGGCTTCAAGGGCGAGACCTATTCGATGCTGGCGCAGACGCTGGCCGGGCAGAAGGCGGCGGAACGGTTGGTGCTGCTGCTGGTCAAGCTGTGCGAGAACGCAGCCCAGGACGAGAGCGGCCCGATCTCGCTCGGTCGCATCACGCAGGCCAATCTCGCGCGCATGATCGGCGCGACGCGCCAATCGATCAGCCTGATCCTCAGCCGCCTCCAGAACGACGGCATCATCTGGACCGGCCCGACCAAGATGGTCGTCAACGATCTCGCTGCGTTGAGGAAGCAGGTGGCGGACTAGGCGTGAACCAATAAGGTCAGCTTACCGACGCAACGGAAGTCTCCGCCTTGAGCATGATGGGCGCTTGTGACCGGAGCGCACATGCTGTTTGTAATCTTCGATAGTCCTTTAGCGCACAGGGACTGCGCGGCTCGTCTGACATCAGCTTTGGGCCAGCAAACGCACTAGCTTCAACCGAACTGGAACAATCTCCAAGCGATCCGGTTGAAGTTTGTTATGGCCAATCTGGGACAGGCACGGATTAGTCCTGGAGAAGCGTGTTGTTTATCAGGAAAGGTGCTTCACATGGATGACGAACGAAAATCATCAAAAGCTGGGGAACGCGCCGCTGAAGGCCTGCGCGAGGCGGCTGCTAAGGACGAAGCGAAAAACGAGAGCAAGACGGGACACGATTTAGCGAAGGGCGCTGACCGCTTCGAAGAACGCTCCAAAAGCTCGGATGGAAGAAGCGCGGAAGAGAAACAAAAAGGGTGAATGTCTACAGCAGATCCGGCGCTGCGTTTCAGTGGAAGAAAGCAGGCGAACTTGGAGCCGATAGCATCGAGGTTGTGCCGACGACAATCCATCCCGGTAACAGCCACCTGACGCTGGTGCTGCGGACTGTCACGGAAGCGTCAACTAGCTCGAACTCGTCGCACTGACTTAGATCTCCCAGGGTGCGAGGGTTGTCCCAGCTGCAATCATCTGTGCAAACTGCGAGCATGGCAGCTGTGAACCACACCTCCCTGAGAAGCCGCGTCCGTCGCCTCTACGAGGGTACAACGCCCAGCGCCGTTGGTTTCCGCTATGCTTTGCTCGCGTTTGATGTTGTGACCATACTGTTCATCATCGGAACGTCGTTCCTGCACCCCAGTGAGATCATCGAAACCTTCGACCTGCTATTCGGCGCAATGATATTGGCCGATTTTTCAGCACGGCTACTCGCCCACCGGCATCCGCTTCGAAAGTTCGGCCGCCTCTCGACATGGGCTGACATGGTCGCCATCGTTTCATTCCTGGCGCCCCTCGCTGGCGAGGCTGGCGGCTTTCTGCGGATTTTGCGGACGCTGGGAATGCTCCGTGACTACCAGATGCTCGCCAGGTTGCGCATGGATTCGTCGTTCTTCCGTCGCAACGAGGAGGTCATCTTTGCCGTCACCAATCTTGCGGTTTTCATATTTGTCATGACGGGGATAGTTTACGAGACCCAGAAGTTTCGCAACGATCAGATTCGGAATTATGCTGACGCCCTGTATTTCACTGTGACCGCGCTGACGACGACTGGCTTTGGCGATATCACCCTGCCAGGCACAATAGGTCGTTTGATAACCGTCGTGATCATGATTTTCGGCGTAACCCTGTTCTTCAATCTTGCGCGCGCATTGTTGAGTCCGAACAAGGTCAGATTTCCTTGCCCAACTTGCGGACTGCAGCGGCATGAGAGCGATGCCGTGCATTGCAAAGCATGCGGCGCAGTTCTCAATATTCCCGATGAAGGTTTGGCGTAGCTGTTGCTACCTCGGCGATCGAAACGTATTGCCATCATCAGAATCTGTGCCCAAGCGGCCATTCGACCATGGCCTCTTTCTAGGCGCTCGCAGCCATCGCAATCGTTGCCGTGGTAACGGCCGGCCTTGTCTAGCGCCCCGTAGAAATCATTTCAGGCCGGCTTCGACGCTGCCGGCACCAGCCCCATGCAGCACTGCACCTCGGCCGGGACATTGTAGGTCCGCATGATGTGGCGGCTGTCGCGCAAGCCGGATGCCTCACGCTGCACCACCAACATCCAGAGCGCGTGGCCGGCTTCCATCACCAGCTTGCGTCGGGCCGGCTGCATCGCGGCCGGCACCTCGGGGAGGGCATGGGCGGCGTCGAACTCGCGCAGGCGCGCCAGCGCCTGTTCGAGCGTGCGGCCCATCCGTCCGAGCGCGGAGGCCTGTTCCTGGACAATCTCGTAATGGAGGATATCGACGGGCGGGCGGAGATCACGGGACATGAGCCCGAATATAATGCCGCCGGAGCGGCCTGCAACGCAGGCCCGCCTTGCCGCTACTTCGCCCGATACGCTGCCAGGAACATCCGCGTCGCGCTGTCGACGACTTCGCTCATGCGCTCTTCCGACGGTGCGGGCGCGGCCTGGAAGACGAAGGGCAGGAACAGCGAGGCCTTGCACAGTTCCATGAACTGCGACGCCGCCAGATCGCAATCGTCGATATCGAGATCGCCGGCGGCGGCGTGGGCTTTGAGATAGTCGGAGAGGCGGTTGATCGACTTGTCCAGCACCCGCGCATAGTAGCGGCGGCCGAGATCGGGCATGCGCTCGGCGATCGCCATCACGGTGCGGATCGCCGATCCGCCGCCGGGCCGGCACAGCAGACGGTTGTAGGCCCGGCCGAAATCCTTCAGCGTGGTTTCAACATCGCGTGCCGGATCGAAATTGAACGCGACCTGCCCGTGCTGGAGCGCCTCCTGCTCGAGGATGGCTTCGAACAGCGCGCATTTGTCGGCGAAGTAGACGTAAAGCGTGCCCTTGGAGACCTGCGCAGCGCGGGCGATCTCGCCCATGCTGGCACCGTCAAACCCGAGATCCATGAACACCTTGCGGGCCCCGTCCAGGATCTGGCGGCGTTTGGAGCTGTCCTCCTCCTGGACGACGTGGAGATGTTCGCGGCCGGGTACAATCATTGGTTCAGGGTCTCGGAAAGTTTTTGCATCGGTCCAGGGTGATGAAACCGAAATAAAGGATTCGGGCCGGTAGGGTCCGTTCGGGTATTATCTATATTGACCGAACCGTTCGGTCAATGATATTTGGGATGGGTGAGAGGGAACCGGCCGTAGGGCGGGTTGTCCCTCATCGCGCTTTTTTGGGGAGGCCTCCATGGCCGTAGTGAGAGACCAGGCTGCGCGCGTCCTTCGCCCGGACGCCGTGGAGACGCCGGCGCCCGCGGGTGGTGACGCTGCCACCGAGACGTCTGTGGCTCTCGCCGAGCAGTTGCGCTCTCATGTGGCCGAGGAAACCAAGCGCCGTCCCAGCGAGGCGCCGGAGAAGCCCGTGACCGACAAGCCGGCCGCAGCCCCAGACGCGCCCGCCGCCGGCGCGCCGAAGTCCGGCAAGCGCAAATTCGTGATGATGGGAGTAGGGCTCGTGCTGGCGCTCGCGGCCGCGAGCTATGCCGGCTATTACACGCTGGTCGGCCGCTTCTACGTCGCGACCGACGACGCCTATGTCCGCGCCAACAACACCATGCTGGGCGCGCGCGTTGCTGGCCACGTCTCCTCGATCCTCGCCGGCGACAACACGACGGTGCGCGCCGGCGACATCGTCTTCCGCGTCGACGACGGCGACTACAAGATCGCCGTCGACGCCGCCGCGACCAGGATCGCGACCCAGCAGGCCACCATCGATCGCATCGGCCGCCAGGTCGCGGCGCTCGACAGCCAGGTCGCGCAGGCCAGGGCGCAACTCGTCTCCGCCGAAGCCGGCCTCAAGCGCGCCGACCTCGATTATGAGCGCCAGCAGGCGCTGAGCAACAAGGGTTTTGCCTCGCGCGCCACCTTCGAGAGCTCCGAAGCCGGACGCGACCAGGGCGCCGCCGCGGTCAAGGCTGCGCAGGCCGCCTACGACGTCGCGCTCAGCAATGTCGACGTCGCCAAGGCGCAGCAGGCCGAAGCGCAGGCGCAACTCGCCGAGCTCAAGACCACGCTGGCCAAGGCCGAGCGCGATCTCGCCTTCACCGCGGTGCGCGCGCCGGTCGACGGCACGTTCTCGAACCGCCTCGTCAGTGCCGGCGATTTCGTCGCGGTTGGCCAGCGGCTCGGCAACGTCGTGCCGCTCGATAACGTCTATATCGACGCCAATTTCAAGGAGACCCAGCTCAAGCGCATCCGCCCCGGCCAGCCTGTGACGATCAAGGTCGATGCCTACGGCATGCGCAAGTTCTCCGGTGTCGTCGACAGCATCGCAGCGGGCGCGGGCTCGGTGTTCACGCTGCTGCCGCCTGACAATGCCACCGGCAACTTCACCAAGATCGTGCAGCGCGTGCCGGTCCGCATCCGCGTGCCGAAGTCGGTCGCGAAGCAAAACCTGCTCCGCGCCGGCATGTCGGTCACTGCAACGGTCGACACCAACAAGGGCGCGGCCGACGCCGACAGCGAGGTCGATCTCGACGACGCCACCATGATCCATCCGCAGTAGCGCGCCTGCGCCGCGAGGTCAGACCATGGCGAACGCCACGACCGCTTCACCTGCCATGATGGCGGACCCCGCTTCGGAGCGCATCGCGCCGAAGCGGCTGTTCGCTTTCATCATCATGGTGTTCGGGATGTTCATGTCGATCCTGGACATCCAGATCGTCTCGGCGTCCCTGAGTGAAATCCAGGCCGGCCTGTCGGCAAGCTCTAGCGAGGTCTCCTGGGTCCAGACCGCCTATCTGATCGCCGAAGTGATCGCGATCCCGCTGTCGGGATTCTTGTCGCGCGCCTTCGGCACGCGGCTGTTGTTCGCAATCTCGGCGGCAGGCTTTACCGCATCGAGCCTGCTCTGCGGCTTCGCCACCACCATCGAGGAGATGATCCTCTGGCGCGCGCTGCAAGGTTTTCTCGGCGCCGGCATGATCCCGACGGTGTTCGCCTCGGCCTACACCGTTTTCCCACGCACCAAATTCCACATCGTCGGTCCCATCATCGGGCTCGTCGCAACGCTGGCTCCGACCATCGGGCCAACTGTCGGCGGCTACATCACCGACCTGATGTCCTGGAACTGGCTGTTCTTCATCAACATCGTGCCTGGCATCGGCATCACCATCGGCGTGCTGGCGCTGGTCGATTTCGACGAGCCGCATTTCGAGTTGCTCGACCGTTTCGACTGGTGGGGGCTGCTGTTCATGGCCGGCTTCCTCGGCACGCTGGAATACGTGCTGGAGGAAGGCCCGCAATATGAATGGATGCAGGACCCCTCGGTCGCGATCTGCGCCTGGATCTGCGGCATCTCGGCGATCGCCTTCTTCTGGCGCGTCTTCACGGCGGCCGAGCCGATCGTCAATCTACGCACCTTTTCCAACCGCAATTTCGCGATCGGCTGCGTCCTTCAGTTCTGCATCGGCATCGGCCTCTACGGCCTGACCTACATCTATCCGCGCTACCTCGCCGAAGTGCGTGGCTACAGCGCACTGATGATCGGCGAGACCATGTTCGTCTCGGGCATCACCATGTTCCTGATCGCGCCGGTGGTCGGGCGTCTCATGGCGAAGTACGACATGCGCTACATGATCGCGTTCGGGCTCGTCGTGTTCGCGCTCGGCTCCTACCAGATGACCTGGATCACGCGCGACTACGATTTCTATGAGTTGCTGATTCCGCAGATCCTGCGCGGCATCGGCATGATGTTCGCGATGGTGCCGACCAACAACATCGCGCTCGGCACGCTGGCGCCCGACCGGGTGAAGAACGCCTCGGGCCTCTTCAACCTGATGCGCAATCTCGGCGGTGCCGTAGGTCTCGCCGTCATCAACACCGTGCTCAATGACCGCACCGATCTGCACATTACGCGCCTGCAGGAGCGTGTGACCTGGGGCAACGCGACCGCGACCGAAACCCTGACCATGTTCATGCAGAAGTTTCAGGGGCTTGGCGATTCCACGCTGATGGCGATGAAGCAGCTCAGCCAGCTCGTGCATCGCCAGGCCGTGGTGATGGGCTTCGGCGATGCTTTCTTCATCCTGACGCTGTTCTATCTCGGCCTCACCCTGCTCGTCACACTGTTGAAGAGGCCGGCCTCGCCGTTCGGCGCCAGCGGCGACGCGCACTAATTTGCAACACTCGTGCGTGATCTCGCGCGAGCCCCGTTGCAAATCACCACTGACACATCTATAAAGCGCACCTCATTCCATCGAACCGGGAGGATTTGCATGATTTCGTCGCATTCGCAGATCGCACGCCCGCGCTCGATGATGTTCTGGCTCGGTATGTGCTCGGCCTCCTAGAGGCCTCTTCCGCCAGCTTCGATTGGGCTCCTGGTCCCGATCGCCCCGCTTCCCAAGTCAAAACCAACTTTAAGTGACGCCGTCTCGGCCCTCGCGGCCGGCCTGCGTCCATCAATGGAGCCGGCCCGCGCCATAAGCGGCCGGATGATGCCATGACCGCTCTGTCAAAAAGGCCCGCGGCGATACGCGTGGTGCTGCCCTTCGTGTTCCGGCACTGGCTGAAGCAGCCGGGGCGTACCCTCATCGTCGCCGGCGGCTTGTTGGGTGCGACCATCGCCGACCTGTTCATGCCGGTCTTCTCCGGACATCTGGTCGACGCCCTGACGCGCGGCCCATCCGATTCCGCCGCGCGGCACGCGGCGCTGATGGCATTGGGCGGTATCGTGGCGCTGGGCGCAGCCTCCATGGTGCTGCGGCTGACCGGCCTCCAGGCCATCGTGCCGTTCTCGCTGAAGATCATGTCCGAGGTCGCGCAGGAAGCCTTCATGCGCGTGCAACGGTTCTCGACCGACTGGCACGCCAACTCCTTTGCGGGATCCACGGTGCGCAAGGTCACCCGCGGCATGTGGGCGCTCGACCTGTTGAACGACACCATCTTGATGGCGCTGGCGCCGTCGCTGCTGGTGCTGATCGGGTCGATGATCCTGCTCGGCCTGCACTGGGCCTCGCTTGGCGCGGTGATCGCGCTGGGCGCGCTGGCCTATGTCACGATGACGGTGCTGTTCTCGACGCGCTACATCGCGCCGGCCGCGCGCATCTCCAATGCCTGGGACACCAAGGTCGGCGGCACGCTGGCGGATGCGTTGACCTGCAACGCGGTGGTGAAATCGTTCGGCGCGGAAGCGCGCGAGGATGCGCGGCTTGCCCGTGTCGTCAACCGCTGGCGCGTGCGCGTGCGGCGGACCTGGCTGCGCTACAACTACACCAATCTGGCGCAGCTCTCGGTGCTGCTGGCCCTGCGTGCCTCCGTGATCGGCGGCGCCGTGCTGCTGTGGATGTCGGGGCGAGCCTCGCCCGGCGACGTCACCTATGTGCTGACGAGCTACTACGTCATCCATGCCTATTTGCGCGACGTCGGAATGCACATCAACAACCTGCAGCGCTCGGTCAATGACATGGAGGAGCTGGTGGCGATCCACGACGAGCCGATCGGGATTACGGATGCGACGGACGCGCGGCCGATTGCGATCGAGCGCGGCGAGCTCGTGTTCGACGACGTCACGTTCCATTATGGCGGCCATCATGCGCCGCTCTATGATGGACTGTCGGTCACGATCCGCGCCGGCGAACGCGTCGGTCTCGTCGGCCGCTCCGGCTCCGGCAAGACCACCTTCGTCAAGCTGGTGCAGCGGCTCTACGACGTCACCGGCGGCCGCGTTCTGATCGATGGGCAAGACATCGCCAAGGCCACGCAGCATTCGCTGCGCAGCCAGATCGCGGTCGTGCAGCAGGACCCGATCCTGTTCCACCGCTCGCTCGCCGAGAACATCGCCTATGGCCGGCCCGGCGCCAGCCTGGAGGCGATCGAGCAGGCGGCACGGCTGGCCAACGCGCATGACTTCATCCTGCGCCTGCCCAAGGGCTACGGCACGCTGGTCGGTGAACGCGGCGTCAAGCTCTCCGGCGGCGAGCGGCAGCGCGTGGCGCTGGCGCGCGCCTTCCTGGCGGACGCGCCGGTGCTGATCCTGGACGAAGCGACCTCGAGCCTCGATTCGGAATCCGAGGCGCTGATCCAGCAGGCGATGGAGCGGCTGATGCGAGGCCGCACCTCGATCGTGATCGCGCACCGGCTCTCGACGGTGAAGAGCCTCGATCGCATCCTGGTGTTCGACCGCGGCGAGATCGTCGAGCAAGGCACGCATGCCAAGCTCGCGGCCAGGCCCGGCGGCATCTATCGCGGCCTGTTCGAGCGCCAGGTGGTGGAGCTCGGACAGATCGCAGCAGCGGAATGAGTGGCGCGCGGCCGGCGGACCAATGTCGGCCGCGTCGCCAAGGAATCGGTCAAGGATGGGTGAAATGAAAGACCTGACCAACGGCTCCGTCGCGAAGCACATTCTGGGCATGGCACCGCCGATCATGGTCGGTATGGTCACGATCATGCTTTGCCAGCTGGTCGATCTGTACTTCGTCTCGGGCTTGGGCGATGCCGCGGTCGCGGGCGTGGCGGCGGCCGGCAATGCCGGCTTTCTCATCAACGCGCTGATGCAGGTGCTCGGCGTCGGCGCGGTGTCGTTGATCGCGCATGCCGTGGGACGCAAGGATCGGCCGGATGCCAATTTGATCTTCAATCAGGCGATCGTGCTGTCGGTGCTGTTCGGACTGTTGACCCTGGTCGCAGGCGCGGCGCTGTCGCGCGCCTACATGCATGCGATCGCCGCGGACGAAGCCACGATCGAGGCGGGGGCCACGTATCTGCTGTGGTTCATGCCGGCGCTCGCGTTGCAATTCGCGAGCCAGGTGATGGGATCCGCGCTGCGCGCTACCGGCATCGTGCGTCCCACGATGCTGGTGCAGGCGCTTGCGGTGGCCATCAACATCGCGCTGGCGCCGGTTCTGATCGCGGGCTTGGGCACGGGCCATGCGCTCGGCGTTGCCGGTGCGGGGCTGGCGAGCTCGATCGCGGTGTTGATCGGCGTCGTGACGCTGCTTGCGCATTTTCGTAAGGTCGAACGCTATGTCGCCTTCAATCCGGCGCAGTGGCGTCCGCAGGCGCAGCATCTGAGGCGCATCCTCAATGTCGGCCTGCCTGCCGGCGGCGAGTTCGCGATGATGTTCATCCTCATGGCGGTGGTCTATTTCGTGCTGCGCGATTTCGGTGCGGCGGCGCAGGCCGGTTTCGGGATCGGACAACGGGTCCTGGGCCTGATCCAGATGCCGGCGCTTGCAGTTGCGCTCGCCGCTGGGCCAATCGCCGGCCAGAACATGGGCGCCGGAAAAGGCGAGCGCGTGCGCGAAACCTTCGTCAAGGCGGCGCTGATCACCAGTGTCGTGATGATAGGCTTCATGTGCCTCGCGCAGTTGAAGCCGCAGCTCCTGCTCTCGGGGTTCTCGAACGACCGGGAAACCATGGAGATCGCGTTCCTGTTCCTGCGGATCATCTCGCTCAACATGGTGGCGCAGGGCGTGATCTTCACCTGCTCGAGCATGTTCCAGGGCCTCGGCAATACCAAGCCGGTGCTGTGGAGTTCGGCAACGCGCGTGCTCACCTATTCGCTGCCGGCGATCTGGCTGTCGACGCGGCCGGGCTTCCGGATCGAGCACGTCTGGTACCTGTCGATCGCGACAACCACGCTGCAGGCGGCCCTGAGCTTGTGGCTGCTACGGCGTGAATTCAGGAAGCGCCTTGCCACGCTCCGGCATGAGAAGTCCCCGGAGCCGGCTGCGCCCAAGCGCGTGGCGTCTCCTGTACGCGCGCCAGCGTAGCGATCGCTTGTCCCCGCCCCACGGCTCCGGCAAACTTGCCGCGCCGTGGGGATCGGCTGCAGGGGCCAAATGACCGAGGTGTTGAACGAGCAGCGGCCCAATTCCTGGCTCGCCGCGATCTGGGCGGCACGCTATCGCACGCCAGCCCGCTCCGTCGCGCTGATCGCGTTGCTGTTGCCGTGGACCACGACCGGGCTCATTTTCGCGCTCATTCCCTGGCTGATCGCGTTCGCGTTCCTCGACCTTCGCGAATTTCCGCGTTCGCTGCTTCGGGCAATCTGCCTGCTGCCGATTGCGCTGGTCCTACTCGCCGCCATCGGCACGCTCTGGTCGGATGCGCCGTGGCCGGACCGAATCCATGCGATCGGCCCGGCGGCGAAGCTGCTGGTAATTCCGCTTCTGATCTACCAGTTCGAGCGTTGGCCGTTTGGCGGCTGGGTGTTTTCCGCGTTCCTGGTATCCTGCACGGCACTGATGCTCTATTCCTTCGCCGTCGCCGTCGATCCCGCATTGTCGCTGAAACTCTATCTGTCGCGCGGGCCCTACAAGGTCGAAAGCGGGATCGCGGTGCGCAATTATATCGACCAGAGCCAGGAGTTCGCGCTCTGTGCGATCGCGCTGGTCTACCCGATCGTGTCGCTGCTGCGACGAGGCCGCTACCGCGTCGCGGCGCTGTTCGTGGCGCTCGCGATCGGATTCCTCGCCAACATGATGTTCGTCGTGGTCTCGCGGACAGCGCTGGTGACGCTGCCGATCCTGATCGTGGTCTTCGCGCTTTTGCATTTGCGCCGCCGCACCGCACTCTTCGCCGTCGGCGCGATGGGGCTGTTGGCCGTGCTGCTGTGGACCGCCTCGCCGCGTCTGCGCGCAACAGTCGCCAAATTCAACGGAGACTATGAGGTCAGCATCGCCGGCAATGATGTCAGCGGCATGGGGTCACGACTGGAGTTTTGGCGCAAATCGCTGGCGTTCACCGCGGACGCGCCGCTGCTCGGTCACGGCACCGGGGCGATCCGCGGCCTGTTCGCGCGCGCGGCTGTCGGCGAGAGCGGGGTTCGAGCGGAAATCGTCGGTGATCCGCACAACCAGACGCTCAATGTCGCCGTGCAGTGGGGCGCGTCGGGCGTCGTGATCCTCTATGCGCTCTGGTTCGCGCACCTCTCGCTGTTTCGCGGAGAGGGGCTGGCCTGCTGGGTCGGCCTTCTGGTCGTGGTGCAGAACATGCTGTCCTCGCTGCTCAACTCGCATCTGTTCGATTTCGCCGAGGGCTGGATCTACGTGCTTGGCGTCGGCATTGCCGGCGGCATGGCGCTCGCCGCGAAGACAATACGGAGTCAGTGCGTGCCCAAACTGTTCCAGACCAGGCCGAGGCCCGACAGGAACAACAGACCGAGCACGACATCGCCGAAATGCTTGTCGCTCAGCGCATGATAGACGCGCGCGCCGGCCCATGCGCCGATCAGCGTGCCCGGAAATGCGATCACTGCGAGCCAGACCACCTTGAACGCGACGAGGCCCGAGGCGGTCTGCAACACCAAGGCGGCGCCGAGCACGGTGAAATTGAAGAGCTGGAAGATGCCGCGCCGCTCGTGCTTGTTCCAGCCTCGGATGTTTGCCCACAGGATCGGAAGTGGCCCCGACAGTCCGGCAAGGCCACCCAAGATGCCGCCGGCAAAACCGATCGCGCCGTCGGCAATGCGGCCGCCGAACGTGACGGCGAGCGGCCGCTTGTTCAGATAGAGAGCCGTCGAAAAAACAAGGATCAGCACGCCGACGCTCAGCTTGAACACTTTTGGATCGGCGGAGGCGACCAGCATGGTGCCCAGCGGCACGCCGATCAGTCCTCCAATCAGGAACGGCCAGACCAGCGAGAGATCAAAACTCTTCCACATCGACGGCAGCGTCGAGCTCTGCGCGATCACCGAGCAGATCAGCACCAGGGGCACCGCGAGAGAGGGCGGCAGCACGTAGAGCCAGATGCCGAGCGCCATCAGCGCCGTGCCGAAACCGGCAAGGCCCGAGACGAAGCCCCCGGCCAGTGCGCCGAGCAGCAGCAGCCCGTAGGTGAGTATTTCCAACAGATTGTCCCTGTTATCTTGACGATCCCGAACTGTTGATCGCCATCGCTCGCATAGCACAGCTGCGGCCATGCAGGTCAATTTCAAAACCGCACGCAAGCGTGATCCCCAGCAGCGGGCGTTCGCGAAAGACAGGCCTACATGACGCTCGTACTTCAAACTGGGGGCCCGCTCGACGCCATCATGCGGTTCGATCGGCCAGTCTCCCGAATGAGATATGGAGAAGGACGATGACCCGCACGAAGATTGCCGTCGCGGCCGCACTAGTGTCGGCGGCGGCCTTGATGCCGACCATGGCGCAGGCCCAGTTTTCCGAGCCTGCGGCCTATCAGGCTGCCCATCCCGACCGCGACGTTCTGAATGGCGGCCAGCTCACGCCCGCCGCGCGCGGGGCTCTCGGCCAGCCGAGCGATGCCTACGCATCGCAAGCTTATCCATCGGCTGTTGCGCCGGTCGTGCGCTCCCACCATCGCCGGCAGCATCGATAGGTATTTGCTAGACGATCTGCCGGGTGTCGGCGGGCCTGTGCAGCGCGCTCATGAGGATGCGCAGCGCCTCCGTCAATTCCGCCCGGTTGCGCGCCGCGCCTAGCGAGACGCGTGCCGCGTGTGGTGCGGTCCCGTCGACGGTGAAGGCCTCGCCGGCGACGACTGCCAGTCCATTCCGCAGCAGATGCGCCGCGACATCGGGACGGTCCTCCGGCAGCCGCAGCCACAGATGATGCGCGGCGGGCTTGGCCTGGAACTCAAATCCCTTGAGCGCCCGTTGCGCGAGCTGCTGGCGGCCGATCGCCTCGCTTCTGATGGCGGTGATGATGCGGTCGGCGATCCCGGTCTCGATCCAATGCGTCACCAGCGCGACCATCAGCGGCGCCGGCATCTGCACCGTCGCCTGCAAAGAGCTACGCATCTCCCGCTGCGAGCTGCCGTCGGGCGTCACCAGATAGGCGACCCGTAGTGCGGGCGCCATACATTTTGACAGCGTGGTCGCGAGATATGTCTGATCCGGAATGAGATTGGCGATCGGCGATGCCGAGCGATCGAGCAGCCCGTAGGCATCGTCCTCGATCAGAATCGTATCGGCATCGTTGATGATCTTGGCGATGGCGCTGCGGCGCTCGGGGAGAAGCGTCGCGGTGGTCGGATTGTGCAGCGTCGGAATGAGATAGACCGCTTTCGGTCTATGCGTGCGGCAAGCCTTTGCCAGCGCCTCTGGCAGGATGCCGCCGTCATCCATCGCGACGCCGACGAGTCTGACGCCGAGGCGCGCGGCGGCGGCCCTGATGCCGGGGAAGGTGAGGGCTTCCGTCAGCACGATGTCGCCGGGCCGGGCGACGTGGGCGAGCAGGTTGAACAGGATCGTCTGTGCGCCGGGAAAGATCACGAGCCTGTCGGCATGCGCATGCGGCACGCGGGGGCGCATCCATCGCGCCGCGACCTCGCGCTCGTGTGCGCTGCCGCCGGGCGGCTGGTAGTTGAGATGCGCGGTCAGGCCCGATTGCGCGCGGATGGCTTCCATCCCGGCGATGATGCGCTCGTCGAGCTGCGCTTCGAGAGGTTGCGGCGGCACGTTCATCGAGAGGTCGATCGCGACGGGATGCGGCAGATCGACCACGCGGCGCGCGCTGGTCTCCGACACGAACGAGCCCTGGCCGACCCGGGCCTCCATGATGCCGCGGCGCCGCGCCTCGGTGTAGGCGCGTGTCACCGTGGTGAGGTCGATGCCGAGCGCCTTTGCCAGCGCCCGCTGCGTCGGCAATTGCTGGCCGCGCACCAGCCGGCCGGCGGCGATGTCGGCCTCCATGGCTTCGACGATGCGCTGATAGCGCGGCCCGCTCAGCTCCGAAATTGTAGGGGTCCAATCCATGCAATGAAGGCCCATATCCTTTGAATGTATGGATACAAGATATTATTGTATGGATCCTAGAAAAGGAAGAGGTGGGGTCATGGCAACCGGTTCAGTCTCTCTGGCAAAGGCGATGTGGCGCGGATTTCGCGGCAAGTGCCCGAACTGCGGCGAAGGCCATGCGTTCGGCCGTTTCCTGAAGGTGGCAGATACCTGCGACCATTGCGGCGAGGAGCTGTTCCACCAGCGCGCCGACGATTTCCCGGCCTATCTCGTGATGGTCGTCGTCGGCCATCTCGTGGTGCCGGCAATCCTCGCGGTCGAAACCGCCTATGCGCCGGCCGTCTGGCTGCAACTGGTGGTGTGGCTGCCGGTGACGTTGTTCGCTTCGCTCGCGCTGTTGCAGCCGACCAAGGGTGCCATCGTCGGGCTGCAATGGCAGATCGGCATGCATGGTTTTGAGGCGGGCAAGCTGCGGCGCGAAGCTGGTCGGCCTGCAGCCGTCCTCGTGAAGGTGAACGCGCGCGCGGCTTAAGGGGCCGTAGCGTTTACATCGCGGGACCGGCCGCTACACTCCATCGTACAAACAAGAACGATGGAAACGCCGATGGCCGCACGCTCAAAAACCTTCCTGCTTTGTCACGGCGCGTGGTCCGGCGGGTGGGCCTGGAAGAAGATGCATCCGTTGACGGCAAAGGCCGGCCATCGCCTCATTGCGCCGACCTATACCGGGCTCGGCGAGCGCGCGCATCTGGCCAGTCCCGCGATCGATCTCGACACGCACATCCAGGACATTCTCAACGTCATCAGGTTCGAGGATCTCGAGGACATCGTGCTCCTCGGCCACAGCTATGGCGGCATGGTCGCCACCGGTGTCGCCGATCGCGCGCGCGAGCGGGTGACGCAATTGATCTATCTCGACGCCTTCGTGCCGCGTGACGGCCAATCGCTGTTCGATCTCCACGAGGGCGGGCGCGAGCCGATGCGCAAGGCTGCAAGCTCAGGCGACGGCTACCGCATCCCGCCGAACCCGCCGCCGCCGGACACGCCGCCGGCCGATCTCGACTGGCTCAACGCCCGCCGGATCAACATGCCGATCAAATGTTTCGAGACGAAGCTGAAACTCGAACATGGCGAGCCGGCGATGCCGCGCAGCTACATCTATTGCACGCGCATTCCGCCGGGCGACGTGTTCGGGCAGTTCGCGAAGCGCACCAAGACCGAGGATGGCTGGCGCACTTTCGAACTCGATGCGAGCCATGCGCCGAATGTGACAGCGCCGGAGGCGCTGATGGGTGTGTTGCAAGAGATCGTCGGATAGCAAGCCCCCAAATGGTGAGGGGCCCGATGCAGTCAGCATCGAACCCCTCGTTGAAGATATCAGCCGGCCTCTAAGCCGGGTTCTGTAGGGCACCGTCCGCTTGCGCGAACGATACGTGACGGCCATTCCTCTGGGACCATGTTTGCACATGGCCTCGAGCAACCTACCCGGACGGCGGGCCTGACATCGCCCCGCGGCGTTATCGCTTTCGCGAACACTCCGCTATGCCGTCCCTATTCGGTTTTGCTCCCGGTGGGGTTTACCATGCCGGCTCCGTTGCCGCAGCCGCGGTGCGCTCTTACCGCACCTTTTCACCCTTACCTGCCTACGCAGCTTGCGCTGCTACGGCACGGCAGGCCCGAGGGCTTGCCGCGCCAAAGCCCCGAAGGGGCGACGGCGGGCGGTTCGTTCTCTGTGGCACTTTCCCTGGGGTCGCCCCCGCCGGACGTTATCCGGCACCGTATGTCAAGGGAGCCCGGACTTTCCTCCCCGGCGGCCTTTCGGCACTTGCCGGAGCGGCCGTCCGGCCGACTGACGGCTTACGCATGAAGCATTTGTGTCGGTTCCGCAAGCCGATATCGCCATGCACGGTTCGCCCGAAATAATTTATCCTGAAGATGTCGTTGGGCGCGTGTCCCGTTCGACTGGATGTCGGCGATCCAGCCGTGCAGCAGGAGTTAAGCGATGCAGTATTTGCTGATGATCTACCAGAACGAAGCCGAGTACGCGAATATGCGTCCGGCGGCCGGCCAGCAGATGACGGCGGAATATCAGACCTTCACGCAAGGCATCATCCAGAGCGGCAATTTCAAGGCCGGCGACCGTTTGCAGCCGACCACGACTGCAACGACCGTCCGCGTGCGCGACGGCAAGACGCTGACGACCGACGGCCCGTTTGCCGAAACACGCGAGCAGCTCGGCGGCTATTACCTGGTGGAGGCCAAGGATCTCGATGCTGCGATCGAGATCGCGTCGCGGATTCCGTCGGCGCGTATCGGCTCGATCGAGGTGCGGCCGATCTGGGTCTACGACAAGTGACGGCGCCGTCGCGCATCGGCGCATGACGCTGTCCGAGATCGACAAGATCTTCCGCGACGAGGCGGGGCGGGCGCTGGCCACGCTGATCCGCCTCGTCGGCGATTTCGATCTCGCCGAGGACGCGCTCCAGGACGCCTTTGCGGTGGCACTGGCGCGCTGGCCGGCGTGCGAGGTCCCCGACAATCCGCGTGCCTGGCTGGTCAATGTCGCCAGGCACAAGGCGATCGACCGTATCAGGCGCCAGGCCGTTTTCCGCGGCAAGGAGCAGGCGCTCGTGCACGAGCTCGAGCTGAACGCGCAGGCGCCCGCCGAGCCGCCGGCAATGCTCGACGACGACATGCTGCGGCTGATCTTCACCTGCTGCCATCCTGCGTTCGCGCCCGAAGTCCAGGTCGCGCTGACACTGCGCACCGTCTGCGGGCTCTCCACGGCGCAGGTCGCGCGCGCCTTCCTCGTCAGCGAGGAGGCGATGGCGCAGCGTCTCGTCCGCGCCAAGCAGAAGATCAGGCTCGCCGGCATTCCCTATGAGGTCCCCGAGCGCGACACGCTGGTGCCGCGGCTCGATGGTGTGCTTGCCGTGATCTATCTCGTCTTCACCGAAGGCTACGTGGCGACGTCCGGTGCGGATTTGATGCGACCCGATCTTGCCGCCGAGGCGATCCGGCTTGGCCGCTTGCTCGACCGGCTGCTACCCGATCGAGCCGGGATCAAGGGCCTGCTGGCGCTGATGCTGCTGCACGATGCGCGCCGCGCAGGGCGCCAGACCGCCGCCGGCGACATCGTGCTGCTGGAAGAGCAGGATCGTTCGCAGTGGGACCATGCACAGATCGAGGAGGGTCTGCGCCTGGTGGACGACGCACTGCGCGTGCCCGGCCGGCCGCAGCCGTATGCAGTACAAGCCGCGATCGCTGCGCTGCATGCGCGTGCGCCGAGCTACGAGCAGACAGACTGGCCGCAGATTGCCGGGCTCTATGAAGTGCTGCTGCGGATCAATCCGTCGCCGGTGATCGAACTCAACCACGCGGCGGCGGTGTCGATGGTCGATGGGCCCGCGCGCGCGCTCGATCTCGTGGATGCGACCGCCGCACGCGGCGCGCTTCATGGCTATGAGCTGCTGCCAGCGGTGCGGGCGGATTTGTTGCGGCGGCTTGGCCGGAAGGAGGAGGCGCGCGAGGCCTATCGCGCTGCGACGGAGGCGACGCAGTTAGAGCCGCTGCGACGGCTTTATGCGCGAAGGATGAGGGAGATGAACTGAGTTTCCGTCATGGCGGGGCTTGTCCCGGCCATCCACGTTCTTCCGGCGCGACAAAGACGTGGATGCCCGGGACAAGCCCGGGCATGACGGAGCAAGAGGTCACGTTCTCGAAGACGTCAGCTACTTCGTCACGATGGTCGTTGTCTCCTGAGGGAGACTCCCCAACAGCGCCTGCAAGGTCGAGAGCGTCGAGTGATCCGCGACCCCATCCAGTCGCGCCGGGCGGAAATGGCGCTGGAACGCGGTGACGACTTCCATGGTCGCGGCGTCGTATTTGCCGGTGAGGGGAACGCCGTAGCCGTATCTGGCGAGCGCTTGCTGCAGGCTCAGCACCTCATCGCTGATGGTGCCGAGCATCAGGCTTTCGCCGCGCACCACCGGCGCGGGCGTGACCCAGTGTCCGACGCCGGAATTGGCCAGCGAATGCCACGGAAATTTTTCGCCGGGATCTTTCTTGCGCGCCGGCGCCACGTCGGAATGGCCGAGCACCCGGTGCGCGGGCACCTTGCGGCGGAGCATGATGCCGCGGCACAGCGCGATCACGGCGGCGATCTGGCGCAGCGGAAACTCCGGATAGCCCCAATCGTGGCCGCGATTGACGATCTCGATCCCGATCGAGCAGGAATTGATGTCGTCCTCGCCGGACCAGGACGAGACGCCGGCATGCCAGGCGCGCCTGGCCTCCGGCACGCATTGCACGATGCGGCCGTCTTCCAGCACGACATAATGTGCCGATACCTCTGTGCCCGCGGAGCAGAGCCGCGCCAGCGCACCTTCGACGTCGGGCATGCCGGTGTAGTGCAGCACAATCATATCGGGTTGGCGGCCCTTGTTGCGGTCGCCATGGTTCGGTGAGGGGATGATGTCGGAGACGATCGAGGAATCCGGCTCGAACGTCCGCATGTTCGCGGCCGCTTTGGGAACCGGCAGAACGCGTTGACGCTTCGAATCAGATCCAGACGGCGTGGACGAACCGGACGACATAAATAGCTCGAGACAGACAGAGAGTGGGCCAAGCCCTTTTCTTTACTATTCCTTTACCCTCCACCGTGCGCAACCGCGCGACGAGGTTAACGGATGCATTTTGGCGCATGTGTGTGGATGAAGCATCACCGCCGCGTCAGCTTTTCGACTTGTCGCGAGCCGATCAACGCTTTCTTAACGCTAAGGGCCGTTACTGAGAGATGAAGAGCCGACCCGCGTCCGGAGGCGGCCAAAGCGTATTTTGGCTCGAAATCCCATGGCTGCCCGACAAATTCCAAGGGGAATACTGGGTTGGTGGCCCGGGACGACCGGGCACGGTAACCATATCGGACGGGGGTTGGGTCGTGGAACCGCCGCGACGCGGAATCATTCGAGGCGTTATGAGCTTGTTCGTCCCCGATCTCACTTGGGAGTCCGGCGGGGCGATCGGCAGGCCTGGCGCATGAGCTCGGCTCCGCACATCCCCGTTCTTGGCCGCGAGGCCATCGACCACCTCGCCCCGCGCGAAGGCGGCCTTTATATCGACGCGACCTTTGGTGCCGGCGGCTACAGCCGCGCGATCCTCGACGTGCCGGGAACTCAGGTGATTGCCATTGATCGCGACCGTACTGCGATCGAGGGCGGCGCCGAGCTCGTCGCATGCTCGGCGGGCAGGCTGACCCTCGTTGAAGATCGTTTCTCCAACCTCGCCGAGGTCTGCGCGGCTCAAGGCATCGATGGCGTCGACGGCGTCGTGATGGACGTCGGGGTATCCTCGATGCAGCTCGACCAGGCCGGCCGCGGCTTCTCGTTCCGCCTCGATGGTCCGCTCGACATGCGGATGGGGCAGGCAGGCCCGACTGCGGCCGATGTCGTGGCGCGCGCCTCGGAAGGCGATCTCGCCGACATCATTTATCTTCTCGGCGAAGAGCGGCAGTCGCGCCGGATCGCCCGCGCTATCGTCGCGGACCGTCAGGAGACGCCGTTCACGACCACGCGCGCGCTCGCCGAGCTCGTCGGCAGGGTGGTTCGGTCCAAGCCCGGCGATATTCACCCGGCGACGCGGACGTTCCAGGCCCTGCGCATCTTCGTCAACGAAGAGCTCGAGGAACTCCAGAGCGCGCTCATCGCTGCCGAGCGCGTGCTCAAGCCCGGTGGTCGCCTCGTTGTCGTCTCGTTCCATTCGCTGGAAGACCGCATCGTCAAGAATTTCCTTAGCCTGCGCAGCAAGACGGGTGGCGGCTCACGCCATTTGCCGGAAGTGTCGCAGGCGGTGCCGAGCTTCCAGCTGCTGACGCGGCGGCCGGTGATCGCGGGCGAAGACGAGGTCGCGCATAACCCGCGCGCGCGGTCGGCAAAACTGCGCGCCGGCGAGCGCACCTCGGCGCCTGCGCATGATGATCGCGAGCAATCGTCATGGCCAAAACTCTCCGACGTCATGAGGGGTGGCTAGCGCATGCGCTTCATCCACCTCCTCGTCATCGGCGCGCTGATCTTCGCGGCAGCCTATGTCTATAGGATCAAGATGGACTCCACGGCGCGCACCGAAAAGGTGCTGCGGCTGCATGCGGAGATCCGCGAGCAGCGCGATGCGATCGCGGCGCTGCGCTCCGAATGGGCCAAGCTCGATGCGCCCCTGCGCCTGCAAGGCCTGTCCGACCGGCATCTGCAGCTCAAGCCGGTCAACGGCACGCAATATGATTCACTGAAGAATTTGCCCGAGCGTCCGCTGCGGATGTTCAGGCCGGGCGAGCCGGATCCGATCGGCGCCATGCTCAACACCATCGAAGCCGCCAGCGATCCCGATAATGTGACGGGCTCCGTGCCTCAGCCCGAGGACAAGCCATGAGTGCTGTGACCCCGGCCAAACCTGCAGAAAAGCCCGCTGAGCCCTGGCGGCAGCGGCTGATCCGCAGCCTGCTGTACGGGCGCAACGTCGATCGCGCGGCCAAGGCGCGGGCGCGCGTCGGCCTGGCGATGCTCGCCTTCGGCGCGGTCTACGCCCTGATCGGCGGCCGGCTCGTGATGTTCGCGATCGGCGCCGACGCCCATGGCGCACGCCGCGCCGCGGCGCAGGAGGTGGTCGCGACCGCGCGGCCCGACATCGTCGACCGCAACGGCGCGATTCTCGCGACCGACGTCAAGGCCTCGAGCCTGTTCGGCGAGCCGCGCCGCATCATCGACAAGGACGAGGCAATCGAACTTCTGACCGCCACGGTGCCCGACCTCGACGAGGCCGAGGTGCGCGAGCGCCTGAAGACGCGCAAGGGCTTCGTCTGGCTCAAGCGCGAGATTACGGCGAAGCAGCAGCAGGACATCCACAAGCTCGGCATTCCCGGCATCGGTTTCCTGCGCGAGAACAAGCGCGTCTATCCGACCGGCAACGAGGTCGCCCACCTCATTGGTCTCGTCAACATCGACAACCAGGGCATCGCCGGCATGGAGAAGTGGCTCGACAATCAGGGGCTCGCCGATCTCCACCGCGCGGGCTTTGCCACCGACCGGCTGCAAAAGCCGATCGAGCTATCGGTGGATCTGCGGGTCGAGCACGCACTGCGTGACGAGCTGCTGAAGGCCAAGGAGAAATACCACACCAAGGCTGCCTCCGGCATCGTCTCCAACGTCAAGACCGGCGAGATCGTGGCGATGGTCTCCCTTCCGGACTTCGATCCCAACAATCCGAAGGAAGCGCACGATCCCGACCGCATCAATCGCCTGACCACCGGCGTTTACGAGATGGGCTCGACCTTCAAGGCGTTCACGCTGGCGATGGCGCTCGATTCCGGCAAGATCAATCTGAACACATCGTGGGATGCACGCGGAAACCTGCACTACGGCAAGTTCACCATCCACGACAGCCATCCGCTCGGACGCTTCATCAACACCAAGGAAGTGTTCACCTTCTCGTCCAACATCGGCGCGGCGCGGATCGCGCTCGGCCAGGGCGTCGAGGCCCACAAGGCATTCCTCGGCAAGATGGGCCAGTTGACGCGGCTGCGCACCGAACTGCCGGAAAGCGCGGCTCCGCTGATTCCGCGCCGCTGGGGCGAGCTGAACACGGTCACCATCGCTTTCGGCCAGGGCATGTCGGTGGCGCCGCTGCAGGCGGTGATGGGCATCAACGCGCTGGTGAACGGCGGCTATTTGATTCCGCCGACCTTCATGAAGCGCAGCGAGTCCGAAGCGGCGGCGATGGCCAAGCGCGTCATCAGGACGGAGACCAGCGACAAGATGCGGTTCCTGATGCGGCTCAATGCCGAAATCGGCACCGCCAAGACCGCCGACGTCAAGGGTTACTATGTTGGCGGCAAGACCGGCACGTCGGAGAAGGTCATCAACGGCCGCTATGCCAAGAAGCGCGTGCTCAACTCCTTCACCGCGATCATGCCCTGCGACGATCCGAAATATCAGATCCTGATCATGCTGGACGAGCCCCAGGCGATTCCCGAAACGAAAGGTTTCATCACCTCGGGCTGGAACGCGGTGCCGACCGGCGGCAAGGTGATCGAGCGGATCGCGCCGCTATTGGGCGTCGAACCGCGGTTCGACCTGCCGCCGTCCGAGCGCCTTATTCTTGCAGCATCCAGGACAACCCAGTAATCAACCGGGTGGGCCGTTGCCGCTGCTGAGTCGGGATTTCCCTGCAGATTCGGCAATCCGGTCCGGCATGTCGACTGGAAGACCATGAAGCTGCGCGACCTCCTCGATCAGGACGTTCAGGGCAATGATGCCGCAATCGAGCCCGCGGTCGCGGCGCTCGACGTGACCGGCGGCGCCCTCGACAGCCGCGCGGTCAAGCCCGGCGATCTCTTCTTCGCACTTGCGGGCAGCAAGACCGACGGTGCGCGCTTCATCGATGCCGCGATTGCCGCCGGCGCGGTGGCGGTCGTCGGCGACCATGCCCCTGATGGCTGCAAGGTGCCGTTCATCACAGTCGCGAATCCGCGCCGCGCGCTGGCGCTGGCCGCGGCAAAATTTTTTCCCGCGCAGCCCGCGACAATTGCGGCGGTGACCGGCACCAGCGGCAAGACCTCGGTCGCCGCATTCACCCGGCAGATCTGGGAGCGGCTCGGGCACGCCTCCGCCAGCATCGGAACCATCGGGCTCGTTTCCCCGAAGCGTACCGTCTACGGCTCGCTGACGACGCCCGATCCGATCGCACTGCACCGGCAGCTCGACGAGATCGCACGCGAGGGCGTCACGCATCTCGCCTTCGAGGCCTCTTCTCACGGGCTCGACCAATATCGCCTCGACGGCGTGCGCGTGTCCGCCGGCGGCTTCACCAATCTCTCGCGCGACCATATGGATTACCATCCGACCGTCGCGCATTACCTCGCGGCCAAGCTCAGGCTGTTCCGCGAACTTGTCCCGCCGGGGGGCGCGGCCGTGATCTCCGCCGATCATGATTGCTCGGCGGAGGCGATCAGTGCTGCGAATTCGCGCGGCTTGCGCGTGATGGCAGTCGGTCGCAACGGCGACGGGGCGGGCGAGGGCATTCGTCTCGCCGGTGCGGAGGTCGAAGGATTTTCGCAAGTGCTCGCGCTCGAACATCGCGGCAAGCGGTATACGATCCGGCTGCCGCTGGTCGGCGAGTTCCAGATCGAGAATGCGCTGGTGTCAGCTGGCCTCGCCATCGGCACCGGCGGCGACGCCGCGGACGTGTTCGCGAGCCTCGAACATCTCGAAGGCGCCAAAGGTCGGTTGGAGCGCGTCGGCGAGCGCAACGGTGCGCCGATCTTCGTCGACTATGCGCACAAGCCCGATGCGCTGGCGAAGGCGCTGCAGGCGCTGCGTCCCTACGCCAGGCGCAGGCTGGTCGTCGTGTTCGGCGCCGGCGGCGACCGCGATGCCGGCAAGCGTCCGATCATGGGCGAGATCGCCGCCGGCAACGCCGACGGTGTCATCATCACCGACGACAATCCGCGCAGCGAGAAGCCGGAATCGATCCGCGCCGAAATTCTCGCCGCCGCCAAGGGCGCCCGCGAAATCGGCGACCGGGCCGCGGCGATCCGCACCGCGATCGCCGAATTGGAAGATGGCGATGCGCTGCTCATCGCCGGCAAGGGCCACGAGACCGGGCAGATCGTCGGCGGAGAGGTTTTGCCCTTCAGTGATCACGAGGCGGTCGCCGCCGCATTAGCGTCGAGGATTGCATGAGCGCGCCCATATGGACGGTGGCCGAAGTGGCGCGCGCGCTGGGCGCCGCCGGATCGTTCCCGGACACGCCGATCGACTTCGTCACCCAGGACAGCCGGCTGGCGAAGCCGGGCAGCCTGTTCGTCGCGCTGAGCGGCACGCCAAGCGGCGGCTTCATTTCGGCCTTCGCCAGCGCGCGTGACGGCTGGGAGTTCGCGGACAAGGCGGAAGCCTCGGGCGCGGTCGCGATGATCGTGCCGCACGAGATCGCGGGCATCCGCATTCCCCAGATCGTCGTCAAGGACACGCTGATCGACGGCCTCTGGGGCCTTGCGCGCGCGGCACGCGCGCGCTTCAACGGGCCGGTGATCGGGCTCACCGGCAGCGCGGGCAAAACCAGCACCAAGGAATTCCTCGCGGCCTATCCCAATGCCTATGCCAGCCCGTCGAGCTTCAATAATTTCTGGGGCGTGCCGCTGACGCTGTGCAATGCGCGCCCCGATGCCAGTCTCTGGGTCGTCGAGATGGGCATGAACCAGGCGGGCGAAATCGCGCGGCTTAGCGAACTGACGCGGCCGACGGTGGCGCTCGTCGTCAACGTCCAGCCGGTGCATCTGGAGAAGCTCGGCTCGCTCGAAGCCATCCGTCGCGAGAAGGTGTCGATTGCACTCGGCCTGCCCGCGGAAGGCGTGCTGGTGCTGCCCGCCGGGATCAAGGCGCCGGACTGGAAGGGCAAGGTCATACGCTTCGGCGAGAAAGCCGAGGTGCATGAAGTCGCGCACGCGCCGCACGGCGACAGCTGGCAGGTCGTGGCCGCGCTCGGCAAGAAGGAGATCGCGTTCAGCCTGACGCCGGGCGCGCCGCATCGCGTTCAGAATGCGCTGGCCGCGCTCGCATCGATCCGTGCGACCAACCTCGATGCGGCGACGCTTGCGATCAAGCTCGACCGGGTCGGTATCATGAGCGGCCGTGGCGTCGAGCAGGCGGCCGGTGGCGTCACCGTGATCGACGACAGCTTCAACGGTAATCCGGCCAGCGTGGCTGCCGCGCTGCAAAGCTTGCAGGCGCGCAACACGACCGGTGGCCGCCGCATTGCCGTGCTCGGCGACATGCTGGAGCTGGGCGACGGCGCACCAACCTATCACATCGACCTCGCCAGGCATCTCGACGGCATCGACGGCGTCTATTGCGTCGGACCCCTGATGCGTCACCTGTTCGAGGTGCTTCCAGCCGGCAAGGGTCTCGGTTGGCACGACGACCCCGTCACGCTGAAGCCGGGGGAGGTCGCAAATCTGCTGAGGGCAGGCGATGTCGTGGTTGTCAAGGGCAGCAAGAAGATGTTCTGGGTCAACAAGTTTGTGCCGGGCCTAGTGGCCGCCTTGCAGGCAAGGGCGTAAACTGCTTGGAAGGCGCTGTTCCCGAATCCCCCCTTTCCGGCGCGAAGCCGTTCGTTTTCTTTAGAGGTCGCCCGACCCGATGATGAAGACCAGCGAATGCGCGTGAGGCAGGTTGACAAGGCCAAGATCAAGGCGCGTGCAAAGGCGCCATAGGACCGTCTGAATGTTTTACTGGCTGATCGAGCTCTCCAACACATTTCCGGGCTTCGGTGCCGTTCGCACCTTCCTGAACGTCTTCCGCTACATCACCTTCCGCACCGGCGGCGCCGTCGTCACCGGCGCGCTGTTCGTATTCCTGTTCGGACCCTGGATCATCGACCATCTGCGCATCCGGCAAGGCAAGGGCCAGCCGATCCGGGCCGATGGTCCGCAATCGCATCTCGCCAAGAAAGGCACGCCCACCATGGGCGGGCTGATGATCTTGTCCGGTCTCACGGTCGGCACGGTGCTGTGGGCCAATCCGCTCAACCCTTACGTCTGGATCGTGCTGGCGGTGACGCTTGGCTTCGGCTTCGTCGGCTTCTATGACGATTATCTCAAGGTGACGAAGCAGACCACGACCGGGTTCGGCAGCAAGCTTCGCCTGCTGATCGAGGCGGCGATCGCGCTGGTGGCCTGCTACGCGCTGGTGCGGCTGAACCGCGATCCCGCGTCGACCGCGCTGACGATTCCTTTCCTGAAGGACACCGTGCTGCATTTCGGCTGGTTCTTCGTCGTGTTCGGCGCCTTCGTCATCGTTGGCGCCGGCAACGCGGTGAACCTGACCGACGGTCTCGACGGCCTTGCCATCGTGCCGGTGATGATCGCGACTGCGAGCTTTGCCATGATCGCCTATCTCGCCGGCAACGCGGTGTTCGCCGATTATCTCCAGATCAAATATGTCGCCGGCACCGGCGAGCTCGCCGTGCTCTGCGGCGCGCTGCTGGGTGCGGGCCTGGGCTTCCTCTGGTTCAACGCGCCGCCGGCCTCGATCTTCATGGGCGACACCGGCTCGCTCGCGCTCGGCGGCATGCTGGGCGCGATCGCAGTGGCGGTGAAGCACGAGATCGTGCTCGCGGTGATCGGCGGCCTGTTCGTGCTGGAGGCAGTCTCCGTCATCGTGCAGGTGGTGTCGTTCAAGATGACGGGAAAACGCATCTTCCGGATGGCGCCGATCCATCACCATTTCGAGCAACTCGGCTGGACCGAGCCCCAGATCGTGATCCGGTTCTGGATCATCTCGGTGATGCTGGCGCTCGCTGGCCTATCCACGCTGAAGCTGCGGTGAACGATCGATGATCCCCGTCACGTCCTTTGCCGGCAAGACGGTCGCGGTGTTCGGCCTCGGCGGCTCGGGACTCGCCTCCTGTCACGCGTTGAAAGCGGGCGGCGCCGAGGTGATCGCCGCCGACGACAGCGCCGAGAATGTCGCCAAGGCCGCGCAAGCGGGCTTCATCACGGCTGATTTGCGCAACGTCTCATGGGCGAATTTCGCCGCGCTGGTGCTCGCGCCCGGTGTGCCGATGACCCACCCAGTCCCGCATTGGAGCGTGCTGAAGGCGCGCGAGGCCGCTATCGAGGTGATCGGCGACATCGAGCTGTTCTGCCGCGAAAGGCGCCGGCACGCGCCGGATGCGCCGTTCGTCGCCATCACCGGCACCAATGGCAAATCGACGACGACGGCTTTGATCGCGCATCTCACCAAGGTCGCCGGCTATGACACCCAGATGGGCGGAAATATCGGCACCGCAATCCTGTCGCTGGAGCCGCCGGGCATGGGCCGCGTCCACGTCATCGAGATGTCGTCCTATCAGATCGACCTCACGCCTTCACTCGATCCCTCCGTCGGCATTCTGCTCAATGTCAGCGAAGACCACATCGATCGCCACGGCACCATCGCGCATTACGCCGCGGTGAAGGAGCGACTCGTTGCCGGTGTGCAGGCCGGCGGCACCGCGATCGTCGGCGTCGACGACGGCTTTTGCCGCGATATCGCCGACCGGCTCGATCGCGCCGGCAAGAACGTGGTGCGGATCTCCGTCAAGAATCCGCTGGCCAGCGGCATCCATGTCGAGCACGGCCATATCGTGCGCAATTCGGGCGGCGCGCGCAGTGAAATCGCGGCGCTCGGCGGCATCGGTTCTCTGCGCGGCTTGCACAATGCGCAGAACGCGGCGTGCGCGGCAGCCGCCGCGCTCGCGATGGGCATCGGCCTCGACGTCTTGCAGAACGGCCTGCGCAGCTTCCCCGGCCTTGCGCATCGCATGGAGCAGGTCGGCCGCCGCGGCAACGTGCTGTTCGTCAACGATTCCAAGGGCACCAATGCCGACGCCACCGCGCATGCGCTGTCGTCCTTTTCGGACATCTTCTGGATCGCGGGCGGCAAGCCGAAGGCCGGCGGAATCACCGGCCTCACCGGCTACTTCCCGCGCATCCGAAAAGCCTATCTGATCGGCGAGGCCGCGCAGGAATTTTCGGGCACGCTCGGCACGAAGGTGCCGCACGAGATCAGCCAGACCCTCGACGTCGCCGTCGAGCAAGCCGCATGCGATGCGGAGGCGTCAGGCATCGCTGACGCGGTCGTCCTGCTGTCGCCCGCCTGCGCCTCCTTCGACCAGTATCGCAACTTCGAAATTCGCGGCACCAGGTTCCGCGAGCTGGTGCAGGCGCTGCCGGGCATGAAGCCGGTGGTGTAGGGACGCTGCTGGTTGTTGCTCCGCTGTCGTCGCCCGGCTTGACCGGGTGATCCAGTACGCCGCGGCTGTGGTTATGAACCCTCGACGTCTCTGGAATACTGGATGCCCCGCTTTCGCGGGGCATGACGGGCATTTGAGGTAAGCGCTCGCCTTCATCTCCAATCATCCCCGTTTCCTTAACCCCCCGGTAACCAACCTCGGCGACCAATGGACCGACCTCTGTCCGAAAGCGGCCGCCATGCTCTCCCGTGAAGAACGCACCCCCTTTTCCGAGTGGTGGTGGACCGTCGACAAGCCGCTGATGGGTGCCATCCTGGCGCTGATGCTGACCGGCGTGATCCTGTCGCTGGCGGCGAGCCCGCCGGTTGCGACCCGCATCGGGCTCGATCCCTTCCACTTCTTCAGCCGGCACGTGCTATTCCTGGTGCCGTCCTGCATCGTGCTGCTCGGGGTGTCCTTCCTGTCGCCGCGGGCGATCCGTCGCTCGGCGCTGATCATCTTTGCGGTCAGCATCGTCCTGATCGTGCTGACGCTCGCGATCGGCCCCGAAGTAAAGGGCTCGCGGCGCTGGATCACGCTACTCGGCCTCAATATCCAGGCCTCCGAGATCGCAAAACCGTCGTTCGTCGTCATGGCCGCCTGGCTGTTCGCGGAATCCACTAGGCGGCCAGAAATGCCGGCGACCTCGATGGCGCTGGTGCTGCTCTTGATGCTGGTCTCGCTGCTGGTGATGGAGCCCGACTTCGGCCAGACCATGCTGATCCTGATGGTGTGGGGCTCGCTGTTCTTCATCGCGGGCATGCGGATGATCTGGGTGTTCGGGCTCGCCGGCCTCGGCGCCGCCGGACTGTTCAGCGCCTATCTTTTTGTTCCCCACGTCGCCGGCCGCATCAAGCGCTTCATGAATCCGGCCTCGGGCGACACCTTCCAGGTCGATACCGCCATGGAGGCCTTCTACAATGGCGGCTGGTTCGGCCTCGGACCGGGCGAGGGCATCGCCAAGCGCAGCCTGCCCGACAGCCACACCGATTTCGTGTTCGCGGTTGCCGCCGAAGAGTTCGGCATCATCCTGTGCCTCGCGATGCTGGCACTGTTTGCTTTCGTCGTCATCCGGACGCTGTCGCGCGCCTATGCCAACGAGGACATGTTCTCGCGCTTCGCGGCCTCGGGCTTGGCGATCCTGTTCGGCGTGCAGGCCGCCATCAACATGTCGGTCAATCTCCAGCTCATCCCCGCCAAGGGCATGACGCTGCCCTTCATCTCCTATGGTGGCTCCTCGATCGTGTCGCTGGCCTATGGTGTCGGCATGATGCTCGCGCTGACGCGGCTGCGCCCGCGCACCGAAGTCGAGGCGAGCGGCCACGCCGAGGCGATGCGCAGCTACGCATAGTTTTTCGTCATTGCGAGCGAAGCGAAGCAATCCAGAATCTCTCCGCGGTGGCAGTCTGGATTGCTTCGCTGCGCTCGCAATGACGAAAGAGTCCTTGTAAAACTCGCCACCATGGACACCTCCCCCCTGATTCTTCTCGCCGCGGGCGGCACCGGCGGCCATCTGTTTCCGGCCGAGGCGCTCGGCGTCGAGCTGATCCGGCGCGGCTTCCGCGTCCGCCTCGTCACGGACGAGCGCGCGCTGCGCTACAGCGGACTGTTCACCAAGGACATGATCGACGTCGTCTCGAGCGAGACTGCGCGCGGACGCAATCCGCTGCAGCTCGCCTATGCCGGCCTGACGCTCGCGGCCGGCACGCTGTCCGCCTACAGCCTGATCAAGCGACTGAAGCCGGTCGCCGTCGTCGGCTTCGGCGGCTATCCGACGCTGCCGCCGCTGGTCGCCGCAAAATTCGCCGGCGTGCCCGGCATCATCCATGACGCCAATGCGGTGCTCGGCCGCGCCAACCGGTTCCTGTCGAGCCGCGTCCAAGCCATCGCGACGTCGTTGCCCGGCGTGCTCGATCGCGATCCGGCGCTATCAGGCAAGACCACGACGGTCGGCACGCCGATGCGTCCGGCGATCCTCGCCGCAGCTGGCGTGCCATATGCTGCGCCTGAAGTGAACGGTCCGCTGCGCCTGCTCGTCGTCGGCGGCAGCCAGGGCGCGCGCATCATGGCCGACATCGTGCCGGGCGCGATCGAGCGCCTCGAGCCTGCGCTGTGGAGCCGGCTCGTCCTCACCCAGCAGGTGCGCGACGAGGATATGGCGCGCGTGCGTGCGGTCTACGACAGACTGAAGATCAAGGCCGAGCTCGCGCCGTTTTTCACCGATCTTCCGGCACGGCTGGCCTCCAACCATCTGGTGGTGTCGCGCTCAGGCGCCGGCACCGTGGCGGAACTTGCCGCGATCGGGCGGCCCTCGATCCTGGTGCCGCTGCCGGGCGCGATCGACCAGGACCAGTTCGCCAATGCCGGCGTGCTGGCCAAGGTCGACGGTGCGATCCGCATTCCGCAGACCGAGTTTTCCTCCGATCGCCTCGCCGCCGAGATCTCCGCCTTCGCCGCCGAGCCCGCGCGTCTTGCCGCCATGGCGCAGGCCGCCCGCGGCGCCGGCCGGCTCGACGCAGCGGAGCGGCTGGCCGATCTGGTGGCCAAAATCGCGGGAATCTGACGCGAAATCGGCCGGAATTCCTACTTTTGCCGTCATGGCCGGGCTTGTCCCGGCCATCCACGTCTTGCAAGAAGTGGTAAGGATTCGTGGATGCCCGGGACGAGCCCGGGCATGACGAAGGGAACTGCGGGATACACCATGAGACTGCCGCGCGAGATCGGACCTATCCACTTCGTCGGGATCGGCGGGATAGGCATGAGCGGAATCGCCGAGGTGCTGCTCAATCTCGGCTATTCCGTGCAGGGTTCGGACGCCTCCGACAATTACAATCTCGACCGCCTGCGCAAGAACGGTGCGAGGGTCTCGGTCGGCCACAAGGCGGAGAACGTCGACGGGGCCGAGGTCGTCGTGGTTTCTACCGCGATCAAGCGCGACAATCCGGAACTGACGGCGGCGCGCGAACGGCGCATCCCCGTGGTGCGCCGCGCCGAGATGCTGGCCGAGCTCATGCGGCTGAAGAGCTGCGTCGCCATCGCCGGCACCCACGGCAAGACCACCACGACCACGATGGTCGCGACGCTGCTCGACGCCGGCGGCCTCGATCCCACCGTGATCAACGGCGGCATCATCAATGCCTACGGCTCCAATGCGCGTCTCGGTGCGGGTGACTGGATGGTGGTCGAAGCGGACGAGAGCGACGGCACGTTCCTGAAGCTGCCGACCGAGGTCGCGATCGTCACCAATGTCGATCCCGAGCATCTCGATCACTTCAAGACCTTCGAGGCGGTGCAGGACGCCTTCCGCCATTTCGTCGAGAACCTGCCGTTCTATGGCTTCGCCGTGATGTGCATCGATCATCCCGTGGTGCAAACCCTTGTCGGCAAGATCGAGGATCGACGCATCATCACCTATGGTGAGAATCCGCAGGCCGATGTGCGCTTCGTCGACCTGACCCCGGCGGGCGGCGGATCGAAGTTCAAGGTTGCCTTCCGCGATCGCAAGACGGGCGCCGTGCACGAGATCTCCGATCTCATGCTGCCGATGCCGGGGCGCCACAATGCCTCCAACGCGACCGCCGCGATTGCGGTCGCGCGCGAGCTCGGCGTGTCGGACGAGGCGATCCGCAAGGCGATCGCCGGCTTCGGCGGCGTCAAGCGCCGCTTCACCAAGACCGGCGAGTGGAACGGCGTCACCGTCATCGACGACTACGGCCATCATCCGGTCGAGATCGCGGCGGTGCTGAAGGCGGCGCGGGAATCCACCAACGGTAAGATCGTCGCGGTGGTGCAGCCGCATCGCTACACCCGCCTGCAGTCGCTGTTCGAGGAATTCTGCACCTGCTTCAACGATGCGGATGCGGTGATCGTCGCGGAGGTCTATGCTGCGGGCGAGACGCCGATCGAAGGCATCGATCGCGACCATTTCGCCGCGGGCCTGCGCGCCCACGGCCACCGCGAGGTGATCCCGCTGCCCGCGGCGTCCGATCTCGCTGGCATCGTCAAGGGCGTGGCGAAGTCCGGCGATCTCGTCGTGTGTCTGGGCGCCGGCAACATCACGCAATGGGCGTATGCCTTGCCCGGCGAATTGAAGGCGCTGGGGTAGCGCAGTGAGCTTCCCCGACATCACACCCGACCTCAAAGCCGTGATGCCCGATCTTCGCGGCCGGCTGCTGGCGAACCAGTCGCTCGCCGAGCTCACCTGGTTTCGCGTCGGAGGTCCCGCGCAGGTGCTGTTCACGCCGACGGATGAGGACGATCTCTCTTATTTCCTCGCGCATCTCGCAAGCGACATTCCCGTCTATGTCGTCGGCGTCGGCTCCAACCTGATCGTGCGCGACGGCGGCATGGCGGGCGTGGTGATCCGGCTTGCGCCGCGCGCCTTTGGCGAGGCGAGCGCGAGCGGCGATGTCGTCACCGCGGGCGCAGCCGCGCTCGACAAGCGCGTGGCGGAAGTCGCCGCGTCGGCCAATATCGGCGGGCTCGAATTTTACTTCGGCATTCCCGGCACGATCGGCGGCGCGCTGCGCATGAATGCGGGCGCCAATGGCGGCGAGACCAAGGACGTGTTGATCGAGGCGCGTGGCGTCGGGCGCGACGGCACGAAGCACATCTTCTCCAATGCCGACATGAAGTTTGTCTACCGCAACAGCGGCGTCGATGCCTCCATCATCTTCACCTCCGCGCGGTTCTGCGGCGAGCTCAGGGATGCCGAGGCGATCCGCGCGCGCATGGCGGAAGTGCAAACCCATCGCGAGACCGCGCAGCCGATCCGCGAAAAGACCGGCGGCTCGACCTTCAAGAATCCGCCCGGCCATTCCGCCTGGAAGCTGGTCGATGCCGCCGGCTGCCGCGGTTTGCGCGTCGGCGGTGCAGAAGTCTCCGAGATGCACTGCAATTTCCTGATCAACACGGGCAATGCCACCGCGCACGATATCGAGACGCTGGGCGAGACCGTACGTGAACGGGTGAAGGCAAATTCCGGAATTGAGCTACACTGGGAAATCAAGCGGATCGGAATTCCCGGCTAATTTGGACAAGCGACGAGAGAACATGCGCATCACCATCCTCTTCGGCGGCTCCAACCGCGAACGTCTGGTTTCCGTCGCCTCAGCCCAGGCGCTGCATCAGGCGCTGCCCGAGGCCGATCTCTGGTGGTGGGACGTCGAGGACAAGGTGCATGTCGTGCAGTCCAAACAGCTGCTCGAACATGCCCGCCCGTTCGAGGACGAGTTCAAGCCGGGCACGTCGGGCATTCCGTTGGAGCAGGCGCTCGACCAGGCCAGGGCGGAGGACCGCGTGCTGGTGCTCGGCCTGCATGGCGGGCGTGCCGAGAACGGCGAATTGCAGGTGATGTGCGAAGCGCGCGGCGTGCCGTTCACCGGATCGGGCTCGGCCTCCTCGCATCTCGCGTTCGACAAGATCGCGGCCAAGCATTTCGCCGCGCTCGGCGGCGTGACGCCGCCGGCCAACATTGCGCTGGACCAGATCGACGAGGCCTTCGCCGAATACGGCCGGCTGATCGCAAAGCCCGCCAGGGATGGCTCGAGCTACGGCCTGATCTTCGTCAACGCCAAGCAGGATCTCGTCGCCGTTCGCAATGCGGCCAAGCACGAAGAGTACGTGATCGAGCCCTACATCTCCGGCGTCGAGGCGACCTGCGGCGTGCTGGAGCGGCCGGACGGCTCGATCATCTCGCTGCCGCCGATCGAGATCATTCCGGGCGAGGGCAGTTTCGACTACGCGGCGAAATATCTTTTGAAGTCGACCCAAGAGATCTGTCCCGGCCGTTTCGCACCCGAAATCACCGCCGCGCTGAAGCACCAGGCGATGCTGGCGCACCGGGCGATGTCGTGTACCGGCTATTCCCGTTCGGACTTCATCGTCTCGGACAAGGGGCTGGTCTATCTCGAAACCAACACGCTGCCCGGCCTGACCAAGTCCTCGCTCTACCCCAAGGCGCTGAAGGCCGAGAGCATCGAGTTCGTCGACTTCCTGCGCGGCCTGATCGAGCTCGCTGTGGCCGGTGTGCGAAAATAATTAGGACTGGTTAACGGCCGAACTGGCGAAACGGCCGGTTTTGGAACCCAAAACCGGTAAAATGCCGGATATTGCGGCATAAATGCCTCACAGGCCTGGGCAAAAAGCTCACGTCGTTAACGAACTTTACCTTTTGTTTACCAGGACGTCCGAAGGTTAACGCTGGCGGCGCATATGACGCTTTGGCTGCCGGCGCGTGGACCGTTGCGGGTGTTGTCACCCCCAGCGAACGCTCTGAAGGGGAGAGGTTTTCTTCTGCTGAAGACCAGCACCCGGCCCGGCAAGTCCGAGACGTCATGTTCGCCAGGACCCGCGCGATGTCGCGGGCAAACTGTTGACGAGCTCGTGCAATGGATGGAGCAGGAAGCCTCACTCGGTCGCTTTTCAGATCGCTGAGGCCCCAAGCTGACCTGAAGGCGGCCGCTATCGGAGCGGTCGTGCTTCTGCGCGAGTGGGTGCAGGACAAGCGTCAGGAAAGAGTTCTCGGCGCCCGTGCTGCCGCCAAGGAAAAGACCAGGGCCAAAGCCATCGTCGAGCGCGAGCCGCCGCCGCGGTTGGTCGCGCTGGTCGAGCGCTATCTGCCGCGCCGGGTCGGGATCAGCATGACGGTGCTGCTCCTGATCGGAAGCTGCGGCTTCGGTATCGTCAAGGGCGGCCATCTCCAGGATTTCATCACGGCGGTCAACGACACCCGCAACGCGCTGGCCAATTCCGCCGGCTTCCGCATCACCTCCGTCGTGATCAACGGTCGCAAGCAGCTCAGCCAGGACGAGATCCTCGCGATCGGCGGCGTCAGCGGCCGATCCTCGCTGCTGTTTCTCGACGCCGACGCCGTGCGCGACAAGCTCAAGGCCAATCCCTGGATCGCGGATGCGACCGTGCTGAAGCTCTATCCGGGCCAGCTCATGATCGAGCTCACCGAGCGCAAGGCGTTCGCGCTGTGGCAGGAGGCCGGCCGGCTCTCCGTCATCGCCGATGACGGCGCCGTGCTCGAACCCTACGTCTCGCGCCGCTTCCTGTCGCTGCCGCTCGTGGTCGGCAAGGGCGCCGAGACGCAGGCCCGCGATTTCCTCGCTTTGCTGGCGCGCTATCCGCAGGTCAATTCCATTACCAAGGCCGCGATCTTCGTCGGTGAGCGGCGCTGGAACCTGAGGCTCAAGGACGGCCTCGACATCCGCCTGCCCGAACAGGACGTCGGCAACGCGCTTGCGATGCTGTCCAGGCTCGACAAGGAGGACAGGCTGTTCTCCCGCGACATCGTCGCCGTCGACCTGCGCCTGCCCGATCGGCTCGTCGTGCAGCTGTCCGAGGACGCCGCCAAGGCGCGCGACGATTTGTTCAAGGACAAGAAGAAGAAAAAGGCCGGGGACGCTGCATGACCGGTCTTGATCGCACCCAGACACCGAAGACACGCCCGATGCCGCACAAGCGCGGCGGCCTCGTCGCCTGCCTCGACATCGGCACCAGCAAGATCGCCTGCATGATCGCGCGGCTGAAGCCGTCGGCGCCGAGCGAAGCCCTGCGCGACCGGACCCATGCGGTGGAGCTGATCGGCTACAGCCAGATTCAGTCGCGCGGCATGAAGGCCGGCGCCGTGATCGATCTCGGCGAATGCGAGCAGGCGGTGCGACAGGCCGTCGGGCTTGCAGAGAAAATGGCCAAGGTGCGGGTCGAGTCCGTGCTGCTGTCGGTCTCCGGCGGCCGGCTCTCCGGTCAGCTGGTCGAAGCTGCGGCCGACATCCGCGGCGGCGCCGTGACACCGGCCGATGTCAGCCGCGTCACCTCCACCGGCATGCGCCACGCCACCGGCGAAGGCCGCACCGTGCTGCACGCGCTGCCGGTCGGCTACACGCTTGACGGCGTCAAAGGTATCCGCGACCCCCGCGGCATGGTTGCGCATCAGTTCGGCATCGACATGAATGTCGTCACCTGCGACGCCACGGTGGCGCGGAACCTGATGCTGGCGGTCGAACGCTGCCACATCAACGTCGAAGCAATGGCGGCAAGCCCCTATGTGGCAGGCCTGTCGGTGCTGACCGACGACGAGGCCGATCTCGGCGCCGCCGTGGTCGAAATGGGCGCGGGCACCACCACGATCGCGGTCTTTTCCGGCGGCCACTTCGTGCATGCCGCGGGTTTTGCGGTCGGCGGGCAACACATCACGATGGATCTGGCGCGCGGACTCTCCGCGACCATTGCCGATGCCGAGCGAATCAAGACGTTATACGGGACCGTCATCACCGGCGGATCGGACTCGCGTGAGCTGATGTCTGTACCGACAGCCGGTGACGAGCAGGATCTGCCGCAGATCGTCTCCCGCGCTACCATCGCCAACATCGTCAAGCATCGTGCCGAGGAAGTCTTCGAAATGGTTCGGGACAAGCTGAAGGACTCGCCCTTCGCCTCGGAGCCGAACGGCCGCGTCGTGCTCTCGGGCGGGGCCTCGCAGCTCACGGGTCTCGTTGAGCTCGGAACGCAGATTCTCGGCCGGCCCGTGCGGGTCGGACGTCCGCTCGGTTTCGGCCGGCTGCCCAACGAGGCGAAGAACGCCGCCTTCGCGGTGCCGGCCGGACTGCTCGTCTACCCGCAATATGTTCACCACGAACATGTCGAACCGCGGCATACGCGGCAGCAGGTCAGGACGGGGACCGGCGGGTATTTCGGAAAGGTCGGACGATGGCTACGCGAGGGCTTCTGATGACTCCTTCCCGCAATATTCGATTTTCACCAACTCCCGCGGCCGCCGGCCGGGGCGAACCCACGCGCGCGTGATCGAGAGGCAAACATGACCATCAGCATCAATGTTCCTGATATTCACGAACTGAAGCCCCGCATCACCGTGTTCGGCGTCGGCGGCGCCGGTGGTAACGCCGTCAACAACATGATCACGGCGGGCCTCCAAGGCGTCGACTTCGTGGTCGCCAACACCGACGCGCAGGCGCTGACGATGTCGAAGGCGCAGCGCATCGTGCAGATGGGCACGGCGGCCACGCAAGGGTTGGGCGCAGGTTCGCAGCCGGTGGTCGGCGCGGCCGCGGCCGAAGAAGTCATGGACGAACTCCGTGACCATCTCTCGGGCGCCAACATGGTGTTCGTCACCGCCGGCATGGGCGGCGGCACCGGCACCGGCGCAGCTCCCGTGATCGCCAAGATCGCGCGCGAGATGGGCATCCTCACCGTCGGCGTCGTGACCAAGCCCTTCCACTTCGAGGGCGGCCGCCGCATGCGCACCGCGGAAGCGGGCATCAATGAGCTGCACAAGGTCGTTGATACGCTGCTGATCATCCCGAACCAGAACCTGTTCCGGGTCGCGAACGAGAAGACCACCTTCGCCGACGCCTTCGCGATGGCCGACCAGGTGCTCTATTCGGGCGTTGCCTGCATCACCGACCTGATGGTCAAGGAAGGCCTGATCAATCTCGACTTCGCCGACGTCCGCGCCGTCATGCGCGAGATGGGCAAGGCGATGATGGGCACGGGCGAAGCCTCCGGCGACAAGCGCGCGCTGACCGCCGCCGAAGCCGCGATCGCCAACCCGCTGATCGACGATAGCTCGATGAAGGGCGCCAAGGGCCTCCTGATCTCCATCACCGGCGGCAAGGATCTCACCCTGTTCGAGGTCGACGAAGCTGCGACCCGCATCCGCGAGGAAGTCGACCAGGACGCCAACATCATCGTCGGCGCCACCTTCGACGAGGCCCTCGATGGCCTGATCCGCGTCTCGGTCGTCGCCACCGGCATCGAACAGGCCGCGATCGCGCGCAACAGCCAGGCCACCAGCGCTCCCGTGGCGAATCCTGCTCCGCAGGCGCAGCAGGCTCCCGCCGCTCCCGCCGCGGCTGCCGAGAGCCGTCTTGCCGATCTGACCGCGCGGCTGCGCGCTGACAATCAGCGCATGGCCGAGCGCGCCCAGAAGTTCGAAGGACAGACCCCGGCCACAGGAACGGGCCAATTTGCCGCCGCTCCCACGGCTCCGCGTCCGAACGTCGAGCGCGCTGCGCTTGCCGCCATCGCCGCCGCCGTTGCGGACGTTCCGCAGGCTCCCGCGCCGATGCAGACCTATGGCGACGTTACCGTGCGCCCGATCGCGCAGAAGCCCACGCTGTTCCCCGAGCCCGAGCAGGCGCCGATGGCCATGCAAGAGCCGATGACGCCGGAAACCTTCATCCCTCCGCAGGCCGAGCGTGCACCGGTCCGCACACCGCGGATGCCGCGGATCGAGGAACTTCCGATGCCCGCCCAGGCCGAGCTTCGCCAGGCCCGCGGCGAGGTCGAGGAGGAGACCCCGCAAAAGACCCGGCTGTCGCTGCTGCAGCGCCTCGCCAATGTCGGCCTCGGCCGTCGTGACGAGGAGACCGAGGCGCCGATCGCGGCCCGCACCGCCGGTCCCGCGATGCCGCCACTGCCCGATCGCCGCCCCCAGAAGACCGTGGCGCAGCAAATCGCTTCTACCGAGCCGGTGTCTGAGTATGCCCGTCGTCCCGCGCCGCAGGGCCTGGACATGCACGGCCGTCCCGCGCCTGTTGCCCCGGCGCCACAGGGAGATGACCATCTTGATATCCCGGCCTTCCTGCGGCGGCAGGCGACCTGAGGATTGTTACAATAAGGCAGACGAAAAAAGGTCCCGGGGGGAAGCTTGCCGGGACCTTTTCTTTTGCCCCGTGCATATCCGGATTGCGTGGCCAAGCAACTGATTTTAAATCATTAATTACGTATTCGATGGTTCAGTAAAACTACCGAAAACGGTCCCGAACTCCGGTCCAATTTGGTTAAGCCTTGGCGCGAATACGGCGGGTTTGGGGTAACAATCGGTAAAAAAGCGTGAGTTGGCGCTGTTTGGGGCAGTGACTATGGTTTGCCGTGACTTGGGGATACGGATTCGGAACAGCGGTCTAGGCCGCAGTCGGGTTCAGTATAAGTCGCGATGGTCGTAGTGGGGCGGTTCCTGATGAACTTTAGCCGGCAAACAACGCTTCGTGCGCAAGCCAGTGTGGCAGGCGTCGGCGTTCATTCCGGTCTTCCTGTCACGCTCGCGCTTGGACCCGCGCCTGTCGACGCGGGATTTGTTTTTATCCGCACCGGGCTCGAGGGAAGCGACCGCGAAGTTCAGGCCACCGCCGAGCAGGTGATCGCGACGGATTTCGCCACCGTCCTCGGTGATCGCAACGGTCCGCTGGTTTCCACCGCCGAGCATGTCCTTGCTGCGCTGCGGGGAATGGGCGTCGACAACGCCATCATCGAGATCGATGGGCCGGAAGTGCCGATCATGGACGGCAGCGCGGCAGCCTTCGTTGCGGCGATCGACCAGGCCGGCATCGTGACCCAGCCGGCGCAGCGCCGCTTCATCCAGGTTTTGAAGCCGATCTCGGTCAAGATCGGCGACTCCTTCGGTGAGATCAGGCCCTATGCCGACGGGTTCCGCGCCGAGGTCGAGATCGACTTCACCAATCCTGTCATCGGCCAGCAGAGCTATGCCTTCGACCTCAACCCGGAGCGTTTCCGCCGCGAAGTCGGCCGGGCCCGGACTTTCGGTCTGATGTGCGACGTCGCGCGGCTCTGGAGCGCCGGCTACGCGCTCGGTGCCTCATTCGACAACACCGTCGTGTTCGACGAGGAGCGGCTGCTCAACACCGAGGGCCTGCGCTACGCCGACGAATGCGCCCGCCACAAGGTGCTGGACGTGATCGGCGACCTCGCGCTGGCGGGTCTGCCGCTGCTCGGCGCCTACCGCTCGGTACGTGGCGGCCACAAGCTCAACCACGCCGTTCTGACCGCGCTGCTCGCCGACCGCACCGCTTGGCGGGTGGTCGAGGGCGAGGCAGCCCGCCGCACCACGCGTCCGGTGGCCGAAACCGGTCGCGGCATCGTCGGTGGCCGGATCGCCGCGGTCTACGGGCCGGACGTTTCCTGAAGAGAGACGTTTCCTGCAGCGGACGTTTCCTAGACGAGAGACGCGTCCTGAAGAGACCCGTCGCCGCGGGCGTTTGGCGGCGGCTTTCCCCGGGAAACTCCTGGTAACGATGATCGGCTAGGATTGCGGCGCCTCGCCTTAATCCGGGCGGAATGCCTGCCTATCCGGTTGGTTGAAGATCGTTTTTCGGTTACACCGGCGTGGTCGCACGGCAGGCACCACGGCTATATTTCGCGCCCAGGACGGGGTTCATGGGCTGGCGGACACCGCACCACAGGGCGTCAGGGCAATACTCATGTCGGCACAGCGTATGACGCGCGGATATCTTCAAGTCCCGTCTCGAGAAGTCTCGTCTCGAGCCCGTGGGCTGCTTCAGGTTGTCGCCCTCTTCGTGCTCGCGCTGCCGCTGGCCGGCTGCGGCACCGGCGCGCTTTGGGACAAGTTCACCGCCAAGGACGACACCTTCGTCGAGGAGCCCGCCGACAAGATCTACAATGAGGGCCTGTACCTCATGAACGAGAAGAAGGACATGAAGGCGGCGAACAAGAAGTTCGAAGAGGTCGACCGCCAGCATCCTTATTCCGACTGGGCCCGCAAATCATTGCTGATGTCGGCCTACGCGTCCTACCAGGGCGGGGATTATGACAATTGTATCGGCGCGGCCACCCGCTACGTCACGCTGCATCCCGGCAGCCCGGATGCGGCCTACGCGCAATATCTGATCGCCGCCTCGCATTACGACCAGATTCCGGACATCAGCCGCGACCAGACCCGCACCGAGAAGGCGATCGCCTCGCTGGAAGAGGTGGTGCGCAAATATCCGACCTCCGAATATGCGACCTCGGCCAAGGCCAAGATCGAAGGTGCGCGCGACCAGCTCGCCGGCAAGGAAATGAACGTCGGCCGCTATTACGCGCAGAAGCGCGACTACACGGCGGCGATCAACCGGTACAAGGCCGTGGTGACGCAGTACCAGACCACCCGCCATGTCGAGGAGGCGCTGTACCGCCTGACCGAGGCCTATATGGCGATCGGCATCGTTGGCGAGGCCCAGACGGCCGCCGCCGTGCTCGGGCACAATTTTCCTGATAGTCGCTGGTACAAGGACGCCTATAATCTTGTAAAATCAGGCGGTCTCGAACCGAGCGAGAATCAGGGGTCCTGGATTAGCAAGACCTTCAAGAAAATGGGTCTCGGCTAGGAAATAGAATTCCATGCTGGCGCGTCTGTCGATCCGTGACATCGTCCTGATCGAACGGCTCGATATCGAATTCGCACCGGGCCTCGCGGTTTTGACCGGCGAGACCGGTGCGGGCAAATCCATCCTGCTCGATGCCTTTGCGTTGGCGCTCGGCGGCCGCGGCGATGCCGGCCTCGTGCGGCATGGGGCGGAGCAGGGGCAGGTCACTGCCGTATTCGATATCCCAAAAAACCATCCCGCGGCCAAAATCCTCGCGGAGAACGGGCTGGACGATACCGGCGAGATGATTCTCCGCCGGGTCCAGCTCGCCGACGGCCGCACCCGCGCCTTCATCAACGACCAGGCGATCAGCGTGCAGACGCTGAAGGCGGTCGGGGCTGCCCTGGTCGAGATCCACGGCCAGCACGACGAGCGCGCGCTGGTCGATGCCGCCACCCACCGCCGCCTGCTCGACGCCTTCGCCGGTCTCGAAAAGGACGTCTCGGCGGTCGAGGCGCTCTGGGACGCACGCCGCACCGCCAACACCGCGCTGGAGGAGCATCGCGCCGGCATGGAGCGCGCCGCGCGCGAAGCCGATTACCTCCGCCACGCCTCCGACGAATTGAAGCAGCTCGCGCCCAAGGACGGCGAGGAGACCTCGCTGGCCTCCCGTCGGACCACGATGATGCAGGGCGAGAAGATCGCCTCCGACCTGCGCGAGGCGCAGGAGGCGGTCGGCGGCCACCATTCGCCGGTCGCCTCGCTGTCGGCCGCCGTGCGGCGGCTGGAGCGTCGCGGCGTCAACTCGCCGGCGCTGGTCGAACCCGCGGTGAGGGCGATCGACATCGCCATCAACGCGCTGGAGGAAGCCGACCAGCATCTTCAGGCGGCGCTTGCCGCAACCGATTTTGATCCCTCGGAGCTCGAACGCATCGAGGAGCGCCTGTTCGCGTTGCGCGCCGCCTCGCGCAAATATTCGACGCCGGTCGACGGGCTCGCCGCGCTGGCCGCAAGATACGCCGCCGATGTCGTTCTGATCGATGCCGGCGCCTCACGGCTGAAGAAGCTGGAGCAGGCCGCGATCGAGGCCGATGCGCGCTATGCGGCGGCTGCGAAGAAGCTGTCGATGGCGCGGCAGAAATCGGCGGAGAAGCTCAACAAGGCCGTCAATGCCGAGCTCGCGCCGCTCAAGCTCGAGCGCGCAAAGTTCATGACCCAGGTCGAGACCGACGAGGCAGCTCCGGGCCCGCAAGGGTTCGACCGCGTCGAGTTCTGGGTGCAGACCAACCCGGGCACCAAGCCGGGGCCGCTGATGAAGGTCGCCTCCGGCGGCGAGCTGTCGCGTTTCCTGCTGGCGCTGAAGGTCGTGCTGTCCGACCGCGGTTCGGCGCCGACCTTGGTCTTCGACGAGATCGACACCGGTGTCGGCGGCGCGGTCGCGGACGCCATCGGCGGACGGCTGGCGCGGCTCGCCGGCAAGGTCCAGGTGATGGCCGTCACCCACGCCCCGCAGGTCGCCGCCCGTGCCGACCAGCATTTGCTGATCTCAAAGGACGCACTGGACAAGGGCAAGCGCGTTGCGACCCGCGTCAATGCGCTTGCCGCCGACCACCGCCGCGAGGAGATCGCGCGGATGCTCGCCGGTGCCGAGATCACCGCCGAGGCGAGGGCTGCCGCGGACCGTCTGCTCAAGGCGGCGACGGCTTGATTTCGTGTCCCGGACGCGCGCAACCGCAGGGCCCTAAACGTTGAGTCCGGGGTACGAAACTGTAACCGCCTTTACCCTCCTGCCCGCTCCATCGTATCCAAGCACCATGGCCAGAGCAGCAAAATCGAAACCAACACCGCTTCGCGAAGTCGCCGACCTCACCAAGGCGCAGGCCAAGGTCGAGCACATGCGGCTCGCGCTCGAGATCGAGGGGCATAACGAACGCTACTACCAGGACGACGCGCCCACCGTCACCGACGCCGAGTATGACGCGCTACGCCAGCGCTTCAACGCGATCGAGAAGCGCTTTCCGGAATTCGTCAGCGCGGACTCTCCGTCGCAGAAAGTCGGTGCTGCACCATCAGGCCGCTTCAAGAAGGTGCGGCATGCCGTCCCCATGTTGTCGCTCGACAACGCCTTTGCGGAAGAGGATCTGCGCGACTTCGTCGGCCGCATCGTGCGCTTCCTGAAGCTCGACGACGACAAGATCGATTTTTCCGCCGAGCCGAAGATCGACGGCCTCTCGATGTCGCTGCGCTACGAGGGCGGTGAACTCGTCACCGCGGCGACTCGCGGCGACGGCGCGGTCGGCGAGGACGTCACCGCCAACATCCGCACGCTCGAAGACGTGCCGAAGAGGCTGAAGGGCCGCAACGTCCCCGACATCTGCGAGGTGCGCGGCGAGGTCTACATGACCAAGAAGGCGTTTCTGGCGCTCAACGAGCGGCAGAAGGCGGAAGGCAGCACCATCTTCGCCAATCCACGCAACTCGGCCGCGGGCTCGCTCCGGCAGAAGGATCCGACCATCACCGCCTCGCGCCCCCTCGGCTTCTTCGCCTATGCCTGGGGCGAGATGAGCGCGATGCCAGAGGGCACGCAGAGCGGCATGATCGGCTGGTTCGAGCGCTGCGGCTTCAGGACTAACCCGCTGACCAAGCTCTGTCACTCCGTCGAGGAACTGCTGGCGTTTCATCGTGCGATCGAGGAACAGCGCGCAAAACTCGACTACGACATCGACGGCGTCGTCTACAAGGTTGACCGCATCGATTGGCAGGAACGGCTCGGCTTCGTCTCGCGCACGCCGCGCTGGGGCATCGCGCACAAATTCCCGGCCGAGCGCGCCACGACGGTGCTGCGCGACATCGAGATCCAGGTCGGCCGCACCGGCTCGTTCACGCCGGTGGGCAAGCTCGAACCGGTCGGCGTCGGCGGCGTGATCGTGCAGAACGTCACGCTGCACAACGAGGACTACATCAAGGGCATCGGCAACAAGGGCGAAGTGCTGCGCGAGGGCCGCGACATCAGGATCGGCGACACCGTCGTGATCCAGCGCGCCGGCGACGTCATCCCGCAGGTGGTCGACGTCGTCCTCGACAAGCGGCCGAAGGCTGCCAGGGAATTCCAGTTTCCGAAGAAGTGCCCGTGCCCGTTGCACACCGATGTCACGCGCGAGGAGACGGCGGCGGGCGAAGAGGGCTCACGCGCTCGCTGCACCGGCGAGTTCGCCTGCCCCTATCAGAAGATCGAGCATCTGAAGCTGTTCGTGTCGCGGCGCGCCTTCGACATCGACGGTCTTGGCGAGAAGCAGCTCCAGTACTTCTTCGACGAAGGTTTTGTGAAGGAGCCAGCCGACATCTTCACGCTGGAAAAGCGCAACGCAAAGCTCAAGCTGGAGGACATCGAGGGTTACGGCGCAACCTCGGTGCGCAATCTGTTCGGCGCGATCGAGAGCCGTCGCAAGATCGCGCTGGAGCGTTTTATCTACGCGCTCGGCATGCGCCATATCGGCGAGACCACGGCGCTGGCGCTGGCCCGCGGCTACGGCTCCTGGGACGCCTTCCACGATGCCAGCCTGAAGGTCGCCAAGGGCGACGAGGAGGCGATGGCCGAGATGGACGCGCTCGACCAGATCGGCGAGACCGTGATCAAGAGCATCGCCGATTATTTCGGCGAGAGCCACAATCGCGGCATCGTCGAGCGGCTCACCAGGGAGGTCGAGATCATCGACGCGGAGAAGCCGAAGAGCAACTCCGCCGTCGCCGGCAAGACCGTGGTGTTCACGGGCTCGCTGGAGAAGATGACGCGCGACGAGGCCAAGGCCACCGCTGAGCGGTTAGGCGCAAAAGTGTCCGGCTCGGTGTCCAAGAAAACCGATCTCGTCGTCGCAGGCCCCGGCGCAGGTTCGAAGCTCGCGGAGGCCAACAAGCATGGCGTCAAGGTGCTGACCGAGGACGAGTGGCTGCAGCTGATCGGGGAGTGACTCTTCCCTTCTCCCCTTGTGGGAGAAGGTGGCGCGTAGCGCCGGATGAGGGGTTCTATTCTCGAGTTCAAGCTTTGAGAGGGGACCCGCGCGGAGAGAGACCCCTCATCCGGCGCGCTACGCGCGCCACCTTCTCCCACAAGGGGAGAAGGAAGAAGGCCTCACCGCGCCCGATCACATCATCCCGCTCTCTTCCTCTTCCGCCTGCTCGATCAGCGTCTCGCTCATCATGACCTCGCGGCGGGGGACGACGAAGATCATCGTGCAGGCGCAGAGCAGGGAGATCGCCAGTACCGCGGCGGTGAGCGGCAGCGTGGTCGCGGAATGGCCGCCGAGATAGGCGCCGAATTGCGACATCAGCGCGCCGATGCCTTGCTGGAGAAAGCCCATCGCACCTGATGCGGTGCCGGCGGCCTCGGGACGGATGCTGATCGCGCCGGCGGCCGAGTTCGCCATCACGAAGGCATTGCCGACCATCACGATCATCTGCGTGCCGAACAGCCAGGCGGGCGCCTCGTTCCAGCCGGTGAAGCTCCAGAGCAGGTTCAACAGGCTGCCGCAAAGCTGAAGCGCGAGGCCGAACCAGATCAACTTCTCCAGCGAGTGCCTGGGCGCGAAGCGCACGCAGAGCAGATTGCCGACGAGATAGGCAAAACCCGTCGTCGCGAACCACGCGCCGTATTCGGCGCTGGTCCTGCCCATCTGCGTCACCACGATATAGGGGCCGCCGCCGGCGAAGGTGAAGATGATCTGCGAGGCCAGCACCTGGCACATCACGTAGCCGACGAAGGCGCGGTTGCGGATCAGGATGCCGACATCGCCGCGAAAGCCGCTGCCGGCGGCGCGATCTCGGCGCGTCTCGGGCAGCGCGAATGCGATGCCGACGGCGACAATGATCGCGGCGACGGTGATGGCGTAGAAGATCGCGCGCCAGCCGAACGCTGTCTCGATCAGGCCGCCGCTGAGCGGAGAGACCATCTGCCCGATCATCAGCGCCGCGACCACGAGGCTGATCATCGAGGCGACGCGGTCGCGCTCGTAGATGTCGCGGATGATGGCGCGGCTCACCACCATGCCCGCGGCGCCGCCCAACGCCTGGAAAAAGCGCGCGGCGATCAGCTGCGGCAGGGTTTCCGCGAAGATGCAGGCGGCGCTGGCGACCACCATCAGCGCCAGTCCTCCGAGCAGCACCGGTCGCCGCCCGAAACGGTCCGACAGCGGGCCCATGATGAGTTGCGACAGCGCGATGCCGACCATGTACAGCGACACCGTCATCTGCGCGACCGAGATGTCGCTGCCAAAGGTCGTCGCCAGCACCGGCAGCGCCGGAACCAGCATGTAAAGCGAGATCGGCGCGATGCCGGTCATGACGACGAGCAGCAGCAACACCACGCGCGAGGTCGCGAGGTTCTTCGCCGTGTCCGGCGGCTTGCTGATCATGCCGTGCATGCGTGTCCGTCTCGTAGAAATTCGAATCGGACTGTAGCGCGCTCGCGCAAGACGCATATCGGCGTTTCGGAATGCGGCTATACGGATTCCGGGACGGTTATGATGAGGGCGCCATAGCGCCGCTTGGGCGCGTTGCTCGCGTCAAAAAGTCGGTGTCATCGCCGGCTTGACCGGGCGATCCAGTACGCCGCGGCTTCTTCGCATGCGTTTCCTGTCTCTGGAATGCTGGATTCCCCGCCTGCCGCCTTCGCTAAAGCTTCGGCGCCCCTAGACCTCACCCCGGCGAAGCCTTGGCGTAGCCGGGTCGCGGGGCATGACAGCTGTGGTGGAGAAGCAGCCTTGCGCAAAGCGCGTGGAGCCATGCGGCTTTGCGACGACGCGCTTACGCTTTCAACTCCGCCGTGGCCTGGTCCAGCCAGGCCTTGGTCGTCTCGTCCAGCGCCGGCCGCACCTCGGCCCTGACGCGCGCGTGGTAGGCGTTGAGCCAGTCGAGCTCGTCCTTGCTGAGCATGCCGACATCGATCAGCCGGCGGTCGATCGGCGCCAGGGTCAGCGTCTCGAACGCGTTCATCGATTTTTCCGCGCCCTTGATATCGGCTTCGACCACCAGTTCGAGGTTCTCGATGCGGATGCCGAAACCGTCTGTCTTGTAGTAGCCGGGCTCGTTGGACAGGATCATGCCGCGCTTCAGCGGCGTAGTGCCGAGCTTCGAGATTCGCGCCGGCCCCTCATGCACGCTCAGATAGCTGCCGACGCCGTGGCCGGTGCCATGCTCGAAATCGACGCCGGCGGCCCAGAGATATTGCCGTGCGAGTGTGTCGAGCTGCGCGCCGGTGGCGCCGTCGGGAAAGATCGCCCGCGCAATCGCGATGTGGCCGCGCAGCACACGCGTGAAGCGGTCGCGCATCTCGTCGGTCGGCTCGCCCACGGCCATGGTGCGGGTGACGTCGGTGGTGCCGTCTTCGTATTGTGCACCTGAATCGATCAGCAGCAGATCGCCGGGGACGATCCGCCGGTTGCTCTTGCGGGTGACGCGGTAGTGCACGATCGCGCCATTCGGGCCGGTGCCCGATATGGTCGGGAACGACACATCTTTGAGCGCGCCGGTGTCGCGGCGGAATGTCTCCAGCGCCTCGACCGCGTCGATCTCGGTGAGCTTGCCGCTTGCCGCCTCGCGGTCGATAAAGGCGAGGAAGCGTGCCAGCGCCACGGCGTCGCGCCGGTGCGCCGATTGCGTGCCCTTGATCTCGGTCGTGTTCTTGACCGCCTTGAGCAGCGCGATCGGATCGCTGCCGCGCACCGGCTTGCCGCCGGCGCCCGTGATCAGCCGGCTGAGGGCGTCGGCCGCGGTCGCATTGTCGAGCGCGATCGATCCGCCGCTCTTGGCGAGCGCCATCAGCGTCGGCGCCATCGCATCGGGCTCGCGCACGTCGGCGGACTGCTCGAGATGGTCGCGGGTCAGATTTGAGAGCTTGCGGTGATCGATGAAGATGGTGGGACGGCCGTCCTTCGGCACCAGCGCATAGGACAGCGGCAGCGGCGTATGCGCGACGTCGGCGCCGCGGATGTTGAAGGTCCAGGCCACGGCATGGCTGTCGGACAGCACCAACGCATCGACGCCGAGCTTGCCGATCTCGCTCCTGATCTGCGTCAGCTTCTCGGCTTCAGTCACGCCGGCATGTTGCATTCCGTGCACCGTGACCGGCGCAATCGGCGGCTGTGGCCGGTCTTGCCAGATCGCATCGACCGGATTGCTGTCGACGGCGACCAGTTCGGCACCGGCCTTGGTGCAGGCGGCGGCCAAACGCTCGGCTGCTGCAAAAGTGTGCAGCCACGGATCAAATCCTAGGCGGTCGCCGGCCTTCAGGTGTGCCGACATCCAGCTTTCCGGCGGGGGATCGATCAGAGATTCCACGGCCCAGGCCCTTGAATCGACCTGCTTGGCCGCCTGGATCGTGTAGCGGCCGTCGACGAAGACCGCGGCCTCGTGCGTCAGCACCACCGCCAGTCCCGCCGAGCCCGTAAAACCGGTCAGCCAGGCGAGACGTTCTTCGGACGGCGGCACGTACTCATTCTGCTGCTGATCGGCGCGTGGAATCACGAAACCGGTCAGCTTGCGGCGGGCGAGTTCTTCACGGAGCGCGGCCAGCCGGGCTGTCAATGCGACGCCGGCCTCGGGCTCCTCGAATGTCTGGAAATGCGCTTCGAACATGGTGGATCACTTTAGGATCATGCGGATCAGTCCGCAATGTAGACGCATTTGAGGTCGCATCTGGCATGGACTGTGCTTGAACAAGTTCCATTCGAATTGAGTGGAGTACAGGATGCGGCAGTTGCGCTTCGTCCAGATGACAGGGAAATTCGAGCAAGTTGTTCATCTCAACGACGAGGGGACACTCGATGCCAGCGTTCACGTTTGAAAAGATTACGCCGCCGGTGCGCCGCGCCCCGGCTGCGGCAACACCGAAGAAACCGCGCGGCCTGATCAGCCAGATGATCGACCGTTTCGCCGAACGCCGCGCGAGGCGCGCCTCGCAGGCCGAGCGCGCGATGCGCCGGGACGAAGAGACGGCAAAGTAGCGGCATCTACGGCAGCAGCCGTACTCACCCCATCTTCCGCAGCAACAGGCTGCTCCATCCCTGGATTCGCATGTGCTTCAGAGGCACGAGGCCGCGCGCGCGGTAGGCGGCGATCACGGCGGGGACCTGGGGCGTCAACAGGCCGGAGAGGATGACGCGCCCGCCAGGGGCGAGGTGGCGCGTCATCGGGCCCGCCAATTGCCGTAACGGATTGGCAAGGATGTTGGCCAGCACCAGGTCGAACGGGCCGCGTCTGCCGAAATCAGCCGCCGCGAAGCCGATGGCGCGGATCACTCGCACATGGTGACCGACCTCGTTCAACACGGCGTTCTCGGCTGCCACCTTGACCGAGGCCGGGTCGATGTCGGAGGCCAGCACCGCGCGATGCAGCGCTTTCGCCGCCGCTATCCCGAGCACGCCGGTCCCGGTACCGAGGTCGAGCACGCGGTCCGGCCGGGTGCGTTTCAGGACATGGTCAAGCAGGAGTAAACAGCCGCGTGTGGTGCCGTGATGGCCAGTGCCGAAGGCGAGAGCCGCCTCGATCTCGATGGCGAGCTTGTTCGGGGCCACGCGGTCGCGGTCATGGCTGCCGTGGACGACGAAGCGCCCGGCCGGCACCGGGACGAGATCTTCCAGGCTCGACTTGACCCAGTCCCTGGCTTCGACGGTGTCGAAGGCCAGCGTGTCCGCGATCTCATTTCCTGCTGATGTTGCAACGAGTTCGCGCAGCCACGCCCGGTCCGGCGCGTGGGCGAAATGCAGCGCGACGTCCCACTGTCCGTTCGGCTGCTCGAAGGCGGCGACCGCCGCATCATCCTCGAAGAACATTTCGGTGAGGACGTCGACAATGCGCCTTGCGGCGATCTCGCTGCCGATCGAAAAATTGGCGCGATGGGTGGGGGCAGGCTGCATCTCAGGGTTCCGTCCGGTTCAATTTTTGGAACTTTTGTTCCCGATTTTTTTAATAACTTGCATTTATGAGGTTAACCCGACCGCAGGTTGTGCCACGTAGATTTGCGGGTGTTGGGCAACCCACACAGCTTGAAATGGAAAAGGAGGCGAGACTTGAAGCGCATGATTTTGAAATTCTGGACCGACGATTCAGGTGCAACCGCAATCGAGTACGGCCTGATCGCAGCCGGCATCGCGCTGGCGATCATCACCGTCGTGAACGGACTGGGCACCACCATGAACGACAAGTTCACTTCGATTAGCAGCTCCTTAAAGTAATTTCCGCCTCCCATTCCCGGCGGGGCAATTCTCCATACGACTGCTTTCGAGCCGCGCCCGCCGGGGGAATTGCCCCCTGGCGGGCGAAGTCGTTTTGGGGAGAGGTTTTCACAGAATGCCCACAGGCTACCCGCTGGTTTGTCCGGACTTTGTCCACGGATTATCCCGCCGCTCATTCCCGGATTTTCCACCGATTTGTAGCAGGCTTTGAAGGGGCATAACCCACCGCCCTTTCACAGCTTTGCCAACAGTCTGTCCACAGCCCATCCACAGGCTTATCCACGGCTTCCGAACAACGACCGGTGATCCCTCAGGATTGCCTGGGCGGCGTTGTGGCCAGGCGCGCCGGTGACGCCGCCGCCGGGGTGGGCGCCGGAGCCGCAATGATAGAGGCCCTTCACGGGCCCGCGATAATCGGCGTGGCCCAGCATCGGCCGCGCCGAAAACAGCTGGTTCAGCGTCAGCGCGCCGTGGAAGATGTCGCCGCCGAGCAGGCCGAACTGCCGTTCGAGGTCGAGCGGTGACAGGATCTGGCGGCCGAGCACGCTTGTCGCAAAACCCGGCGCGTATTTGTCCACCGTCGCGATCATGAGGTCGGCAACCTCGTCGCGATGGTCGTCCCACGACTTCCCATCGGGAAGCTCCGGCGCGACGTGCTGGCAGAACAGGCTTGCGACGTGGTGTCCTGCGGGCGCGAGCGTGTCGTCGAGCGTCGAGGGGATCAGCATTTCCACGACCGGCTCCCGGCTCCAGCCGTGCGCGCGGGCATCGAAAAAGGCGCGGTCCATGTAGCCGAGATCAGGGGCCAGGATAATGCCGGAGGTGAGATGATCGCCGTCGCCCGGCAGCGCCGTGAAGGAGGGCAGGCGGTCCAGCGCCACGTTCATGCGGAAGGTGCCGGAGCCGTTCTTCCAGTGCCGGATGCGGGCGAGGAAGTCTTGGGGAAGCGCATCGGCGGCGACCAGCCGCGTGTAGAGCAGTTTCGGATTGACGTTGGCTGCGACATATTTCGCGCGGATGGTCGTACCGTTCTCCAGCGCCACGCCGACCGCGCGATCGCGCTCGACGATGACCTCGCGCACGCCTGCATCGGTGTCGATCACAACGCCGCGGTCGCGTGCGGCGCGCGCCATGGCCTGCGTGATCGCACCCATGCCGCCGATGGCGTGACCCCAGACGCCCTTCTTGCCGTTCACCTCGCCGAAGGCGTGATGCAGCATCACATAGGCCGAGCCCGCGGCGTAGGGGCTGGCATAATTGCCGACGATGGCATCGAAGCCGAACAGCGCCTTGACCAGATCATGCTCGAAACGTTCGTCCAGCATCTCGCCGGCCGAGCGGGTGAAGAGATCGAGCAGGCTGCGGCTCTGCTCCAGCGACAGCCCGCGCAGGATGTTGGCGCTCTGGAATGCGTTCACGGCTTCGCGGATCGAGGCCGTGCCGAAACCATCGAGCAGGTTTGGCGGCGCGCGCAGCACGAATTGCCGAAGCACGTCGGCGATATCTTCCAGTTCGCGCGAAAACCCGTCGAGTGCATTTGCGTCATGCGGGCTCAGCCGGGCGACGGACGCCTGCGTCCGCCCCTCGCCGGTGAGAAGATAGCTGCCGTCGGGGGCGGGCAGAAAATTCTGCGCGCGCCGTTCGACGATGCGCAGGCCCTGTTCGGCCAGCTTCAAGTCACGGATCACCAGCGGATTGAGCAGGCTCACGGTGTAGGCCGCGACCGAATTGCGGAAGCCGGGATGAAATTCCTCCGTGACCGCGGCCCCGCCGACCACCTTGCGGCGCTCGACCACGCGCACGCGCAAGCCGGCCATCGCGAGATAGGCCGCGCAGGTGAGGCCGTTATGGCCAGCGCCGATGATGATGACGTCGGTTTCGATCATGAAGGGGTCAGCTGTTCCACGCCCATTCCGGGATGGTCTGAACGACCGGGCTCGGGACATCTGTATATCAAGCATTCCCCGCTGCAACATCACGAGACCCTTTATTGCCCGTTCAGGCGCCTTGTGCTCCATTGCGCGCGCCCGGCGCCCGCCGGGGCTGGAGCTTCCATGGATTCGATCGTGCAACCCGCCGCCACGGAGCAGCCGTCCTCGTCACGCAACCGGCTGCTGCTGACGGTCTACACCGCCGCGATCTTCGTCAGCGCGCTGTTGCTGTTCTCGGTGCAGCCGCTGTTCACGAAAATGGTCCTGCCGCGGCTCGGCGGCTCGCCGGCGGTGTGGTCGGTGGCGATGGTGTTCTTCCAGTCGCTGCTGCTGTCGGGCTACGCCTATGCGCATTTGTTGATGCAGGTGAGGAACCGCATCGTTCCGGTGGTGGTGCATCTCCTGCTGCTGATCACGGCGTTCGTCACGTTGCCGCTCGGCATCGCCTCGGCCTATGGCGATCCGCCCGCTTCGGGCTACGCGATCTGGCTGCTCGGTCTGTTCGTGATCTCGATCGGGCTGCCGTTCTTCGCGCTTGCCGCCAACAATCCGTTGCTGCAGGCCTGGTTCGTCCGCACCGGGCATCCTGCCGGACACGATCCCTATTTCCTCTATGCGTCCTCCAACATCGGCAGCTTCCTCGCCCTGCTGTCCTATCCGTTCCTGCTGGAGCCGATGTTCACGCTGCACACGCAGAACCGGCTCTGGACCGGCGGTTACGGCATTCTGATCGTCCTGATCGCCGCCTGCGGCGTGCTGCTGTTGCGCTCGCCGAAACTGGCCATGGTCGATGCGCGAACCGAGGATTTGAATGCGCCGGCGCCCGGTCTCATGACGCGGCTGCGCTGGATATTCCTCGCCGGAGTGCCGTCCGGCCTGCTCATCGCCGTCACCGCGCACATCTCGACCGATGTTGCGGCAGCGCCGCTGCTGTGGGTGCTGCCGCTGTCGCTGTATCTCCTGACCTGGGTGGTGGTGTTCCAGTCGCGGCCGTTACTGCCGCACAAATGGATGCTGATGCTCCAGCCGGTCGCGATCGCGGGCGTCGTTTTCCTGCTGGCGTTCGGCGGCGAACAGAACCTGCTGCTGACGCTCGGCGGTCATCAATTGTGCTTCTTCGTCATCGCGATGGCCTGCCACGGCGAATTGGCGCGAACCCGGCCGGCCGCCAAATATCTCACCGGATTCTATGTCGCGCTATCGTTCGGCGGCATGGTCGGCGGCCTGTTCGCAGGGCTCCTTGCGCCGTTCACATTCTCCTGGATCGCCGAATATCCGATCCTGGTTGCGCTTGCCGCGCTGTGCCGGCCGCCCGCGAACGAGCGGCTGGCGGCCATCGTCAAATGGTACTGGCTGGCGCTTGCCGCGCTCGCCGTCGTGCTGGTTGTGCCGTCCACCACGACGGGCGGGCTATCGACCTGGTTCGAGGATCACCGGGTCTGGATGGCCGGCGGCGTCGGCGTGCTCGCCGCGCTGCTGGCGCTGGCGGTCAACGCCGGCCGCTGGAAGATATTCGCCACCGTCGCGCTCGCGCTGGCGTTGATCCGGGTTTATCCGGCGGACGAAGGCCGCGTCACCACGGTGCGCAGCTTCTTCGGCGTGCACAAGATCGTGGTGACGCCCGGCGGCTATTTCCACGTGCTGATGCACGGCACCACGATTCACGGCGCCGAGCGCTTCCTCAACAATGACGGCACGCCGGTCACCGGCCGGCCGGAGCCGATCACCTACTATCACAAGGACGGCGGCATCGGTCAGGCCGTGACCGCGATGCGCGAGCGCAAGGGCGCGCCGCTGAAGGTCGCGGCGATCGGCGTCGGATCGGGCACGCTCGCCTGCGCCGCCGAGCCCGGCGAGAGCTGGACATTCTTCGAGATCGATCAGTCCATGGTCGACGCGGCAAGCGATCCGAAGAATTTCCGCTACATCTCGAGCTGCATGCCGGGCCTGAAGCCGGTGATCGGCGATGCCCGCCTCACCTTCGCGAAGGAGCCGGACGGTGCCTATGATCTCATCATCGTCGATGCCTATTCGTCGGATGCGATCCCGATCCATCTTGCGACCGAAGAGGCGATGAAGATCTACAAGGACAAGCTCGCTCCGCACGGCGCCGTGGTGATGCACGTCTCCAACCGCCACCTCGATCTCGAGACGGTCGTGGTCGGTATCGCCGATGCCAACGATCTCAAGAGCTGGGTCTACAACGAGGATTCCGGGCGCGATGGTGACTACATCTTCTCGACCGACGTCGTCATCTCCGCCCGCGAGGATGCCGACGTCGGCAGGCTCGCATCGTCGAAAACATGGGAGCAGACCGAAGCCGACGACCGGGTGCGGGTCTGGACCGACGATTACTCCAACATTTTGGGCGCGCTGTACCGGCGCTTGCGGGACGGGGAGTAGGGCCCGCTTCTACGGCCGCCACCGGCGTCCCCGCGGGCAACGCGATTGCCTTCTCGCCAGCGACCTGCCGCAACAAATCGGGCCTGTCGGAGATGATCCCGTCGACGCCGATCTCGATCATGCGCGCCATGTCTTCGGGTTTGTTGACCGTCCAGACCACGACATGCAGCCCGAGCGCATGGGCCTCGGCGATCAGTGCCGCGGTCACATCGCCGAAATAGGGTGACCAGACCGCGCCGCCCGCCGCCTTGATGGTCCGCGGCAGCGACCCGCCGTGATCGGCCGGGCTGAAGCCCGCCGTCCAATTGGTCGCCTTGTCCAGCGCCACCGTCTGGCCCGAGCCGCGCTGGAGCGTCAGGTACACCGTCGGCATCTTTGGTGCCCGCTGCTGGACGAGCAGCAGGGTCCGCCAGTCGAACGACTGGATCATGACGCGGTCGGAGAATTTCTCGGCTTCGATCACGCCGAGCAGTTTGGTGACGAAAGATTGCGGATCGAGCGTCTCGTCCGGATGGTTCGGATCGATCTTGGTCTCGATGTTGAAGCGCACGCGCGTATTGCCGGATTTGCGCACCAGCGCGAACAGCTCGCTCAAGGTCGGAATACGGGTCCCGGGCATGGCGCGCTGGTCGGGGAATTGCTTCGCGTAAGGGCTGTCTGGCCGGATCTGGCCGACGTCATAGGTCCTGACGTCGGCGAGCCGCAGTTTCACGAAGGGCGTGCCGGGAGGCGTGACGTAGGCGCCGCTCGCATCCCGCGTGATATCAGGATTGAGCCCGCGCTCATGCGAGACGACGACTTCGCCGTCGGCGGTGATGCCGACATCGAGCTCCAGCGTGTCCACGCCGATCGACAGCGCGTTGGCGAAGGCCGGAAGCGTGTTTTCCGGCAGCAGTGCCCGCCCGCCGCGATGGGCCTCGAGGTCGAAAGCCGAATCAAATGCCGAATCGAATCCCATGGCCGGTCCCGCAATGAGAAGTGACAGTACGGTCAAGATCGTCGCAGCACGTGACGGCATGGTGGCTCATGGGGCAAGGGGAAAGGGGCGATATTTCAACGCGTTTGGCGCGTCCGTCCTATTGTATAGGCTTTCCTGGCTGTTGAAACCTTGGGCGGTGGCTTGGGTTGCGCCCGCCGCGGGGGTATGTACTCATAGTCGGTGCCCTGGAATCCCGCCCGTGCAGCAGCAACGCGATCATCGAATTATCCGCAGCCGGCATTTTCGCCGGATGCAGCGCCGGCATTTCATGATCTTCGACGTTTTGCCCTTCGTCGGCACGCTGCTGGCGCTGGTCCTTCTGTTCTACCGCCCGATCGGCGCGATGGAGCTTGGCCTGTCCGTCGGCTTCTGGCTGGTCACCGGCCTCGGCCTTACCGTCGGCTATCACCGGCTCTTCACCCACCGCGCCTTCGCGACCTCCACGGCGATGAGTGCGATCCTGGTCGTGATGGGATCGATGGCCGGCCGCGGCCCCATGCTGTCCTGGGCGGCAATGCACCGCCGGCACCACGAATTGTCCGATCACGACGGCGATCTGCATTCGCCGCGGCTGCACGGCGAGGGCGCATTCGGCCGCCTGCGCGGCTTCCTGCACGCGCATTTGACCTGGATGATCGCGCACGATTATCCCAATGTTGCGCACTATGTCCCGGACCTGATGGCGGATCGCAGGCTGGTTGCCGTCAACAGCTACTATTACAGTTGGGTCGGTCTCGGCCTGGTGCTGCCGGCCGCGATCGGCGGCCTCGCCACCATGAGCCCGTGGGGCGCACTGACCGGCTTGCTCTGGGGCGGCGTGGTGCGCATGTTCGTGGTCGAGCAGACCATGTCGGCCATCAACTCCGTCATGCACAGCTTTGGCGCGCAGCCGTTCGTCACCCGCGACGACAACAGCCGCAATCTCGGCGTGGTGGCCTGGCTTGCCTGGGGCGAGGGCTGGCACAACAACCACCACGCCTTTCCCTATTCCGCGGCCTTCGGCTTGCGCTGGTTCGAGTTCGATCCGGGCTTTGTCTTCATCCGGGCGCTGGAAGCGCTGGGACTGGCCTGGGACGTCAAGGTGCCGAGCGAGGAAAAGATTGCGCGACGCATGCTGCGGCAGCCGGGTGACGCTGCGCCCGACCTCGAAACGGGCTGAGCATCATCCGCCGGCTCACGCCGGCGATGGCGCGGCTGTGAACCGATGCTGTTCAACGACTATCCCTTTCTCCTGGTCTTCCTGCCCGCGGCGCTGCTGATCTATCGCTTGGCCGATCCCTATCCGGGCTTGCGTATCGGCGTGCAGGTCGCGCTGTCGCTCGCCTTCTATGCCTGGGGCAGCCCGTCCTTCATCCTGCTCCTGATCGGCTCGATCGCGATCAACTGGCTCGCCTCGGTTGCCTATGGGCGCGTGAAATGGCCGGCGCTGCTGACGCTGGTGATCGGGCTCGATCTCGCGGTGCTGGCCCTGTTCAAATACGCCAACTTCGTTCTCGCTAATCTGGGTCTCGTGCTCGGTACGACGCTGCCGGTGCTCGACGTCGGGCTGCCGCTCGGCATCTCCTTCTTCACCTTCCATCACATCATGTATCTGGTCGACCTGAAGCGCGGCAGGGCGCCGCTCTATGCGTTCGACCGCTATGCGCTCTACATCGCCTTCTTCCCGCAGGCGATCGCCGGCCCCCTGGCGCGCTGGTCGGAGGTGATGCATCAGTTCGGCAGGCAGGTCTACGTTCCGGGCTGGCAGCGTCAGTTCTGCATCGCCACCTGCTTCATCGCGATCGGCCTGTTCGAGAAAATCGTGATCGCCGACGGCCTCGCGCATCTGCTCGATCCCATCTACGCGCAGGCCGCGAACGGGCCGCTCGCGGGCGGTGACGCCTGGCTCGCCTTCTGCTTCTCCTTCCAGATCCTGTTCGATTTCTCCGGCTATTCCGACGTCGCGATCGGCCTCGGCCTGCTGTTCGGCGTGCAGCTGCCGTACAATTTCGATGCGCCGCTGCGCTCGACCAACATCCAGGATTTCTGGCAGCGCTGGCACATCACCCTGATGCTGTTCCTGCGCGATTACGTGTTTTATCCGCTGGTCAATCTGCGCCTGCTGCCGCGGCGCTGGCTGCCGGTGCAGTTTTTCGGCGCGATGATGATCACGATGGCGCTGTGTGGCCTCTGGCACGGCGCGAGCTGGACCTTCGTGCTGTGGGGCGTGCTGCACGGGCTTGCGCTGGTCGCCTGCACGCTGTGGCGTCGCTATGGCCCGGAGTTCCCGTCATGGCTCGGCTGGGCGCTTACCGTGCTGTTCGTGCTCGCGACCGGCGTGATCTTTCGTGCAGGATCGGTGGAGGCGGCCTGGCATGTCTTCGCCGGACTGGCTTCGCGGCTCCCGCTCGAGCGCGGAAAGCATTTGTGGCCGCTAATCGCAGCGCCGCTGTTCGCCTTCCTGCTGCCGGCGAGCCAGGACATCGTGGCGGTGCTCACGCGCCGTCCCAATCCGTGGCTCGCGGGTCTGCTCGGTCTTGGGCTATTCGCATTGCTGCTTCACATGGGTGGTCGGGATCTCCATGAGTTCGTCTACTTCAAGTTCTGAGACCGATCCCGGCTGGGGCCGGAGCTTGCTGGCGTGTCTGGGCACGCTGATCGGGGCTGCGCTGCTGGTGCTCGCACTGATGGTGGCGGTCGATCCCTATGACAGCGGCAAGCTCGGCCTGCTTGGCATCGACGGCGTCGATAATCGTCTGACCAAAATCACGGCCGCGAGCCGCGCGCGGGATCCGGATTTCAATGCCGCGATCCTGGGTAATTCGACGGCGCAGATGATCGAGCCGGCGGAATTGTCGCGCGCAACCGGCCTGCGATTCGTGCAGCTCTACATGACCGGTGCGTTCCCCCGCCAGGAACTCGCGGTGCTGGACTTCTTCCTGCGGAATCACCGGGAGGTCGGCGCACTGGTGATCGTGACTGACCCTGGCTGGTGCACGCATGCACGGGCGAAGGAGGAGGGCGGCGTCCCATTCCCCGACTGGCTCTATGACAGAACCGTCGTCACTTACGCTGCACGCCTGATCTCCTGGCAGGCCATCGAGCACGCCTTTCAACGCATCAGCATCGGCCTTGGCCGGCGACCAAGGATGAACCCCGACGGCTTTGTCAGCTACGAGGACATCTGGCCGCCGGGCCAATTCAAAGAAGTCGGCTGGCCCAGGGATCCGGCGCCGGCCTCGTCTGCCGAGATGCGGGCGACATTTCCCGAGATCGCTGCGCTGGCAGATATCGTCAGGGCATTGCCGGCCGATGTGCCCGTCGTCATCATCGTGCCGCCGACCTTGGCGACCACCGTGCCGAAGCCCGGTACGGAAGCCGCCTTGGAGCGCAGCGCCTGCGATGCCGCGCTGAAGAAAGTGGTCGCGGGCCGACCGCGCAGCAATTTCATCAGCTATCGCGTCGACAACGATCTCACGCGCGACCGCGCCAATTTTGCCGACTTCATCCATTATCGCCCAATTCTCGCGCGCAAGATCGAGCAGGGGATCGATGCGAGCCTGCGCGATGGGGAGAGCGCGAAGATCGATTTCTGAATCGTCTCAGCCGAGCTGTTCGAACCCGCCATCGAGCCAGAGCTTGCGTGCCAGCTTGCGCTGGATCTTGCCGCTGGTGGTCTTCGGCAGCGTGCCGGGCCGGATCAGCGCGATGTGACGCGCGGAGAGTTCGTGGTTGTCGGCGACGGCCTCGCGAATTCGGCCCTTGATCGCTTCGGTGTCGATCGAGTGGCGCGCGGTGCGCTCGATTTCCTGGACGATGACGAGCATTTCTTCGCCGGTCTCGTCCGGCACCGAGAACGCCGCGCCGCAGTTTTCGCGCAAAGCTCCATTGAGCGATTGCACCGTGCGCTCCACGTCCTGCGGATAATGGTTGATGCCACGGATGATGATGAGGTCCTTGATCCGTCCCGTGACGAACAATTCGCCTGTGACGTCGATGAAGCCGAGGTCGCCGGTGCGCAGCCACGCTCCGTCTTCGCCGGCAATCTGCGCATTGAGCCCCTCGCGCGTCGCCTCGTCGTTGCGCCAATAGGCGCGGGCAATATTGGCCCCACTCACCCATATCTCACCGACGCGGTCCGCGGGCAGCCGCGTGCGGTTGTCCGCGTCCACGATGGCGATCCGTTCGCCGGTGAGCGGGCGCCCGCAGCCGACGGCGACCTGTGTATCTTCGGCGTCGGAAGGCGCCTGCGCCGCATGCGCCTGCAGCGCCGTGCGGCTCACGCTGCGTGTGACATGACCGCCGCCACGGCGTCCGCCGGAAATCAGGAGCGTCGCTTCCGCCATTCCGTAGGCGGGATACATTGCGCGCGGATCGAAGCCGTGGGGCGCAAATGTCTGGATGAACCGCTCGATGGTTTCCGCATGCACCGGTTCTGCGCCGTTCAGTGCGATCCTGAGCGAGGACAGCTCGATGCCTTCCATCTGGTCGGCGCGATAGCGGCTGACGCAGAAATCGAAGCCGAAGTTCGGGCTGCATGCCACTTCCGCGCGATAACGCGCGATCGCGCGCAGCCAGCCGAGCGGCCGCTGCATGAACGCGTTCGGCGCCATCAGTACGCAGGTCGCGCCGACATAGAGCGCTTGCAGCGCGTTCAGGATCAGCCCCATGTCGTGATAGAGCGGCACCCAATTGACGTAAGTCGATTGCCGGCTGTTGCCGAGCGCGAGCCGGATCATCTCGAGATTGGCGAGCAGATTGGCGTGGCTCACCATTACGCCTTTGGGCGCGGACGTCGAGCCGGAGGTGTATTGCAGGAAGGCGATGTCGTCCGGCGCCGGCTCGGGTAGTTCGATTGTCTCACCTTCGGCCGCGGCGAGATCGACCTCGATCCAGCGAATGTGCTCATGCGCGAAGCGTGCCCGCAAATCACCGCGGAGCGCGACGGCCGAATTGGTCAGCGCCACCGCCGGCGTGCAATTGGCGAGGATCGCGGCGCTGGCATCGCGCGCTCCGTTTCGCCGCGGCATCATCATCGGCACGGCGATGATGCCGGCCATCAGACAGCCGAAGAACGCCACCATGAATTCGATGCCGGGCGGAAACACCAGGATGGCGCGATCGCCGGGACGCGCGGCCACGGTCAGTCGCGACGCGAGCGCGCCCGCGGCATCGTGCAGCTGTCGAAAGCTGAGGACAGCGTCCTCCGTCCCGCGATCGGAGACGAAGACATAGGCGCGGTCGTCGGCCTGCTCCGCCGCACGCCGGGCCAGCAATGCCACGAGCGAGCGGAAGGTTTCCATGGGTTGCGCCGACTTCAACCGCCCTCAGGCGGCGGGGCGGATTGCGCGCTTGTCGGCGAGAAACCGCGACAACGCCTCAACGGTCGGATGGTCGTAGAAGTCGTCCGTCGACAGCTCGAGGTCGAGCTTCTCCTCGAGTTCCATCATCAGGTAGACCAGCATCGCCGAATCGAGGCCGAGGCGGCTGAATTTCGTGCCGATATCGACGCGGTCGCTCGAAATTCGCAGGATATTTGCCAGGGCGGTAACGCAGAAATCCGAAATCTGCTCGCGTGTCATGTCATGTCCCAGAAACAATGGGAACGACAATAGGGGCGACCCCCTGGTTGTCAATTTGGTCGGAACGCCGCTGCGTTGAAGGTTGTGGACTGTTGCTTCCTTGCGTCGGCCGGTGCCCAATCCGTGCACAAGGCTGGCGTTATTTCCTGCGGTCGATTGCGGCAAGCGCCCGTCGCGGCAGCGGCTTTCTGATTCGCTGGCGCGGCAACGCCGCGTCCAGATAGGTCAGTTCTGGTAGTAATAGCCACGCGGTTGGTAAACCTGCCGGGGCTGCGGCTGATAGTAGGTGCCCTGCTGGCCGTAGCCCTGATTGTAGTATTGCTGCGGCTGCGGCTGATAGACCTGTGCGTCATAGAGCGGGCGGCTGCCGCGCGGCGCGGGGTAGCGCGCGCCGGTGTCGCTGCCGTCGGCCGGATAGATGTAGTTGTCGTCTTGCGGCATGTAGCGGCGGGCAGGTGCGGCCTGAGGCGTCAGGTTCACGGGATCGCCTGATGTGGCGTACTGCTCTTCGGCGGGCTGCGGCGCGCGGGCCACTGCCGTGGGATTGCGGCCACGCGGATTGCGGGCGAGCGCCACCTGCGCCGAGCCGGTCAGCGTTACCGTGGTGTTGAGCACGCCCTGCTGCTGCACCAGCGCGTAGAGCGTGGTGGCATTCTGGCGCGACAGCCGCACGCAGCCATGCGAGGCGGGCGTGCCGAGCCGGCCGACCGAGTCGGTGCCGTGGATGGCGTGCCCGACCTTGGTGAAGAAGATCGCGTGCGGCATCGGCGCGTCGTCGAATTCCTTGGAATAGTGATCCTCTTCCATGCGGAAGGCGCGGAACGCGCCGTTCGGCGTCTCCCGCGAGGGGATGCCTGTCGACACCGGCCAGTGGTAGCGCGCGACGCCGTCGACGGCGACGGTCATCTGCTGATTGTCCTTGTCGACGGTGATGTCGACCTTGGCCTGCGCGGCGCCCGCGCTCAAAAGCATCAGGGAGGTGAAAGCAATAAAAAACGAACGCATCTGACTCGTGGCCTCCGGCCTGTTCATACTAGGCGCCGCGGCTCTCCGTCCCCCGGCGTGCATTATGCCTGCAATCGCGCTTTCGTTCCAGCGGCCTGCAAAGCAAACCTTATTGCCATCGTTAACGGGACGCCCGGCGTAAGCAAGGCCGCTTTGTGCCGCAAAGCGAGCGGCAGCGCTGACATTTTCGCGAGCGGGAGATGCGTTCACAACGCCGACAATTCATCACAATGGTGCAACCATCCGGGGCGCAACCATTTGGCCGCATCGGCGTTGACGATCGCTGCCTCGACCGGCCGCTTCCGCGGCCGGTTTTACCTTTGGGAATGAAGATGAACAAAGTCTGCGTCGCCGCCGCTTCTCGGCCGGCTGGTCTGCCTTTCCGTGTGCTCTTCGCTGGCGCCGCCGTTCTGGCCGCGCTGTCCTGCGTCCCCCAGCCTGGCCATGCCCAAGGCATCGTTCGGGGCGCCCAGGAAGGTTCTTACGAAGGCAACCGGATCGCCGGCCCCGTCGGCGGCGTGGTTGGGGGCGCGGTCGGCGCCGGTGTCGGCGGTGCCGTCGGCGCGGTCGAGGGGGTGTTCGGCATTCCCCATCGCGGCCACCGTCGGTGTCGCGGCTATTACGACGGATACAACCGCTTCCACTGCTATCGGTAGAGCTTGCGATTCCGGGGCGCGCGCGTGCCCCCCGGAATGACGGCCGGATCAGTTCTTCAACCGATATCCCGTGCGGAAAATCCACCAGATCACGACCAGGCAGATCACCAGGAACGCCGTTGTCATGCCGATGCTGACGGCCATGCTGACGTCCGCGATCTCGTAGAAGCTCCAGCGGAAGCCGGAGATCAGATAGACGACCGGATTGAGCAGCGCCACCGTGCGCCAGGCGGGCGGCAGCATGTCGATGGAATAGAAGCTGCCGCCGAGGAAGGTCAACGGCGTCACCACCAGCATCGGGATCATCTGCAGCTTTTCGAATCCGTCGGCCCAGATGCCGATGATGAAGCCGAACAGGCTGAACGTCACCGCCGTCAGCACAAGGAAGGCCAGCATCCAGACCGGATGATGGATGTGCAGCGGCACGAACAGGCCAGCCGTGGCGAGGATGATCAGGCCGAGGATGATCGATTTGGTCGCGGCCGCGCCGACATAGCCGAGCACGATCTCGAAATAGGAGATCGGCGCCGACAGGATCTCGTAGATCGTGCCGGTGAATTTCGGGAAGTAGATGCCGAACGAGGCGTTGGCGATGCTCTGCGTCAGCACCGAGAGCATGATCAGGCCCGGCACGATGAAGGTGCCGTAGCTGACGCCCTCGACCTGGCTGATGCGCGAGCCGATCGCGGCGCCGAACACCACGAAATACAGCGAGGTCGAGACCACCGGCGAGACGATGCTTTGCAGCAGCGTGCGCCAGGTGCGCGCCATTTCGAACAGGTAGATGGCGCGGACAGCGCGGTAGTTCATGACGCCCTCACGAGATCGACGAAGATGTCCTCGAGCGACGATTGCGTCGTGTCGAGATCGTTGAAGCGGATGCCGGCTGTACGGAGATCGCCGAGCAGGCTGGTGATGCCGGTGCGCTCGCCCTTGGTGTCGTAGTCGTAGACCAGCGTCGCGCCGCCGTCGCAGAGGTCGAGCTCGTAATGCCTGAGGCTCTCCGGCAGCGCATCGAGCTTGCCTTGCAGATGCAGCGTCAGCCGCTTCTTGCCGAGCTTCTGCATCAAGGTGGCCTTGTCCTCGATCAGCACGATCTCGCCCTTGTTGATGACGCCGATGCGGTCGGCCATCTCCTCGGCTTCCTCGATGTAATGCGTGGTCAGGATGATGGTGACGCCGGATTGCTGGAGCGTGCGCACCACCTCCCACATGCCCTTGCGCAGTTCGACGTCGACCCCGGCGGTCGGCTCGTCCAGGAACAGGATCTGCGGCTCGTGCGACAGCGCTTTGGCGATCATCACGCGACGCTTCATGCCGCCGGAGAGCGTGATGATCTTGCTGTCCTTCTTGTCCCACAGCGAGAGGTCTTTCAGCACCTTCTCGATATGATCGGGGTTCTTCGGCTTGCCGAACAGCCCGCGGGAGAAGCTCACGGTCGCCCACACGCTCTCGAAGGCATCGGTGTGCAATTCCTGCGGCACCAGCCCGATCAGCGAGCGCGCCTTGCGATAGGAGGTCTGGATGTTCTCGCCGCCGACGAGGACCTTGCCTTCGCTCGGATTGGCAATGCCGCAGATGATCGAGATCAGCGTGGTCTTGCCGGCGCCGTTGGGGCCGAGCAAGGCGAAGATTTCGCCGCGCGTGATGTCAAGATTGACGTTCTTGAGCGCCTTGAAGCCGGACCCATAGGTCTTCGACAAATTGGCGACGGAAATGATGGAGGACATGATGGCCGCAAGTCTGAGGGGCTAAGGCTGGGGAGGGGAGGCTGGAACCTACCGGGAGGGGCGGGTCAGCGGAGCCCTGACATAGGAAGGCCCTTGCGCGGCTGCAATTAGCGGGAGAAAAATGGCCTCGAAACAGCTCCTTCCGTGGCAGGTTTCGGGCAAGTGTTGCGCGATGGTCACGGCTTGATGCTAAGATCGTCGTTCACGCGGCTCTTTGTTGCGTCTGCGAGCAGGCCATGGCTACGATTCCGGCCGAAGCATATTCCCAGGGAAAAGATCGATGAGACCGAACGGCCGTCACACCGCTGGCGTCAGCCAGTTGTCCGCCCTCCGTGCCTGGGCGATGGGCCTGCTCCTGCTGTCAGCTGTTGCCATCAGCCCGACCACCGCCACGGCGGCGCCAAGCCAGGCTGCCGTCGCGACCACGCATGTCTACCTGCTCCGCGGCGTGCTCAACATCTTCTCGCTCGGGCTCGACACGATCGGCGCCCGGCTCCAGGCGCAGGGCATCCCGGTGACCGTGGCGAATTTCGTGTCCTGGTCCTCGCTCGCGGATGAGGCCGCGACCGCCTACAAGGCCGGCCGGCTCAAGACCATCGTACTGGTCGGGCACTCCTCCGGCGCGACTGCGCTGCCAGACATGATCGCCAAGCTCAACCGTCTCGGCGTGCCCGTGAAACTCGCGATCGGGCTCGACTCCGTGTTCAAGACCAAGCTGTCGACCGGCGCGGAGCGCTACATCAACATCTATATCGGCGACGGCCCCGGCGAGCCGGTGAAGCGCGCGGACGGTTTTCGCGGCAAGCTCGACAATGTCGACGTCCGCGGCTCCGGCGTCGGCCACATCTCGATCGACAAGAACGAAGCGATCCAGCGCCGCGTGATTGCCGAGATCGACGCCGCAATCATGCGATCGCGCGCACCGGCTCCGGTTGCCGAACCCGGCGCGCCCAGGTCGGCGCGCTCGGCGGCGGCAACGGCTCCCCGGAATTAAGCCGTTCGCCGCAAGCAGGTGAATTGACAATGCCGCCGTCACGCCGACGGCGGCATTGTCGTATCTGCACAAGCCAAGCTCGATCACCCGCCGGTCGAGGAAGGGAACTCGGCGTACGATCTGGTGTTGTTACAGCATGACAAGCGGACGAAACGTCGGCCCCATGGCGGTTCAGCCCGAGCGGACGTGGGCCGGTCGGCCTGTTTCCGAAAATGTCCTTGAGAAAAAGCCGCAGCCTCAATCGAGCCAGTTGAGCGCGACGCGAGCCGGCTTGTTAAGACAGCACGCGCTGCGGACGCAGCGTGCGTTGCTCGCCGGCAACAGCGACGGTCGCAAGAGTTCCTCGAAGTGCAAGAGTTCCTCGAATTGACAGGCCGGCCTTCCGGTGTGCCGTCTGTCTGGGGCCAGTCCACGTGAAGATCTTTCAGTGCCCGTCATGCCGCCATCCTGTCTCGTTCGAGCACATCGCGTGCGCGAATTGCAGCACTGAGCTGGCGTTCGACTCCTCGCGCATCGAGATGACTAGGCTTGCATCCCATCAATCTTGCCGTAACCGCGAGATCATCGGCTGCAACTGGTGTGTCGAGGGCGCGGACTGGTATTGCGGCTCGTGCCGCCTCACGCGCACAATTCCAAACCTCGGCAGCACCAGAAACATCATGCTCTGGCGCCTTATGGAGGAAGCCAAGCGCCGTCTTCTCTATGATCTCAGTCGCCTCAAGCTTCCGCTCGCATCGCGCAACGGCGCAGAATTGGCTTTCGACATTCTTTCGGACGAGGTCGGTCCGATCGTGACGGGGCATCTCTCGGGCCTGATCACGCTCAACCTTGCGGAGGCCGACGATGTCGAACGAGAATCTCGCCGCGTGGCGTTCCGGGAGCCGTACCGCACGCTGCTCGGGCATTTCCGGCACGAGATCGGTCACTTCTATTGGGACCTGCTCGTCGACGGCACGACATTCCAGGCCCCGTTCAAGCTGATCTTCGGTGACCAGGCGCAGGACTATCAGGCCGCGATCAACTCCTATTACAGCCGCGCCGATCGTTCATACGACCGAAGCGGCTTCATCAGCGAGTACGCCACGTCCCACCCCTGGGAGGATTGGGCGGAAACGTTCGCGCATTTCCTGCATATCGTGTCGACGCTCGACTCGCTCGCAGGTTTGCCGTTGGCGCTGGACGAGCGCGCCCGGCAGACCCTGACGGATCCCTATCTCGAGAGCGACTTCGAGGCACTCCTGGCACTGTGGATGCCGCTTGCTCGCAGCATCAACGAACTCAACCGCTCGCTCGGGATGAGCGATGCATATCCCTTCGACATATCGCCGGCGGTCAAAGGCAAGCTGCATCTCGTCCATATGGCGATCAGCGCATTCCGCGCTCAGCAGAGCCTGGCGGCGTAACTTTCGCGGAGGACAGCCCCCGTTACGTCAGGAAGGTACGAATGCTGTCCGCGATTTCCTTCGCGTGCGTCTCCAGCGCGAAATGACCGGTGTCAAAGAACTGCACCACGGCGTTCGGATTATCGCGCTTGAACGCTTCGGCGCCGGGCGGAATAAAGAATGGGTCGTTCTTGCCCCAGACCGCGAGGAACGGCGGCGTGTGCTTGCAGAAATAGTCCTGGAAGGCCGGATAGAGCGCGACGTTGCTCTTGTAGTCGCCGAACAGGTCGAGCTGCACGTCGTCCGAGCCCGGGCGCGCAAGGTAGAAATTGTCGAGGTTCTGGCCGTCCGGTGACACGGTCATCGGATCGGGGACGCCATGCGTGTACTGCCAGCGCGTCGCTTCCGGCGTGAGGAGCGCGCGTAGCGCGTCGCGATTGGCCGGCGACGGATCCTGCCAATAGGTCTTGAGCGGAGTCCAGTCGTCGCTGAGCCCTTCCTCGTAGGCGTTGCCGTTCTGTGAGATGATTGCCGTGATCCGCTCGGGGTGACTGAGCGCAAGCCGGAAACCAGTCGGCGCGCCGTAATCGAAAACGTAGACCGCGAAACGGTCGAAGCCGATCATTTCGGTGAAGCGTTCGATCACGCGCGCGAAATTGTCGAACGTGTAACGGAAGCTTTCGCGCGAAGGCATGTCGGATTGGCCGAAGCCGGGAAGGTCGGGCGCCACGATATGAAACCTGTCCGCCAGCAGCGGAATGAGGTCACGAAACATGTGGCCTGCGCTGGGGAAGCCGTGCAGCAGCAGGAGTTTTGGCGCTCCGACACGACCGGCCTCGCGATAGAACACCTTGAAGCCCTCGACATCCGCGGTGCGGTACGCGATTGCGGCCATGACATTCTCCATCTTAGTAACCACTAAATTGCCTACTAAGAGGTTACGTCTCCTTACCGTAACTTGTCAACGCCGTTCTATCAGGTTATCTGAGTCCATGCTCCCGACCGGCCAAGGACCGCTCATGGACCGCCCGCCCGCCATGTTCATCGCCGACTCTCTCGGCCTCGACTTCCTCAACTCGGTGGCGACGCCGCTCGATACGCCGGTCGACTGGATCGATGATGGTCATGGCCTGATCGACTGGCTGGCGCAGGCGAAGCTGGTGCCCGCGGATGATCTGCACGCGCTGACGGCGCGCGCCACGCCGGACGAGCTGGACAAGGTTGCGGATCAGGCGCGCGCCTTGCGCGAATGGTTCAGGGGCTTCGTGCGCAAGCATGCAGGCCGACCGCTCACGACGGATGCATTGCGCGAACTCGATCCGTTGAACAGCCTGCTGGAGCGCGACGAAGCGTTCAGCCGGATCGAGCCGGGCCATGCCGATGGCGGCGCTCTGGCATTGCGAATGAGGCGGCGCTGGCGATCGCCGGAGGCGCTATTGCTGCCGGTTGGCGAGGCCATGGCGAAGTTCGTTTGCGACGAGGATTTTTCGAACGTCAAGGCGTGCGAGGGGCACAACTGCACCATGCTGTTCGCTGACCACACGCGCAGACGCGCGCGACGATGGTGCATCATGGCGGTCTGCGGCAACCGCGCGAAACAGGCCGCACACCGCAGCAGGCTCAAGAGCATGCAGTGATTGGGGGGCGAGATGCTGGAATGAGCGCGGATCGAGCCCCGGTTCCGTGCCCCAAATTCCGCCCAATCGACCGTCACTAAGCGCCTTTGGGGGAGGCTGCAGCCTCCCGGAGTGGGACTGCTGGACTGATGATCGATTTGAGGCGACTTCTCGCGCTGGCAGCCGTTGCGCTGCTCGCCTTGAGCACCGGGACGACCGCTGCCTCACCTGCCAAGACGAAGCCCGCCGCGGCCGCACCCGCCGCGCCGCCGCCCCCACCGTTCGAGCCATTGCCGCCGCCGAAGATCTACCTGTTCCGTGGCGCCATGGGGCCGTTCTTCTCCACCGGCATGGACCGGCTCGAAGAGAAGCTGACGCAGGCCGGCTTTTCGGCCAACGTCTATGAATTCACCATCTGCCGATGGATCGGCGATCGTGCGATCTCCAGCTACAAGGAAGCGCCGGCGCCGATCGTGCTGATGGGGCATTCGATGGGCGGGCTTTGCTCGATCGTCATCTCCGAGATGGCGGCCAAGGAGAACATCCCGATCAGCCTCGTCATCACCATCGATCCCGCGCATGCGACCGGCGACGTGCCGCTCAATGTCGAGCGCTTCATCAACATCTATCTCTCCGACAGCGTGCTTGGCGGCGGCAACGTGGTCGCGGTGCCGGGCTATCGCGGTCACTATGCGAGCTATGACCTGAAGGAGAACGCGCGGGTCAGCCACATCAACATCGAGAAGTCCGACGACATCCACCGTCAGATCGTCGACATGGTCACGCAGTTGCCGCGCATTCCGCCCCAGACGCAGGTGGATGCCGTGCCGCTGCGTTATCTCGTGCCGGCGAATACGCTCGTCGAATTGTGGGACAGTGGCGTGCGGCTACCGGTGCGCCGCGGCGACACCATGGAGAGCATCGCGGCAGCCAATCGCGTGCCGCTGTGGTCGCTGGCGCAGAGCAACTCGCTGCCGGAGAACGCGACGCTCACCCCCGGCCAGTCCATCATCGTTCCACGCCACCTGACGCCGCCGGAGCCGACAGCCGCTATGGCGAACCCGCCGCCGGGACGGCGGTAAGCAGTCAGCAACGGAGATGGTCGGGATGGGCTGATGCAGGCACCATCCCTCGCGGCACCTGTCATTCACGCATCTTGTGCCGCGGCAGCCATCTTGATGCGGGTGTCGCCAAGGAGGAGCGAGCCGTGGCGGAAGCCCGGCCCGCCGGGCGATAGGGCGCGGCGAGAAGCATCATAAACAAGGCCCTGTCAGCCGCATATTTGGCAGCGGGTCGGCCATTTTCGAAGCCGTGCATGACCAGGCGTCCTTCCGTCGTGCAGACACGCCATCGCCATGTCCTTCGACCGCACTTCTTCAGGAACACTTCGAATGTCGGGAGGTGTTCGGGCATGTCGATCACCCGTGCCGGCTTGCCGTCAGGCGCGTGGTGGCGTTCCCCATCGCCCGGCTCGGAGCCTGAAAGGTGAGCGGAAAGGCGGAGACGGCGAGCTTCTCGATCGCCGAGCGCTCCTCGGACACACGTCTCTCGATGAACCGCCGTTCGAACTCGGTCAGCTCGGTCTTGAGCAACCGCTGATAGCGGCTGATGTTGCTGCGGTGGCCGCGCAACAAGGCCAGCTCTTCATCAAGCATCATCGCAATCCCCGTTGAGCTGTCGTTGCCTAGGCTGCGAGGCCGGTTCGTTCGACGGATCGCGTGCGGACCGGCTTGCCGCCCGGAGGGCCCTTCGGATGGTGGTCGAGGCTCGCGAGCGCTTCCAGAATTTCGTCGATGGTGACGGCTTTGTCCGAGCCGGGCAGCTCCCGCAATGTCGGGCTCGAGGCGACACTGGCTGCGTCCGAAGCCCAGGACGCTAGGATCGCGCGCTTCTCGCCGATCGACAAAGTTGGATCGGCTATGACGTCGCGGGGATGATCATAGACGGAGCCAGGGTGCAATATCGCGTTCAGATCGATGATGTTGTCGGCATGATCGAGCATGAGAGGTCCTCCTCCTTTCTCTAAAACCTCTGACTTGCATTCGGGTACGCGATCGAAGGCCATGGCCCATCCCGCCCGACGATCGGGCGGGATCACCGGGCCTCCGACAGACCGAATTCAGGCGGCTTTGCCCTCGAGTTGATGCACGTTGCCGGACGGCGCGGCATTGATCGCAATCCGCCGCGGCTTCATGGCTTCAGGGATTTCCCGGACCAGTTCGATCTTGAGCAGGCCGTTTTCGAACGAGGCGCTGTGCACCTGAACATATTCGGCCAGGTTAAACTGCCGCTTGAACGGCCGCGCGGAAATGCCCCGGTAGAGATACTCGCGTTCAGTTCTGTCCGGCTTGTTTCCCTCGACGGTCACCGCGTTCTGCTCGGCCGTCACCGCGACCTCGTTGGGTGAGAAGCCCGCAATCGCAAGCGAAATCTGGTAGCGATCCTCGCCGAGACGTTCGATGTTGTAGGGAGGATAGTTGTCCTCGCCGGCACGCTGTGCCGTTTCAACGAGGTCGAAAAGGCGGTCGAAACCAACGGTCGAACGCCACAAGGGAGAGAAGTCGTAAGCGCGCATAGCCAGATCCTCCAAGGAGCAAAATGGATACGAACGACACCGGACACGACCGGTGCCCGTCTCAGCTTCCCGACCCACCAGGCGTCGGGAACGCCACCTCTCGGCGGCAGCGGAAAAATAAAAAAAGCCCGTTTTGGTTTCAAGAGGGGGGCTCAAAATTTTTCGGAAACCCTGGCGCCTCCCGCTGACGTAGCTCGGATTACACGTTCGATCCGTGGATCGCTTCGATCACGGCATCGGTCACGTCCTTCGTCCTCGCCTTGCCGCCGACATCGGGCGTCAGCACGCCGGCCGCGCAGACGCGCTCCACCGCGGCCATCAACCGCACCGCCGCGTCCTTCTCGCCCAGATGCTCCAGCATCTGTGCGCCGGTCCAGAACGTCGCGACCGGATTGGCGATGCCCTTGCCGGTGATGTCGAAGGCCGAGCCGTGGATCGGCTCGAACATCGAGGGGAAGCGGCGCTGCGGGTCGATATTGGCGGTTGGCGCGACGCCGAGGCTGCCCGCCAGCGCCCCGGCGAGGTCGGAGAGGACGTCGGCGTGCAAATTGGTCGCGACAATGGTGTCGAGGCTCTTCGGATGCAGCGTCATGCGCACCGTCATGGCGTCGACCAGCATCTTGTCCCAGGTCACATCGGGGAATTCGGCCGCGACTTCGGCTGCGATCTCGTCCCACATCACCATGCCATGGCGCTGCGCGTTCGACTTGGTCACCACGGTCAGGAACTTGCGCGGGCGCGACCGCGCCAGCTCGAATGCATAGCGCATGATCCGCGTCACGCCGACGCGGGTGAACACCGCGACCTCGGTGCCGACCTCTTCGGGGAGACCCCTGTGGGCGCGGCCGCCCATGCCGGCATATTCGCCCTCGGAATTCTCGCGCACGATCACCCAGTCGAGGTCGCCGACGCCGACATTGCGCAGCGGCGAGGCGACGCCCGGCAAGATCTTGGTCGGCCGCACATTGGCGTATTGGTCAAAGCCCTGGCAGATCGGCAGCCGCAGGCCCCACAGCGTGATGTGATCGGGCACGTCGGGCGCACCGACCGCGCCGAAATAGATCGCGTCGAATTTCTTGAGCTCCGCGAGACCGTCGGCCGGCATCATCACGCCGTGCTTCTTGTAATAGTCCGAACCCCAGTCGAAGGTCTTGATGTTGAAGGCGAGGTCACCGCTGCGGTTGGCCAGCGCCTCCAGCACGCGGACGCCGGCGGAGATGACCTCGGGGCCGATGCCGTCCGCGGGGATCGCTGCAATCGAATGGGTGCGCATGAAGGGCTCCGTCCAGATGTCGGTGGGGTTGCGTGACACGAGCGAACCTAGGCGGGGAGGGGCAGGGACTCAATCGGCGCTGGTTTATACAAAAAAATGATATAATCCCGTCACGGGATCAGAGGACAGCGAGATGGAATTGCATCAGTTGCGATGCTTCGTGGCGGCGGCCGAGCAGCTGCATTTCGGCCGCGCAGCGCAGCATCTCCAGATGCTGCCCTCCGCACTCGGCCGCCAGATCAGGCTGCTGGAGCAGGATCTGGGCACGCGGCTGTTCGCGCGGACGACGCGTGCGGTGTCGCTGACGGAAGATGGCGTGACGCTGCTGCGTGATGCCCGTGCCATCCTCGCCCGCGTCGAGGCGGTCGAGACCAACCTGCGCAATCGCGCGCGCGCGGGGGCTGCTCGAAAACTCCGGGTCGGCGCCATCGACAGTGCCGCGGCGGGGCTGTTACCGGCGCTGCTGCGCGATTTTCGCGCAAAGCATCCCGATATCGCAGTGCAGCTCCTGGAAGAGAAGACCGTCCGGCTGCTGCCAAAGATCCTGACCGGCGCGCTCGATCTTGCCTTCGTGCGTCCACCGGCTCAGCGGGACAAGCGGCTCGAATTCCGCGATCTGCTGCAGGAAACAGCCATCGTGGCCTTCCCGCAGCGCCACGCGCTGGCCAAACGCAAGTCGATCACGCCGGCGGAGATCGCCGAGGAGGCGATGCTGGTGCCGGATCGTCGCTCGCGGCCGCACAGCCACGACCTCACGATAAGACTATTCGAGCAGGCAGGCCTCACGCCGCGCGTCGTGCAGGTCGCCGACGAGAAGCAGACCATCATCAATCTCGTCGCAACCAGGCTCGGGGTCGCGATCGTGCCGCGCTGGACCATGCGGATGGCGGTGTCAGGCGTGCGCTTCGTGCCGCTGCGGCCAAAGCAGATCGGGCCCGTCGGCCGGCTGCCGCTCGCTGCCGCATGGCTGCGCGGCTCGCGCGACCCCGCCCGCGACGCAATGCTCTCCGTGCTCGAGACGCGCCTGCGCAGCTATGCGCGCGACGCCTGAGGCGCTATGACATCGACTTGGCGAGAGGGGTGATGCGATGGCTGAACGGACAGCTTCGAACGAATTGCGGGTTGCCGTCGCGGGGCTCGGCTCGATCGGCACCAAGATCGCCGCCGCGCTCGATCAGGGCATCGAGGGATTGACGCTCTCCGCCGTGGCGGTGCGCGATCCTGCAAAGCATCAGAAATTGCTCGGCAGCCTGCGTCGTCCGCCATCCCTACTGCCGCTCGACCAGCTCGGCGACGCCGCCGATATCGTGGTGGAGTGCGCGCCGAGCAGCCAACTCCGCGCGATCGTCGAGCCCGCGGTGAAACGCGGCAGGGCCGCGGTCGTTGTCAGCGTCGGTGGGCTGCTCGACAATTTTGATCTCGTCGATCTCGCCCGGGCCAATGGCGGCCGCATCCTCGTGCCGACCGGCGCGCTGATCGGGCTCGACGCCGTCAACGCCGCCGCGATCGGCACAATTCACTCGGTGAAGATGGTGACGCGCAAGCCGATCGACGGCTTGAAGGGCGCGCCGTTCATCGTCCAGAACAACATCGATATCGACAATCTGCGCGAGCCGCTCAAGCTGTTCGAGGGGACCGCGCGAGAGGCAGCGAAAGGCTTTCCGGCCAATCTCAACGTCGCGGTCGCGCTGTCGCTCGCGGGCGTCGGGCCGGATCGCACCCAGGTGCAAATCTGGGCCGACCCGACCGTGACGCGCAATGTTCATCGCATCGAGGTCGAGTCGGATTCCGCGCGCTTCTCGATGTCAATCGAGAACGTCCCCTCCGAGAATCCCAAGACCGGGTTGATCACGGCACTGTCGGTGATCGCGCTGCTCCGCAAGCAGCGCACCACGCTTAGCGTTGGAACATAACCTTCAAGCGCCCGTCACGCGCCAGATCACGTTGCCGACGTCGTCGGCCATCAGCAGCGATTTCTTGTCGGGACCGATCACGACGCCGACCGGACGGCCGTAGGATTCTTTCTCGTCCGGCGCGAGGAAGCCGGACAGGATGTCGCGTGCTGGACCCGAAGGCTTTCCGTTCTCGAACGGGATGAACACCAGCTTGTAGCCGGACAGCGTGCTGCGATTCCACGAGCCGTGCTGGCCGATCGCCATGCCGTCGGGGAAGCCCGGCAGCGTGCCCGCGGGCATCCAGCACAGGCCGAGCGAGGCGGTGTGGCCGCCGAGCGCGTAGTCAGGCGTGAGTGCCTTGGCGACCATCGCCGGATCCTGCGGCACGCGGTCATCCACCGTCTTGCCCCAGTAGCAATAGGGCCAGCCGTAGAAACCGCCGTCGCGCACCGAGGTCAGATAGTCCGGCGGCGTTTCGTCGCCGAGGCCGTCGCGCTCGTTGACGACGGTCCAGAGCACACCGGTCGTCGGCTCCCAGGCGAGACCAACCGGGTTGCGCAGGCCGGCGGCGAAGATGCGGTGCGTACCGGCGACGAGGTCGAGCTCGTAGACCGCGGCGCGGCCTTCCTCGACCTCCATGCCCATCTCGCCGATGTTGCTGAGCGAGCCGACGCCGGCATAGAGTTTCTTGCCGTCGGGGCTTGCGAGCAGGCTGCGGGTCCAGTGGCCGCTCGGCTTGAAAGTGGTGAGGCGCTTGCCCGGCGCGGTGATGCGATCGGCATTCGCCACGTACGGGAAGGCCATCACGCCGTCGGTGTTGCCGACATAGAAGGTGTCGCCGACCAGCGCCATGCCGAACGGCTGGCTGAGGTTTTCCATGAACGCGCCGCGATACTCCGCGACGCCGTCGCCATCCTTGTCGCGCAGCAGCGTGATGCGGTTGGCGCTGACGCCGAGCGCGGCGGCGCGCCGCATCGTCGCTTGCATTGCGTAGTGAAACACGGACCGCGGCGCCCCCGCGATCTGCGTCGCCTCCGCGATCAGCACGTCGCCATTGGGCAGCACCTCGATCCAGCGCGGATGGTCGAGGCCGGTCGCGAACGCATTGACCTTGAGCCCGGGTGCGACCGTCGGCTTCTGTCTTTCGCTCCAGCCCCGCGCCGTCGGCATCTTCAGTGTCGGAATGGCGCCTTGCGGTTTTGCTTCGGGAATCGCGGGCGACTGGCCCCAGGCCGGCGCAGGCACGGTGCCTGACAGCTTCCGCCATTGCAGCGCGATGCCGCCGAGAAGCGCAACGAACTGCGCAAAGATGCTGGAAAACGTCATGAGAAGCCCCTGTTTGCGGGCGCATCCAACGGGCTGGCGGGGCAGACGTCAACCTGTGCGATGGGCCGCGGGGCTCTATTCCCGTGGAATGGCAGCCGTTCGAATTTGCATGGGACGAATGCCGGCAAGCGGGGCCCGGAGATCAGTGGCCGATCTGCCGCTCTGCCCGGCGCGCCGCGCGAAAATCATCCAGATGATGGATGTTCGGCGCGAGCGCGGCCTCCCTGGACAGGAGATGATAGACACGCGCCACGGTGCGCTGCTTCTGCTTCGGCCGCCCCGGCGGCAGCGCCCGCGCCTTGCGGACGGCGGCGATCGCGTGCTCGCGAAAATCTCGCTGTCGTCCGGCGAAGGCCGGGACGACAGCGAATGTGGGGCGCGTCCGCCGCTCTCAGCGCGGCGACAGGAACGGGATGATCATCGGCACGCGGCGGCAATAGGCGCCGTAGGCGTCTTCGCCGAGCTCCTTGGACAGGAACACTTCTTCCATCCGGCCCTTCTGCCACATGCCGAGCGAGATCAGGATCGCGCCGAGCATCGCGGTCACCGTGCCGACCGCGATGCCCGTCACCAGCATGCCGAGGATCAGGCCGGTGTAGATCGGATGGCGTACGATGCCGTACGGGCCGGTGTCGATGACGCGGTGGTCTTGCTTGTGGGTGATGGTGTTGGACCAGAATTGTCCGAGATGCAGCCGTCCCCACCAGGTGAAGGAGATCCCGGCCAGCACGATCAGCGCCACCACGTAGACAGCTGTATTGCTGAACACCCAGAGCGGCTTCTCGCCGAGCACTTCCGCGGTCCATGGCGTGAACAGGATGCCGCCGACCAGGATCGGGATGCGATAGCGGCCGGACTCCAGCGTCATTACCTGCTTCTGGGTGCGGCCCTGCCAGAACGAGGCGCCGACCCAGCTTGCGAGCCAGGCGAGCCAGATCAGGGCGAGCAGTTGCGTCGGCCAAGTCGTGGTCCAACCACCCCAGGCGACAGAGAGAAGCTTGCTGAAATCGAAGGACATGCGGAAAGGTTCTTTGGGTTGGGCGGCAGCTCAGCTGGCGCGCGAGGAGAGCGCGTGATGCTCGATGGCGCCGGAGGCAAGCGCGCCGCCGCGGGCGAGAAGATGGGTGATGGTTTCGCGCAGGACCGGCTCGATCGGGCGCGGCGCGTAGCCGAGTTCGGTGCGCGCCTTGCTGATCGAGAGGTCGCTCGCGGCGAGCGCAATGCGCACGCCCTCGGCGGTGCCGTTGGGCGGCCTGCGCGTGATGCGGTCAGAGAGATATTCAAGCATGATGCCGGACAGCTCGGCCATCTTGCCGGGAACGACGACCGGGAATTGCCGGCGGCCGCTCATCGCGGACATCATCCGCAGAATCTGGCCGAGCCTGACGCAGTCGCCGCCGAGGATGTAGCGCTGGCCGTTACGCCCGCGTTCCATGGTCAGCACGAGGCCCATGGCAACGTCGCGAACGTCGACGAGATTGACCGGGAAGTCGAGATGCGGCTGCACTTTCTTCTGCAGGAAGTACCACAGCATCGCAGTCGGCGGCGTCAGATTGTGGTCGGCAGCACCGATCGGCATGGTCGGGGTGCCGATCACCAGCGGAAAACCTTCAGCTGCGGCCTTCGCGGCGCAATGCTCGGCCAGCGATTTCGACCGCGTGTAGGCGCCCGGCATCGCATCGGCCGGCTGCAGCGCCTCTTCGGCGGGAACACCGTTGAGGTCGGAATAGGGGAATAGGATCGATTCCGTCGAGCAGTGCAGAAAGCGCGAGACCCCGCGCTTCATCGCGGCCGCGAGCACGATCTCGGTGCCGCGGCAATTGACGTCGTGAAAGGCCTGCTTGTCGGCGACCCACATGCCGGGCAGGCCCGCGAGGTGATAGACCTGATCGACCCCAGCAATCGCGGCATCGACCGCGGCACCGTCGAGCACCGAGCCTTGGGCATATTCAACGTCGGCATACGGCGCGGCAGGCGCACGGACGTCGAGAACACGCACCCGCTGCCCACGGGCGCGGAGCGCTTCTACAAGATGATGTCCGATGAAGCCGCTGCCACCGGTAACCAGTACGAGAGCCATGCAGTAGGTTTGCTGTTTCGCGTCTAGAACTATCGGGTTGAAAGGGAATTGGTCGGAGCAGGCGCCAGAATCGCGGCAAGGTCGCGACGGAAGCCCAATGCAATGAATAATTTTGCCATGACAAACATCGGTCCAAGCAGAAAATGCGTGGGGTGGTCGACCATCGACGGCTGCCGCTCCTCGAAAACCTTGTGACCGACGATTTGCGACGCGACGCCGAGCCCGATCAGCACCACAAAAATCGACCACATCATGACGATCGAGACCTGATTGCCAATCGCGGTTGCGACCGAAAGCAGCACGATCATCGAGGCGAGGATGCCGAGCCCGATCCCGGCGTCCAGCATCAGCCAGTAGGCCAGCACCGGCAGGGCAAGAACCATGGCCAGGCTGACCTCGATCCCGAACACCGGGAAATGGACCAGCGTCAGCGGCAGCACGGCGCCGGTGAAGAGCAGGAGGATGCCGACCACGTGCATCGCGCAGTTCCAGGGATCGCGATGATATTCGACGTAGTCGGCCAGCTGACGTTGAAAATAACTGGCCATCTCGGTCTCGTGCAGCATGGGGTCGGGCAGGGCGAAAAAAGCCTATAGCACCTGATAGGGCGGTGCACAAACCGGCGTAATTGTCGCGCGAAACCGCGCTGTTGCGCTGTGAGACAGGTCACAAAAGAAACGTGACTTCAAAGGGTTGCGTCAGACGCCGTGGCGCGTCCGCTCAGCGCTTCTTGGCGGGCTTTTTCGCTGCAGGCGCAGGTGTCGCAGCCGGATGCGCAGGCGCTTCCTCCGGTACCTTGGCGTAGGTCAGGATTTGCAACTGGGCGTTGGCGGCTGAGGTCGGCCTGGCCCGGTCGAGAAACTGCTCCTCGCCGAGGCCGATCGGATGCAGCCGCTTGGTCGAGATCTTGAACGTGTTCACCAGCACGTCGCGTATCGCGTCCGCCCGGCGCTGGCTCAGGATCGCGTTGGCCTCGCGCGTCTTCGCGTTGGATTCGACATGGCCGACGATCAGGAACGTGTAGGGCAGCAGCGAGGCATGGACCAGCGCATCGGCGAGGCGGCCGACGGTCTGGTAGGACGCCGGCTGGATGATCGGCGTGTCGGCGTCGAACTGGATCTGCGCAGTGAAGGTCGGCAGATTGACCAGATCAGGCGCGATCAGCGGCCGGTTCACCGGACCGGGATCGTTCTTGATCCTGGCCTTGGCCCGCTCCATCACCTGCAGCTTCAGCGCGGGGAGATCGATCTCGGCGGCTTGTTCGAAATGGTTGAGCTTGCCGACGATGTCGTCGCGGGTTGGCGGCGCCGTCTGCGCTTCCGCTGTGCCCGCGAGCAAAGCGAGGCCGAGCGCGATGCATATTCCGGCGGTGGAAAGCCTCGTCGCTGGCATCACCGATACCCCGCGTCGTCAACGGCCTTCAGGCAATTGTTGCTGATGCCCTTGGGCGTCGAGACCAGGCAGGGGACCGCCTTGCTGGTCTCCTTGGTCGAGCCGCCGCAGACCTTGACGATCTCGCGCTGGCAGACGTTCGCCACGGTGACACGGGCTGCGACGCGCTTCTGGATGGCGTCGAAGGCACCGAGATAATCGCTCTGGCACTGCTGCGAGAGCACGTCGCGGTTGCGCGAGAGGCACTCCTTCAGGCGGGTCGAATCCGGGTTGACGCCGCGGCAATTGGCGACGATTTCCGCGCCGCAACTTTTCGCCAGCAGCCCGATCGCATCGCCAAAGCTCATGGTCTCCGCCGCCGCAAGCGACGGCATACCCAATGCCAGCAAGATCAGTGTGATGGAGCCCCGGACCATGGCCGCATCTGATACGGGGAAGTTCACGGTGGTCAAGGGCTGTTCGGACCTGAACTGTCGAGAGTCCGACCAGTGCGGCGAACAGTCCTCACTCCGTGGCCTCAGTGAGGGATGGCCATTCGATCAGGGCGACCGTGTGCTTCCCGAGCTCGTCGGCGACATCAGGGTCGGCCTTGAGCTCGTCCAATGTCCGCGGCGGGGGAAGCTGGCGGCCGTCCGCGGTCAGTTCCTGTGCATAGAACGCGAGTGCCTCGGGCGCATTCTCCAGGGCCTCATCGACGTCGTCGCCGCCGGAAATGCAGCCGGGCAGGTCCGGAAACCACACGCCGACGGCTTCGTCCGGGCCGGCGTCCTCGATGATGGCGATGTAGTGCGGCATGCAGGCCTCACGCCCGCTGCACAAAACTGTCCACGACCTTCTTCTCCCCCGCCTTGTCGAAGGCGATGGTGAGCTTGTTGCCGTCGATCTTGGTGACGCGGCCATAGCCGAATTTCTGGTGGAAGACGCGGTCGGAGAGGGAGAATTCCGAGGTCGTGCCGGTGGATTTGGCCACCAGCTCGCCCTCGATCGTCAGCGGCCCGCGGCGGCGCGAGGAGAAGCTGCCGAAATCGGGCGAGGACGACTGGGACGAAAACGACGAGGCCTGTTCCTCGAAACTGCCGCGGCCGCCATTGCCGCCGCCACCGCCGCCGCGATTGCGATTGGCCTGGGCGCGCTGCCAGCCCGGGGTCGAATAGGTGGAGCCGAACGCTTCCATGTCGTCGAAGCGGGAGGCGCCGTAGCCGCCGGTGCCGCCCCAGGCCGAGCCGCCCTTGGATTCCGTGATCTCGACATTGGCCGCGGGCAGTTCGTCGAGAAAGCGCGAGGGGATCGTGGTCGACCAGGTGCCGTGGATCCGGCGGTTGGTGGCAAAATAGATTTTGGCGCGGCGGCGGGCCCGGGTCAGGCCGACATGACCGAGCCGGCGCTCTTCCTCGAGGCCGGCGCGGCCCTGTTCGTCCAACGTGCGCTGGCTCGGAAACAGGCCTTCCTCCCAGCCGGGCAGGAACACGTTGTCGAATTCCAGCCCCTTGGCCGAATGCAGCGTCATCAGCGACACCGCGTCCTCGTCGGCGCCGCTGTCGCGGTCCATCACCAGTGAGATGTGCTCCAAAAACCCTTGCAGGTTCTCGAACTCCTCCATCGAGCGCACCAGCTCCTTGAGGTTTTCGAGCCGACCCGCGGCGTCCGCCGAACGGTCCTTCTGCCACATCTCGGTGTAGCCGCTCTCGTCGAGCACGATCTCGGCGAGCTCGGTGTGCGAGGTGACCTCGCGCTGGGCGCGCCAGCGGTCGAACTGGGCGACGACGTCGCGCAAGGAGCCGCGCGCCTTCGGCTTCAGCTCATCGGTCTCGACCACCGCGCGCGCCGCCTCGAACAGCGGGATGCGGCGCTTGCGGGCGTGATCGTGCAGCATCTGCACGGTGGCATCGCCCAGGCCGCGCTTGGGCGTGTTGACGATGCGCTCGAAGGCGAGATCGTCGGCCGGTGAATTGATGACGCGGAGATAAGCCAGCGCATCGCGGATCTCGGCGCGCTCGTAGAAGCGCGGGCCGCCGATGACGCGATAGGGCAGGCCGAGCGTGACGAAGCGGTCCTCGAACTCGCGCATCTGGTAGGAGGCGCGCACCAGAATCGCGATCTCGTTGAGCTTGTCGCCCTGGCGCTGGATCTGCTCGATCTCCTCGCCGATGCCGCGGGCTTCCTCTTCCGAATCCCAAGAGCCTGTTACCGTGACCTTCTCGCCGTCCTGGTCCTCGGTGCGCAGCGTCTTGCCGAGCCGGCCCTCGTTGTGGGCGATCAGGTGCGAGGCGGCGGCGAGGATGTGGCCCGTCGAGCGGTAGTTGCGCTCGAGGCGGATGACCTTGGCGCCGGGGAAATCATGGTCGAAGCGCAGGATGTTGTCGACCTCCGCGCCGCGCCAGCCATAGATCGACTGGTCGTCGTCGCCGACGCAGCAGATGTTTTTGACGTGGCGCGTCTGCTCCTTCTCCCCGCTTGCGGGGTCGCGACGAGCTTCGCTCACGCTGAGAAGGTTAGGATGAGGGGCTGCCTCCACGAGCTCAGCTTGCTGAGAGTCCCCCTCACCCGGATCGCTCGGGCGCGCAATTGCGCTGCCGGGCGATCCGACCTCTCCCCGCACGCGGGGAGAGGCAAAAGAAGTCGGCGCTTGGGACAGCAGCCGCAGCCACAGATATTGAGCGACGTTGGTGTCTTGATACTCATCGACCAGGATGAATTTGAAGCGCTGCTGGTACTGCCGCAGGATATCCGGGTGCTCGCGGAAGATGCGGATGTCCTCGAGCAGCAGATCGCCGAAATCGGCGGCGTTCAGGATCTTCAGCCGCTCCTGGTAGCTCGCATAGAGCTTGCCGCCCTTGCCGTTGGCGAACACGGCGGCTTCGCCCGACGGCACCTGCGACGGCGTCAGGCCGCGGTTCTTCCAGCCGTCGATCAGCCCGGCCAGCATGCGCGCCGGCCAGCGCTTGTCGTCGATATTGTCGGCTTGCAGAAGCTGCTTGAGCAGTCGGACCTGATCGTCGACGTCGAGCACGGTGAAGTTCGACTTGAGCTGCGCCAGCTCGGCGTGGGTGCGCAGGATGCGCCCGCCGATGGAGTGGAAGGTGCCGAGCCACGGCATGCCTTCGACGGCATGGCCGAGCATCTGACCGAGCCGATGTTTCATTTCGCGCGCGGCCTTGTTGGTGAAGGTCACCGACAGGATTTCGGATGGGCGGGCGCGGCCCTGGCTCAGGATGTGGGCGATGCGCGTGGTCAGCACGCGGGTCTTGCCGGTGCCGGCGCCGGCCAGCACCAGAACCGGCCCGTCCAGCGTCTCCACAGCCTCGCGCTGCTCCGGATTGAGCCCGGACAGGTATTGCGGGCCTACCGAGGCGCGCGCACGCGCGGCGATGCCGCCGGCTGCGGGCTGGTGGTCGGGGACGCTCTGGGACGTGATCTTGCTCGGCTCGGTCATGCGAATCATTTGCCCCACGTTGGCACCGCGGGGTGGTGAAAGGGGAGCCTTCTTAACAGGGATTGGTCCCTATATGGGGCCGCGGACAGGGGTTTTCCACGTGCGCCGAAAGCCAATTTGTTCCTGTCGGTCAGGCGAATTTCCGGCTTCAGCGGCCCGGAACCATTGTTCCGAGTTGGCGATTGGTTCTGCAAGTGAGGCGCGTCAGCCGCGCCGATCGCAGACAGACATCGAAACAGAGGTTCGGATCATGCTTAGCTGGGTAGTTACGTTTCTGGTTATCGCCCTGATCGCCGGTATCCTGGGCTTTGGCGGCCTCGCCGGCGCGTCGATCGAAATCGCCAAGATCATCTTCTTCATCGCAGTCGTGTTGTTCCTGGTCTCGGCCGTTGTCGGACTGGCACGGGGTCGTAACAGGGTTTAGCGCGCTTACCGCTTCGAGGGCATCGCCACGTTCCGGCCGATGCCCTCGGGCCGCGGGACGGCGCTGTGGGCCTTGACCACCGCTGCGATGCGCTCACGGATGTCTGGGGGAAAAGCCGCCACCTTTCGTGAGCCCATGTCGATGTGAAGCGACATGTTTTCCGATGTGGCGGACAGCCATCCTTCGGTCGCGTGCCGCAGCTCCTGGAAGGTGTGCAGCCGCTTGTCGTCGGCTTCCAGCAGCCAGACCGAGACCTGCACGAGATCGTCGAGGTGGATTTCGCGCAAATACCGCACGTGGCATTCGGCGGTGAAGGTCGAGCCGCCGCGCTCCTTCATGTAGCCCGGTCCGATCCCGAGCGTCAGCCACATCTGGTCGATCGCGCGGTCGAACATCACGTTGTAATAGGCCATGTTGAGGTGGCCGTTGTAGTCGATCCATTGCGGCTCGATCTGCATGATTGACGAGCGGAACGGCACGCCCTCGATCGTTGTGGCAGCAGTCTCCGGCATGTGTCCTTCCCCAGCTATGCGTCCGGTCGCTTGACTTGACCGGTGAGATGTCCTTTGCCACGGTTCGTCTCGTCGGGAGGAACGTCCGTGGGTACGACCATCACCAATAATCCGCCGCGGCCGGCGCCGAAAGCCCTCGCGAGCGCGCTGGAGCAACTTGCCGCGCGGTTCGGCAACCGCCTCATCACCTCGCAAGCCGTCCGCGAGCAGCACGGCCATACCACCACATGGATCGTGAACCAGCCGCCGGACGGCGTGGTGATGGCGCAGGAGACTGCCGACATCCAGGACGTGGTGCGGATCTGCGCGAAAAACGGCGTGCCTGTCATCGCCTTCGGCACCGGCACCTCGCTCGAGGGCCAGGTCAACGCACCCGCCGGCGGAATTTGCATCGACCTGCGCGACATGAACAAGGTGCTCGCGGTGCATGCCGAGGACCTCGACTGCGTGATCCAGCCCGGGGTGACCCGCAAGGCGCTCAACGAGCATCTGCGCGACCAGGGCCTGTTCTTCCCGATCGACCCCGGCGCGGACGCTTCCCTCGGTGGCATGGCCTCGACCCGCGCTTCCGGCACCAATGCGGTGCGCTACGGCACCATGCGCGACAGTGTGCTGGCGCTGAAAGTGGTCCGCGGCGACGGCGAGATCATCACGACCGGCACGCGTGCGAAGAAATCATCCGCCGGCTACGACCTGACGCATCTGTTCGTCGGCGCCGAGGGCACGCTCGGCATCATCTCGGAGCTGACCATCCGCCTGCGCGGCATCCCCGATACGATCGCGGCCGGAGCGGTGTCGTTCGAGACCGTGCACGGGGCGTGTCAGGCCGTGATCCTGGCGATCCAGACCGGCATTCCCGTGGCGCGCATCGAGCTGCTCAACGCCGCGCAGGTGCGGGCCTGCAACGCCTATTCGAAGTTGACCCTGCCCGAAACGCCGCTGCTGCTGATGGAATTCCACGGCAGCGAGATCGAGGTCGCCGAACAGTCCAAGGCCTTCGGCGAGATCGCCAGGGATTGCGGCGGCGGCGACTTCTCCTGGACCACCAAGCCGGAGGATCGCACAAAGCTGTGGCAGGCGCGGCACGACGCCTATTGGTCGGTGAAAGCGCTGCGGCCCGGCGACAGCATCGGGGTGGTCGCGACCGACGTCTGCGTGCCGATCTCGCGGCTTGCCGAATGCGTCGGCGAGACCGAGGAAGATCTCAAGCGCCTCAACCTGTTGTCGCCGATCGTCGGCCATGTCGGCGACGGCAATTTCCACTGCTCGCTGGTCTGCGACACCAACGATGCCGACGAGATGGCGCGCGGCGAGGAGTTCATGCATCGGCTGGTCGAGCGCGCGCAGGCGATGGACGGCACCTGCACCGGCGAGCACGGCATCGGTCAGGGCAAGCAGAAATACCTCAAGGCGGAGCTCGGCCCCGAGGCGATCGACGCGATGCGGGCGCTGAAAAAGGCGCTCGATCCGCAGAACATCTTCAATCCCGGGAAGATCGTACCGGAGGCGTAGCGCGCGGCGTGGCCGCCGTTTATGCTCGCTCCCTCACCACGGAGCAGGCAATGCAGTGGTTCGCGCGCAAGACGCGTCAGGACGTCTGGGACGAAGCGATCGAACGGCCGCTCGGCGACATCGAGGCCGCCGAGCGCATCCGTGCGATCTGTGACGCCGCTGCGGCGAGCGCGGCAGGTAGCGCGCGCAGCGACAAGCGCGACAGCGAGCGCTACGAGCGCGCGGCGAAAGTCGCGATGGAAATCGCGATGAAGATCTCGGATGGACTGATGCGCGACGACGCAGTCCGTCGCATCGTCGATCTCTGCATGAAGGCGAACGACCTCAAGACGGCGCAAATCCTGTTTCGCGCGATCCATGCCAGCTGGATCCGCGAAACGATCCAGCGCGATCACCCGCCATTGGCGCAGTGAGCCCAGTTATCGCGCCAACTTCCGCACGGCCTCGTCGACGCTGTGGAAGACACGCTCTCTCGGCAGGGCGTCGAACAATCTAAACCGCTCGAACGCGTCCTGCGCGCGCACTGATTCCAGCCGGGCCAGCGCGACGGTGACGCCCTGTTCGCTGCACGCCCTGAACACGTCCAGCAGGATCTGCGCGGCGGTGAAGTCGATCTCGACCATGCCGCTCGCCTCCAGCACCAGCAGCTGTGGCGGCATCGTGCCGAGCACCTTGATCACGTCGCTGCGAAAGCCGGGCGCGTTGAGGAAGGACAGCGGCGCCTGCAGCCCGAGCACGGCGACGCCGGCGATGCGCTCGCCGGCGATGTGCGGATGTGCCGGCCACCAGATCGTGGTGCCCGGCACGCGCTCGAACTCGACCAGCCGCGCGCGCGTCGTGCTCCAGATGCCGTGCAGCAGCGACAGCACGATGCCGAGGAACGCGCCTTGCTGGATCGGCAGCACGATGATCAGCGCGGCGGTGGCGGCGATCAGCAGGAATTCGCTGGGGGATTGGCGATAGATCGTGACGATCTGCTTCACGCGGATGATGCGCAGCGCGACGAACAGCAGGATGCCGCCGAGGGCTGCGTCTGGAACGTGCTGCAGCAATCCCGTTCCAAACGCGAGCAGCGCCAGCACGATCGCAGCGGCGGCGAGACCCGCGAGCTGCGATTGTCCGCCGGTCTCGGCGACAATGCCCGTCCGCGGCGGGCTGGCGTTGACCGGAAACGCGCCGAACAGGCCCGACAGTACGCAGCCTACGCCCGCGCCGAGAAAATCGCGATCGACATCGGCCGGCTTGTCGGGATCGGACGGGAATGAGCGCGTCGTCGCCGCGGTCTGCACCATCACCACGACCGTGATGACAAAGGCGAGCGGCACGAGGCGGACCCATTGCTCCGGTGCAAGCTCGGGGAAGGTCGGCCGCGGCAGCGTCCCCGGCACGAGGCCTACGACATTGACGCCCTTGCTCTCGAGGCCGAGCGCGATCGTGGCCAGGGTCGCGGCGACGAGCCCGATCAGCGCGCCCGGAATTTTTGCGCTGATCTTCTCGGCGACGAAGACCACGGCCAGCACACCGAAGCCGATGCATAGCGTGAAGGGATTGGTGCGGCCGAGCTCGCTTGCGAGCACACCGATGCGATCGAGCGTCGGCCCGTTCGGCGAGTCCAGGCCCAGCACGCCCGGTAATTGCGACACGATGATGTGGACGGAGATGCCGGCGAGGAAACCGACCATGACGGGCACGGACAAGAGATTGGCGATGCCGCCGAGGCGGAAGGCGCCGCCGGCCAGCATCATTGCGCCGACCATCAGTGCCAGCGCGATCGCGAGGCCCTGATACTCAGGCGAGCCGGCGGCGGCCAGCGCCGCCAGCCCGCCGGCGAAGATCGGCGTGATCGTGGAATCGGCGCCGCAGGACAGGAAGCGGTTTCCGCCGAGCATCGCAAAGCCGAGCGATCCCGCCATGAAGGCGAAGAAGCCGATCTGCGGCGCGAAGCCGCCGAGCCGCGCCGTGGCCATCTGCTCTGGGATCGCGATTGCCGCGAGCGTCAGGCCGGCCATCAAATCGCCCGGCAGCGAATAGGACGCGAGTGAGCGAAACAGCGGCCATGATGTTGCGGTGTGAGCGTCCTGCGCCATCAGCAGCGAATCCCCGAAGTGTTCCGTTGGTCGACCAGACCACAGCTGCCGGTCGTCGGCAAACATGGGGTTGCCGGCCTCGCCTGTATATCGTGCGATACCGCAGGGCTCGCGGCACTTATCGCGTCTGCGAGCCCCACGCGCACTCCCGCGAGGCACGCCCTATGGCTTCGACGCCTGCGCCTGCTTCAGCGCGCTCTTGCAGCCATCCGACAGCTGGTTGAAATGCTCGATCATGCACTGCTTGACGCGGCCGCCTCCCGGCATGATGCCGGAGCACAGCGCGCGCATGTCCGCGGTGCACGCTTGGCGTATCTCCTGTCGCGGTTGCTGGGCGGACGCGGCGCCCGCGGACGATATCGCGACCAACGCGGCGATGATGGCCGCGATCGCGCGTCGCAGCTCCCGTAGCTGTACAGGTCTCACCATGCGCAGACCCTCCGCACGCCGAATGGCGTGCTGGTCCACCAACAGGCCCCAGGATAGGGAGGCGCCGCATAGGCATAGGGTGGATGGGCGTAGGGCACGATGGTCCGCCGGCACAGGCGGTTCGCCGTCAGGTGCCAGCCGGGTCCGCAGCCGCCGCTGACTTCGGTGAGGCCGTCGGACATGCCGGGGTGAGGGCTGGGGGTGAAGGCTAGCGCGGTCGAACCTGCGGCCAGTGCGGCTGCCGCGGCCGACGCCAAGATCGTCAATCGTCGCATTCGAGATATCCATGCTTGCAAGTTGGAGGAAGGCAGTCCGCGGCCAGTGTTCTGACCCCGGCCGGAATTCACGGTCGTGCGGCGCGAGGGTCAGTACCGGTATCCGTAATAGGGATGAGTCCCGACCGTGCCGCTGCGCGTCACGCTGTTGCCGTTCGGACCCGTCGTGGTGCGCGTGTAGTCGAATGCATGCGGAGCGACGCGCGTGATGCTGCCGCTGCGTGCGATCGTGCCGTCATAAGGTCCCGTCACCGAAGCCGAACGCGAGCAGGTTCCGCCGGCGCATCCGCCGCTGGCGCTGCCGTAGTAGGTACCTCGCCAAGTCGTGACGCCGCCGCTGCGAACCCAGGCGTTTGCACCGGAGGCTCCCGTGAGGGCCAGCACCGTTGCGAGTGATAGCGAAGCCAGAATGGGTTTCATCGGATACTCCTGTTTGTGAGGACGCGCCGGAACGAGACCGGTCGCCGCATGGGGCCAATCTCGCCTCGATCTTTTGCCGTGATATTGCCGGCGAGGCCGGAAGTGTAACGTTTTGTAACGAGTGACGGGGTCGCCACATTCCTGCCAGCGGGCTGCTCGATAGAGGCCGCGATGGACACTCGGACGATCATGATCGTGGAGGACGACCGCGAGATCCGCGCGCTCTTGGCGGACCTGCTGACGCGGGAGGGCTATGCGCCGGTTTGCGTCGAGAACGGCGCGGCGATGGACCGGGCGCTGATGCAGGCATGCCCGGATCTCATCGTGCTTGACATCATGCTGCCGGGCGAGGACGGACTGTCGATCTGCCAGCGCCTGCGCAGCAAGAGCCGCACGCCGATCCTGATGCTGACGGCCAAGGCCGACGATGTCGACCGCATCATCGGCCTGGAGCTCGGCGCCGACGATTATCTGCCGAAGCCTTTCAATCCTCGGGAATTGCTGGCGCGCATCAAGGCCGTCTTGCGGCGTGTGGACGGCCCGCTGCAGATGCCGCCGCCGCGGCGAATTGCTTTCGGCAGGCTGGTGGCCGATCTCGACGGGCGCAGCCTGACCAACGACCAGAACCGTGTCGTCGAGTTGACGGCAGCGGAGTTTGATCTGCTGGCATGTTTCCTCGAACGGCCCAAGCGGGTGCTGTCCCGCGACCAGTTGCTCGACTGGACACGCGGCCGGACCGCGGATCCGTTCGACCGCGTCATTGACGTGTCGGTTAGCCGGCTGCGCCGCAAGCTCGTCGCCGCGGATCCCAAGGCTGCGTTCTCGATCAGGACCGTGCGCAATGGCGGCTATCTCTTCAGTGCTGACGTTCGCCCGCTCTGAGCACGGAGCCTGTGCGGAATGAGCAGGCTTCACATCGCCGCCCGCCTCGGCCTTATCGTCGTCGGCGCCATCATTCTCGTGCAGTTGCTGTCGGTCGCCATCTATTTGGTGGAGCAGCGCGGCCGCGGCGAGCCGTCCGGATTTGCCGCTTTGCTCGCGCAGGTCGCCGCCTTGGCGGAGGCGATCGACAGGGTCCCGCGCGACGATCGCGACCTGGTGCTGCGCGCGGCCACGACGGCGCGATTTAAGCCGGTCGTGCGTCAGGACGTGCCGCCCAACCCGTTGCATGGCCGTTTCCTGGGCAGCGCGGAGCAACGGTTGCGCGCGCTGAGCGGTGTGCCAGCGGAGCGGCTGGTCGCACTGTCCTTCGTCAACGTCAGGGACGGCCAACAGGTGGCCCGCTTGCGTGATCTCGTCACCTCGCGCCTGCAAGCTGTCATTGAACTTGCTGGCGGCGGCTATCTGGTGATCGAGACCGCAGGTGAGCTCAGCCTTCGCCTGCTCGGCATTCCTGTCGGCCTGCTGGCCGGAATTCTCGGCTTCGTCGTCGCTTTGGCGGCCTTGCTCGCGGTCCGCCACGAGACCAGGCCGCTGTCCGAGTTGACCGTCGCCATCGAGCGCTTCGGCGCTGCCATGGAGACCATGCCGGTCAGCGAGCGGGGTGCTCCCGACGTCCGGGCGCTGATCCGCGCCGTCAACGCCATGCAGGCGAACATCGCCGAACTGCTGCGCAGCCGCACCCTCGTGCTCGGCGCGATCAGCCATGATCTGCGCACTTATGTCACGCGGCTGCGGCTACGTCTCGAGCTGCTGCCCGAAAGCGTGCAGCGGGACAAGGCAACCGTCGATCTCGACGACATGCAATCGCTGATGGATGATGCGCTCGCCTTTGTCCGCGCCTCGTTCGCAGGCCCGTCGGCGGAAACCGTCGATCTTGCCCGCGTCGCGCGGACCGAGTACGAAGCGCGCAAGGGCGCCTGCGCAGCGCTGACGCTCACCTGCGAAGATCCGGCTCTCCTCATCCGCGGCTCGGCTGCGGGCATGGCTCGGGTCGTTGCCAATCTCGTCAACAACGCGATCCTCTATGGTGGCGCCGCGGACATCTCGTTGTACGCCGAGACCGATGTGATCGAACTCCTGGTCGAGGACCGCGGGCCGGGAATCCCGGTTGACGAACGCACCCGCGTATTCGATCCATTCTACCGGCTGGAGACCTCGCGCAGCCGCGAGAGCGGCGGCGCAGGATTGGGACTCACAATCGTGAGGCAAGTTGTCGAAAGCAACGGCGGCACGGTCGCCATTGAGGATCGTCCCGGTGGCGGCACCCGTGTCCGCGTCCGGCTGCCGCGCGAGCGGTCTCAGTAACGGCTGCGGTAGCCATCGCCGTGTCCCGGGCCGCCGTAGTTGCCGCCTCGACCGCCCATGCCCATGCCAATTCCGATGCCTATTCCGACACCTAAGGCTTCTGGCGGCGGGCCGCGATCCGGTGGCGGCGCGCGCTCGTAGATCACCTCATCAGGCGGCGGCCGGCGCGGCCTGGGCGGCGTGTCGACCACCTTGCGCTTCGGCGGTGTGTCGTCGACGCGCTTCTTGATCACAGGCGCGATCGTCGGGTTGATCGGCGAAGCCGGTGGTGTGGGCGTCGAGCACGGGCAGGTCGGGGCCATCGCGACGGCGACCGGGGCAGGAGCGGCCGCGACCGCGGCAGGCAAGACGTAGTTGCGGTTCTGCACGCGGAGCAGCAGCCGGCGTGCGGTCGCGGCCAGATCGCTGTTGTCCCAGTTCGCCAGATACGCCTCGAACGAGGCGCGGGTGTTGATCGCGGTGGCGCGCTCCCACGCCAGCATCTGGCGCCGGCGCTCCACAATCGTGCGCAGCCGCGGCGTACGGGTATCCTGAGCGTACAACTCGATATAGGCCTGATACGCCGGCACGGTGTCGTCGGTGATCACTATCTCATAGGCGACCATGGCCGGCTTGCCCTGCAAATCCTTGCGCCAGTCCTCGAGGCTGCGCGTGCCGCTCGCAAGTGCCATGGAGGATGCGCCAGGAAGCGCAGTCTGACTGCCGCTGCTGTCGCCGCCGAAGAACTTGAAGTCAGTCGTCAGCGACGAGCTTTCCCAGGGGATCTGGCGTCCGTCGGTCGATTGCGCCACGGCGACGCGAATGCGCTTGAACACTTCCTCGATCGGCAGATTGGGCTGCTTGGCGACGGTCAGCGCCGCGGTGGTATAGGGGCTGTCGATGCCGGAGCCATCCTCGGCTTCGGAGCCCGGCGAGGTCGAATAGGAAATGAAGGAGCCCGGCGCGCCGGCCTTGGTGTCGACGATCGCAAGCCCGTGTCCGGCGCCGCTGAGCGCAGGGAAGGGATTGTTGCGGCAGGCATCGAGCATGAAGATGCGCGCCCGCGTCGGCAGTGCGCCGAGCGTGTTGAGCAAATCGTTCAGTCGCACACCCTGCAGCGGAATGTCGGCTTCGCGCTTGGGGTCGAGATCGACGGGAACGAGATAGTTCTCGCCGTCGATCTGGAGGCCGTGGCCGGCATAGAACACCAGCGCGACGGTGTCGGCGCCGCTGGCGCTGACCTTGCCGGCGAAATCCGAGATCGCCTGACGCATATCGTTTTGCGCCAGATTGGATGCCGTGGTGACGGTGAAGCCGGCATTGCCGAGCAGCTCCGTCATGCCCTTGGCGTCGTTGGCTGCGTTGGGGAGTTCCGGCACGGTGCGATAGGCCGATTGGCCGATCACCAGTGCGAGCCGCGCTTCGGCCGCGGCCCCCGTCGGCATCGTCAATTGCGTGAGCGCGAGAAGAGCGGATGCAAGAAACAAATTGCGAAAGACTGGACGGCGCATGGTGTCACCTCCATCGGCAATGCGCGCGATGATGTCACCTTTTCTAGGTGGCCGCCATGCGTCTGTCTGTGCACTGGATCACGTTGAGCTGCGGCAAAATGGGGCAGAAGGTCTGCCAGAGCTGGTGCGGCATCGTTCTGGCGCCATCCATGTGAATTGCGCATTGATCCATGCGCCAATTGGATCGATGCCCAACGCTGCGCGAAAGCATCTTCTCGCGCATCGGCCCCCTGCCGATCTGATCGAGAATCCCGCAAAAACATGGCTGTTTTGCCGCGCGCTGATGCCGTTGATCCTCGCGACACGCCGCTTTGCAACGGCCGGCCGCAAGCCTTGCCTGCGCCGTCGCTTTGGCCATACAGTCCGCGCAACGGGCTGCGGCAACGACCGTTGCTCGAAAAACAATAATTGGGGAGAAACCGCATTATGTCCATCGTGCCCGTGAACCGTCGCGCGTTCATCAAGTCGTCGACGGGACTTGCTGCCGGCCTCGTGCTTTCCCCCGCACTCATCGGCCGCGCCGAAGCCGCGACGCTGAAGCTGAAATGCTCCTCGTCGCTGCCGAACGATCCCAAATTCGCCAACGGCCGGGTCTACTACGACAATCTGGTGAAGAACCTGAAGGCGAACGGCCTCGGTGAGCAGGTCGAGGTCGCGTTCTTTCCCGACAACCAATTGGGTCAGGAAATCGACGTCATCAACTCAGTGAAGCTCGGCGTCATCGACCTCATGGTGTCGGGCTCCTCGATCTCGGCGAATCTGGTGCCGCTGGTCGGCACCTACGACCTCGGCTTTCTGTTCTCGAGCTTTCCGCAGCAGACCAAGGCGTTCGACGCTGGCGCGGCCAAGCCGATCGAGGACGCGCTGCTCAAGGGCAGCAACATCCGCATCATCGCCTGGGCCTATAATTTCGGTTCACGCAGCGTACTTGCGAGGAAGCCGGTGAAGACGCCGGAAGATCTCGCCGGTCTCAAGATCCGCACGCTGCCAAATCCCGTCATCACGGAATGCCTGCGCCTGATGGGAGCCGCCGCGACGCCGCTGGCGTTCGGCGAAATCTACACGGCATTGCAGGCCGGCGTGCTGGACGGGCTAGAGCACGACCCGCCGACCATCCTGGCCAGCAAGTTCTTCGAAACGGCGAAATTCTATGCATTGACGCAGCACAATTTCTCGCCGCTCGCGATCTATTTCAGCGACACGACCTACAATCGCATGGATCCGAAGCTGCGCGAGGGATTTCTCGATGCCGCGAAGAAGGCTGCGGCCGACACGCGGACCCACGGGCTCGCCGTCGAGAAGGAAGCGCTGTCGGCCTTGACCGAAAAGGGCGTGACGGTGGCCGAATGCGACCGCGAGGCGTTCAAAAAGCGCGTCGCGCCGCAGATCGAGAACTTCATGAAGGCGCGGCCGGAATCCAAGGCCGTGATCGACATCATCCGCGCCACGCAGGCCTGACGTGGCAATGACAGCTGCCGTACCTCTCTCGGGCGGCCGCCACGGGAGCATCGCCCTGCTGCTTCGCTTCAGCGACGCGATCGCGGCCATCCTGCTGGCCACGGATCTCGTCGTCGTCTGCGGTTCCGTGCTGCTGCGCTTCTGCTTCAACGCGCCGGTGGAGTGGTCCGACGACGTCGCGCGCGGACTGATGGTCGGATCGGCCTTCTTCGGCGCGGCGAGCGCGCTCGCGCGCGGCGAGAATGTCGGCGTCTCTTTCTTCCGCGATCTGGCTCCGGTACGGCTGCGCGCGCTGGTCGACGCCGCGAGCGCGCTGCTGGTGGTGCTGATTTCGGGCTACGTCGCCTACAACGCCATCAAGCTCGGCTCGCTGACGGCGGGCCAGACCACCGGATCCGGCCTGCCGCTGGAGCTGACCTTCTACCCGATGGGCGCCGGCGCGCTGTTCATGACGGTGTTTGCGATCGACCAGCTCTGCGCCAGGCCGCTCCCTGACATCGTCAGAGGCCTCGTCGCGATTGCCGTCGTGACCGGCCTTTATCTCGCCTGGGATTATCTGTCGCCCGCCACGGTGCCGTCGGCGGGCACGCTGATGCTGATCGGTTTCTTTGCGACGTTGGTCGGTGGCTTGCCGATCGGCTTTGCACTGGCGCTGGCCGCGCTGATCTTCATCTGGGTCGAGGGCGCGCTGCCCGGCGTGATCTTCGCCCAGCAGATGGCGCGCGGCATCGACAATTTCGTGCTGCTCGCGATTCCGTTCTTCATTCTCGTCGGCTACCTCATGGAAGCCAACGGCATGTCGGTGCGGCTGATCGAGCTGTTGCAGCGCGGGGTCGGCCGCATGCGCGGCGGTTTGAACGTCGTGATGGTGGCCTCGATGGTGCTGTTCTCCGGCATTTCCGGCTCGAAGATGGCCGACGTCGCCGCGGTCGGCTCCGTGCTGATTCCGGCCGCGCGCCGCTCCAAGCAGAATCCGGGCGGCGCCGTGGCGCTGCTCGCAGCCTCCGCGGTGATGGCGGAGACTATTCCGCCCTGCATCAACCTGATCATCCTGGGCTTCGTCGCGAACCTGTCGATCGGTGGTCTGTTCGTCGCAGGGCTGTTGCCCGCGGCGCTGATGGCGCTGGCCTTGATCGCCGTCTCCATCATCTTCGGCAAGACTCCAATTGAGACTCCAACTGAGTCTCCAGCTGATGCCGAGGTCATCGCGCCGCAGATGCCGGTGTCGGGCCTGTGGAGCGGCGCGATCGCCTCGTTCGGCCTGATCTTCATGATCTTCTTCGGCTTCAAGAGCGGCTTTGCCACCGCCACGGAAATCTCGGCCTTCGCCGTGGCTTATGCACTCGTCGTCGGCAGCGTGGTGTTCCGCGAACTCAGCTTCACATCGGCTGCGCACAGCTTCGTCCAGGGAGCGACGCGCGCGGGGCTCGTGCTGTTCATCGTTGCCGCAGCGCAATCGCTGGCGTTCACGCTGACCCTGCAGCAGGTGCCGCATGCGGTCGGCGATTTCATGCTGGGATTGTCCAAGACCAGCGGCACCTGGCTGTTCATCCTGCTCGCGATCGGCGTGCTGATCGTGATGGGCTCGGTGCTGGAGGGGGCGGCCGCGCTGATCATCTTCGGGCCGCTGCTGCTGCCGGTGGCCGTGCAGCTCGGCATCGATCCCCTGCATTTCGGGGTGGTGCTTGTGATCGCGATGGGCATCGGCCTGTTCGCGCCGCCGCTCGGGCTCGGGCTTTACGGCGCCTGCCTGATCGGCAATGTGCCGATCGAGCAGACGGTGAAGCCGATCATGGGCTATCTCGGCCTGTTGTTCCTTTGCCTGCTCGTGATCGCGTTCGTGCCATGGCTCAGCACGGCATTGCCGCGCGCGTTCGGCTATTGAGGGAGTATCGCCGTGAAAGTCCTGCTGGCCCACACGCCGGAGATGCGCCGCAATTACTACGGCGATCGCAGCCTGAACGGCTTGCGCGCGACCGCCGAGGTGATCCTGCACGAGAGCGATGAGACGCTGGTCTCAGCCAGCCTCGTGCGCGCTGCGCAAGATGTCGACATCATCGTGGCCGATCGCATGACCGAGGGACGCGGCGAGATCTTTGCGCAACTGCCGCGCCTGCGCGCCTTCGTCCGCTGCGCCGTCGACATCCGCAACGTCGATGTCGAGGCGGCCTCGAACGCCGGCGTGCTCGTGACCCGCGCCGGGCCTGGCTTCGTGCAAGCCGTTGCCGAGCTCGCGGTTGGCTTCATGGTCGATCTCTCCCGCGGCGTATCGCGAGCGACGGCCGATTATCACGCCGGCCGCAAGCCGGAAGCGCGGATGGGCCGTCAACTCGCCGGCAGCAAGATCGGCATCATTGGCTATGGCAGCATCGGGCGCTATCTCGGGGAAATCGCCAAGGTGATGCGCATGGAAGTGCTGGTCGCAGATCCCTTTGCGACCGTGACCGACGGTGCCATCCGGCAGGTCAGCCTCGACGAGCTCCTCGCCGCGTCCGACTATGTCGTCTGCCTTGCCATCGCCAACGAGCAGACCGAAAATCTGATCGGCGAGGCGGCGCTGGCGCGGATGCAGAAGCATGCGGTCTTCATCAATCTCTCCCGCGGCAACCTGGTCGACGAAGCGGCGCTGGCGAAGGCGTTGCTTGAAAATCGAATCGCGGGTGCCGCGATGGATGTGGGCCGCGCGCCCGACCAGATGCCAAGCCCGGAGCTTGCGAAGCTTCCCAACGTCATCGCCACGCCCCATGTCGGCGGCCTGACGCCGCAGGCGATCGAATATCAGTCGCTGGAAACCGTGCGGCAGGTCGAAGCGATCGTCAAAGGCGAGATCCCGCAAGGCGCCGTCAACGCCGACCGCTGGACGCGGCGGCCGTGATCTGCTCTATAGCCGGTCCACAGCTTTGAACGTCCCGTCCTTCTGGATCACCGTCAAAAACACCTTCGGCGGCGCGTCGAGCATGCGCATGCCGACGGTGATGGTGCTGCCGCTGATGTCGAAGCGGCCGACATCGTTGATGGTGCGCAGCAGGCTCGCGCGCGTCGGTTGCGGTCCGGCTTGTTCCAGCGCCGCGGCCGCGAGACGGCCGGCGATATAGCCTTCGAGCGCCACGAAATTCGGTGTCAGCGCCGGGTCGAACGCCGTCTGCGCCGCCTGGTAGTCGGCGACCAGCTTAAGCGAGCGGTCCCAGGGAAACGGCACGACCTGCGTGACGACGACGCCTTCGCCCTCGGGGCCGAGCTCCTTGGCGAGCGCAACGGCGCCGACAAAGGAGATGTTGACGAAGGTCGGATTGGCGCCGCTGCGGTGCGCGAGCTTGATGAACTCGGCGCAGGGACCGTAGGTCCCGACCATGACGATCGCCTCGGGTTCGACGCGCTTGATCGTGCGCCAGGCCGACGCGACGGCGCGGGTGTTGCGCTCGAAGGTGCCTTCGGCGGCGAGCTCGAGGCCGCGCCTGGCAAGCGCGCGCTTCACGCCGGAAAGACCGTCGCGCCCGAACGAGTCGTCCTGGTAGAAAATGGCGATGCGGGTGAAATGGCGATCCTCGGTGAGATGCTTGACCCACGCCTCGGCCTCGGCGCCATAGCTTGCACGGATGTTGACCACGTTCGCAAGCTCGAAGTCGCGCAAGAATTCAGCGCCGCTGAAGGGACCGATGAAGGGCACGTTCCTGGCGCTGGTGATCGGTATCGTCGCCACCGCGGTCGGCGTGCCCACCGCGCCGATCAGCGCGAACACCTTCTCGTCCTCGATCAGCCGCAGCGTCTGCGCCAGCGAGCGGTCGGGGTCGTAGCCGTCGTCACGGCTGATGAGCTGGAGCTTGCGGCCGTGGACGCCGCCTTTGGCGTTGATCTCGGTGAAGGCTGCGACAATGCCCTGCCGCATGCGCTGTCCGAGTGTGGAGGAGGGACCCTCGAGCGCTGCGGCTTGGCCGAACAGGATCGCATCCTCGCTGACGCCGATCTCGTCGGCTTTCGCCGGCAGCATGATTGCTGCCAGGACGGCGACGGTCATGACGATGCATGTCGCAGATCGAGATCGATACATCAGAAAAGTCTTGCTGGGTGCGGTGAGTAGCTTCGTGAAAGCTATCGCCACGGGATGAATCGGCGATGTATCGACGGCTCCGTACTACTCCGGGGAAAACCGGCAACTTGCTTCGACAGAGCCCGCATCATCCTGCACTTCATTAACTAAACCGGGTAATGCGGAAAAGCCGGGTTCCGAAATTGTGCAGTTCTTAACCGCGGTCCTGTTCCGATAGTGGCTCCGGCGGCTCAACCAGAGGTTCGGTTGAGCGGGACAGGGGACGGCGGTTTTTGGAATGGGCGGTCGGGATCAGAACGATCAGGATCGGGGGCGTATGACCGGATGGTGGCGTGCCGCGCCGCTGCTCGGGCTCTATCGCCCTGCGCTCGTCGCAGTCGGCGTCGGTCTTCTGTTCTCGGTCGTGGCTGCAGCCGCCGTGGCGCGATGGGAAGGCCGCGTCAACAAGATCGAGTTCGAGAACGCGGCCGAGACCGAAGTGATCGTCATGCAGAACGGCATGAGCGAGTACATCTCCAGGCTCGTCGCGCTGCGCACGCTGTTCGAATCGACCAATCAGGAGATCACCCGCAGCGAATTCGAGACCTTCAGCGCCCGCCTGTTCGAGCGCCATCCCGGCATGCTGCGCATCTCCTGGGTGCCGCGGGTGAACCGCAAGGAGCGCGCCGAATACGAGGCCGCGGCGATCACGGACGGCGTGTCCGGCTATCGCATCAAGTCGCTCCAGGGCGATGCGTTCGCGACCGCGCCGCAGAGCGACGAATATTTTCCGGTGTTCTACTCGACCCAGCCGAAGACGTCTCCAGTCTACGGAATGGACTACGCGACCGTTCCGGAGCGCCGCGCGGTCCTCGAGCGCGCGCGCGACACCGACCGGATAGGGGCCATTCGCACCCGCCTCTACGAGCCGAAGGAGGGCGGCCGGTTGCCCGACGTCCTCGTCGCCATTCCCGTCTACGCCAAGGGAACGTCGCGCGACGCGGTCGTGGACCGGCGCCGCAATCTCGCCGGCTTCGTCGTCGGCGTCTTCGACCTGCCGCTGCTGATCCAGTCCATTCGCGTGACCACCGGGGCAAGCCCCGCGGTCAGCGTCAACGTCTATCCGCCGTTCGCGGGTCAGATCGTCGGCCTGGAGCAAATGCTGCCGGATTACTCGTCGGCCGCGACGGCGCCGCAGACGATGCGGGACGTCGCGCTAGCCCTGCACTGGTCGGGCAATCTCAAGATCGGCGACACCGATTGGCAGGTGCGGGCGGTTCCGGCTGCCGGCGGTCCGCTGGAGACGACTTACGATCGCGCGGGTGCGGTGCTGATCGTCGGCATGCTGCTGACGCTGTCGCTTTCGACCTATCTCATGCTCGCAACCCGCAATTCGCAGCGGCTGTCACTGGCGAACCGGCGGGTGCTCGAACTCGCCCAGACCGACATCCTGACCGGATTGCCGAACCGCGCTTTCTTCCTGGCCCGGCTCGACGAGCTCAAGGGCCGTTTGAAGGACGCCGGTCCGACCTTCTCGATCCTGATGCTCGACCTCGACCGCTTCAAGAACGTCAACGACTCGCTCGGTCACGGTGCCGGCGATGCGCTGCTGCGTCAGGTCGCACAGCGGCTGAAATCCGCTTTGCGCACCAGCGACGTGCTGGCCCGGCTCGGCGGCGACGAATTCGCCATCATCCAGGAAGCTTGCGAGGATCAGCGCGTCTGCTCGACCGAACTGGCGGGGCGGATCGCCAAGCTCGTGGCCGAGCCGTTCCTTCTTCCCGGACACCGCGTCGAGATCGGTACCAGCATCGGCATTGCGATCGCGCCCGATCATGGCAGCGATCAGGAGCAGCTGCTGAAGAAGGCGGACCTGGCGCTCTACCGCTCGAAATCGTCGGGCCGCAACTGCTTCACCATCTACGACAAGGCGATGTCGGCCGAGCTCGAGGCGCGCAGCACGCTGGAAGGCGATCTGCGCGACGCCATCGCGCGGTGCCAGCTCGAGGTGCACTACCAGCCGTTCGTCGACGCCCTCAGCGGCACGCGGCGCGGCTTCGAGGCGTTGGTGCGCTGGCGGCATCCGACGCGCGGCTTGATTGCGCCGGACCAGTTCATCCCGCTTGCGGAGGAGACCGGGCTGATCGTGCCGCTCGGCGAGTTTGTGCTGCGGCGCGCCTGCGCGGACGCGGCCGGCTGGCCGTCCGATCTTGCGGTCGCCGTCAACCTGTCGCCGATCCAGTTCAAGGAGGCCGAGCTGTTCGAGATGATCAGCGCGGCGCTCGCCGATTCCGGATTGCCGCCGCAGCGGCTGGAGATCGAGATCACGGAATCCGTGCTGCTGGAGCGTGGCGTCGAGAACCACGCCTTCATGGAGCGGCTGAAGAGCATCGGCATCGCGCTCGCACTCGACGATTTCGGCACCGGCTATTCGTCGCTCAGCTATCTGACCGCTTTCCCGTTCGACAAGATCAAGATCGACAAATCGTTCATCCGGAACCTCACGCATCAGCCGCGCAGCTCCGCCATCATCTCCTCGATCGTGACGTTGGCGCGCGGGCTGGACATGTCGGTCACCGCCGAGGGCGTCGAGACCCGCGAGGAGTACGAGCGGCTGAAGGCGCTCGGCGTCAATTTCGCGCAAGGCTATCTGTTCGGCCGCCCGCAGCCGATCGAACGGATCCTGTTCGACGCGCCCGCCAAATCGTCGCAACGCGACGCGGCCTGAGGGCGGCCGCCCAAGGATCGCTCAATGAGGCATGCGCGAAAAGCGCTTGACCCGGGCAGTCCTGGATGGTCGGAAGGACCGTCCAGGGATGAAACACACAATGCGGCTTCCGTTCTTCTACGGCTGGGTCGTGGTCGCGGTGACCTTCGTCACCATGGCCATCGGCGTCAACGCGCGCACCGCCTTCTCGCTGTTCTTCCCTCCCATCATCTCCGAATTCGGCTGGGAGCGCGGCGTCACCGCGGGCGCCTTCTCCTTCGGCTTCGTGGTGTCGGGCATGGTCAGCCCGCTGATCGGCCGGCTGATGGACCGCGCCGGCCCGCGCGCGGTGATGGAGCTCGGCGTCGTTCTGATGGGCGGCGGATTGCTGCTCGCGCCGCTCACGAGCCAGCCATGGCATCTCTATGTCACCATCGGCGTCATGGTCGGCGCCGGTTCGGTGTGTCTCGGCTATTCCGGGCAGTCGTTGTTCCTGCCGAACTGGTTTATCCGCACGCGCGGCCTCGCCATCGGCATCGCCTTCGCCGGGGTCGGCATCGGCTCGGTCACGCTGCTGCCATGGGTGCAACACATGATCGAAGGGACCGGCTGGCGCACCGCCTGCACGGCGATGGGCCTGATGATCCTGATCGTGCTGGCGCCGATCAATCTGTTCCTGCATCGACGTCCCGAGGATATCGGCCTTCGGCCTGACGGCGATGCGGCCCCGGCCGCAGGCGCCGCAAAACCCGCCTCCAACGTCGTCGATCCCGTCTGGGCCGGGACCGAATGGACACTCCGGAAAGCGGTCGCCACGACACGGTTCTGGTGGATCGCGCTCGGCTATTTCTGCGGCCTCTACATCTGGTACGCGGTGCAGGTGCACCAGACCAAATTCCTGCTCGACATCGGCTTCAGCCCGGGTGTCGCGGTGTGGGCACTCGGCATCGTCAGCCTGCTCGGCATTCCCGGCCAGATCCTGCTCGGCCATGTCTCCGACCGGATCGGGCGGGAATGGGTGTGGGCGATCAGCTGCGCGGGTTTTGCGATCTCTTTCGCGGCGCTGATGGCCCTGAAATTCCAGCCGTCATTGTGGCTGGTCTACCTCATGGTGTTCACGCAAGGCGCGCTCGGTTACGGCCTGACCTCGATCATGGGCGCAGTGGTGTTCGAGATTTTTCAGGGCAAGCACCAGGGCAGCATTTTCGGCACGATCATGCTGGCGGCATTGGCCGGCGGCGCTGCCGGTCCCTGGGTCACCGGCTTGCTTTACGATCGGGTCGGCGACTACACGCTGGCCTTTGGCGTCGCCATCATCGTGAGCGGATTGTCGGCGCTCTCGATCTGGCAAGCTGCGCCCCGCAAGGTGCGCGCCGTTGCCGGCAAGCTTCAGGTGGAAACCGGCGCCGAATAGGTTCCGTGCGCGCCCAATTACCTTCGTTTCTTTCGCGGAATGTTAATCATGTCGCGTCTTGGCGCGGTGCGAGGGGACTGCAAAAAGGACTTGGACACCATGGTGGCGCTAGCGTCGGTTGCATATTTTCCCGATGCCTCCGGGTCTAGCGATGTCCGCCTCCGATTGTGCCATGACAGAAACTCCGGAAGTGCTGTTGGCCGCGCTCGAACGCGCCGACGAGGGCATCGTCATCGTCGACAGCGCGCATCGCATCACGCATTTCAATGCCGGTGCGGAGCGGATTTGGAAACTCGCACGCGCTGATGTGCTCGGTCACGACGCCGAAATTCTCACCCTCAAATGCCTTCAGGCCGATCCGGTTGCAGAATTCCGTGACGAGATCAGCCTCGTGCGAAACGACGGCAGCCGCATCCGGGCGGCCATCTCGCTTTCATCCATTGCAAGTGAAGGCATCACCTATCGCATCGTGTTCGCGCGCGACGTCACCGCGAATGCCGAACGCCGCGCCAGGATCGGGCTTCTCCACGCCGTCTCCGACCAGACCAACCGCGCGGTGCTCATCACCGACACCGACCAGAGCATCGTCTACGTCAATGCCGCCTTCACGACGCTGTTCGGCTACACCAGCGAGGAAGCCGAGGGCCGCCGTGCCAGGGGCCTGCTCGCCGGCCGCCACACCGATCGCAAGGCCGTTGCGAAGCTCGTCAAGCGCCTGATGGAGGGTGGCCACCGCGGCGAGGTCGAGATGCTCGCCTATGACAAGGACGGCGAGGAGATCTGGGTCTGCGCCCGCATCGATGCCTTCCGCGACAGGAGGGCCAGGTCAAGCACATCTTCGCGCTGCTCGAGGATATCACCGAGACCAAGCAGCTGCGCTCGCTGCAGCAGCTCATCATGGGCGCGCTCGCCGACGAGGTTCCGATCGGCGAGATTGCCGACCGGCTGTGCCGCCGTGTCGAGCAGATCGCGCCCGACGTCGTCTGTTCGCTGCTTCATATCGATGCCGCGGGCCTGATCCATCCGCTCGGCGGCCCAAGTCTGCCCGAGGACTATTCCCGCGCACTGGACGGCGTTGCCATCGGCCCCAATGTCGGCTCGTGCGGAACCGCGGCCTTCTACGGCGAGCCGGTGCTGGCGACGGATCTGGAGACCGATCCGCGCTGGCGGCCGTATAAGGCGATGCCGCTCGCGATTGGCCTGCGCGCATGCTGGTCGACGCCGGTCAAGGCCAAGGACGGACGGGTCATCGCCACGTTCGCCTTCTACTACCGGGAGCCGCGCGCGCCGAGCAATTGGCATCGGCGCATCGTCGAGGCCTGCGTCAATCTCGGCGCTTTCGCGATCGAGCGCAAGGAAGCGCGCGCCGAGATCGCGCGGCTCGCCTATCACGATATCCTCACGGGCCTGCCGAACCGCGCGCAATTGCGGCGCCTGATCACCACCGCCATCGATGCCTGCCCGACCGGCAGCCACGTCGCGCTGGCCTTCCTCGACGTCGATCATTTCAAGGACGTCAACGACACACTCGGTCATGCCGCCGGCGACGAGCTCCTGATCCAGCTCGCGCAGCGCCTGCGCGAGCAGATCGGGCCCGAGGACATGCTGGGGCGACTCGGCGGCGACGAGTTCGTGATCCTGCTGCCGCAGCGCAACGCCGAGGGTGCCGAGCGCGTCGCGGCCGGAATCACCGAAGCGCTGGCCGCGCCGCTGCGGCTCGGCTCCAGGCAACTGCAGATGTCGGCGAGCATCGGCGTCAGCCTCTATCCCGATCACGCCACCGACATCGACACCCTGATGCAGCAGGCGGACGCGGCCATGTACATGGCCAAGCAGGCCGGCCGCTCGACCCATCGCCTGTTCAGCGCCGAGATGAACGGGCTCACCGAGCAGCGGCTGGCCTTGATTGCGGCGCTGCGCCGCGCCATCGCCGAGGGCACGCTGACCCTCCGCTATCAGCCGCAGATCCGCAGCTGCGACGGCGCGATCCATGGCGTCGAGGCGCTGGCGCGCTGGCACGATGCCGAGCTTGGCGACGTCTCGCCGGCAAAATTCATCCCACTCGCCGAAGAGTGCGGCCTGATCGAGCAGATCGGCCTGTGGTCCGTGCGCGAGGCCTGCCGGCAGATGGCGAGCTGGCGCCGCGCTGGGCTGAACATTCCATCCGTGTCGGTGAACCTGTCGCCGATCAATTTCCGCAACGTCACGCTGGCCGCGCGGCTCAAGGATATCCTCGCCGAATACGATCTGGCGGCGGATGCGCTGATGCTCGAGATCACCGAGGGCGCGTTCATGCAGGACAGCGTCGCCGCGCTCGAGACGATGAACGCGATCCGGGAGCTCGGCGTCGGGCTTTCCGTGGACGATTTCGGCACCGGCTATTCCAGCCTCAGCCGGCTCGCCCATCTGCCGATCCGCGAGCTCAAGATCGACCGCAGCTTCATGCGCGACATCGAGCGTGACGCTGGCGCGCTCGCGATCGCCACCGCTGTGGTGCGCGTCGGGCAGGGCCTCGGCATGACTGTCGTCGGGGAAGGAGTTGAGACCGAGGCGCAGCGCAAGGTGCTGGCCGAGCTCGGCTGCGACGTCGTGCAAGGCTTCCTCTACGCGCCCGCGCTCGCGCCCCTAGCGTTCGAGCGCTGGCTGATCGAGCACTGCGCCGAGCAGGCGCGGGCGATGCTCGCTCGTCTCGACATTGCACCGGCCGGCGCGACCGCGGTGAAGCGGTCGGCGTAGGGCGTCTACTCTCGGAGCCGCCACGGCAGCAACGACCGGCTAGTCATCGAAATCAACGAAACGCGTTACTTCGATCGTGTCTGGTTTGATTTTGCTCGGCATTGACGCGGCAATGCATAGTGAACGGTCAGCAGGCTTTCGTTCCTGTCATCGAAAATCAAATGATCGGTCAAGGCCATTTCCGCGCGCATCGCGTTGCAGCAGAAGATCATCCATCGATTGAACGTGGGCAGCTGGCTCATGGAGCGGTAAAGCTCGCCACACTCGATGGTCAGGTTCGGCCGGCCTTGCGCGTTCGCCAATTCGAGCCGGGATCGAATCTCTTGCCGGAAACGATCCGTTGAAACCATGCGACATCCGATTGCCGAAAACCCTTCTGAGAGGGGGATCAGCCGCCCAATAATGAAATCGAGCGAGGAACCCCGTCAACTCAGACGCCAGGCCGCGTGACCATAGAGCAATGCCAACACAAAGATACAGCTAATAAAGCCGATCGGATTGATGCGCTCGTCTCGCTATTGGGTGACGGCGTTCCTATATGCTCGAGATCACCGCCCGCCCTTGGCAGTTATCGGTGACTGAGAGCATTTCGCTCCCGCCTCAACCACGCAGGCGGTCGCATGTCCGATATCCCAAAATACAAATCTCCTGGACCGATTGGTATCTCGGGTGCCGGTGCGGGTCGCTGCGTCGGCCTGCATGCAGCGGAATCCATTTTCAATTGATCTGCGGCAGCGATCTCGCACGCAGATCGTCAGGAGGTTTACGTGGCAAACACAGCAACGATCCGAAATTCGAACGGACTTCCGGCCACATTCACGGGATCGAAGACCGGGCAGGACGACGCTCCGTTTGTCTTCGTCAAGGTCGGCGATGAAGAGCGCCGCATGCGAAGGGCCGAATGGGATGCGCTTCCGCCCTGGACCGGTCCGCGCCCGGCACGAACAGCCAACGACTGATCGCACAGCCTTGGGGAGGCCCGCTTGACGGTCGAACATGCCATCGTGCGAACCAAGCCGAAGCCCTGGGGCAGTCTCGATCTGCGGCCCTGGAGTGAGACGTCGACGAGCGACGGGCCGATCGGGGAATTGTGGTTCGAGCGCCCCGGTCTTGCTGCGCCCAAGACGACGTTGCTGCTCAAAATGCTCTTCACCACCGAGCCGCTGTCGATTCAAGTTCATCCGGATGATGCGTTCGCGCGTTCGATCGGGCTTGCCAATGGCAAGACCGAAGCCTGGTATATCGTCTCCGCGATCCCCGGCGCCCGGGTCGCGGTGGGATTGAACCATTTGCGCTCCGCCGCGGAGTTGCGAACCGCGATCACTGATGGCTCGATCGCCGATATCGTGGATTGGCAGCCGGTTCATCCAGGCGACGTCATTCTCATTCCTGCTGGAACGATCCACGCGATCGGCGCCGGCATCGTGCTCGTGGAAATCCAGCAGCACAGCGACGCCACGTTCCGGCTGTTCGACTATGGACGAGCGCGCGAACTGCACATCGACCATGCCGTCGCGGTGGCGACGGCAGGCCCACGCCAGATTCAATCGCCGTCCGAACGCCTGAGCGGCGCGCGAACGGTCCTCACGGTCAATTCCTATTTTGCGCTGGAGCAGACGGACCTTGCTCCTGGCTCCGTTTGGATGCTCGACGCACCGAAAGAGACCTGGCTGCTGGCGATAGAAGGCCAGGCCCAACTCGGCTCGACGAGGCTGGCGCCGGGGGACGCGATCTTCCTGGAAGCCGACCATGCGGAAATCGAGGTCGGTGCGAGCGGCTTGAAAGCGCTGCTGGCCTATCCCGGCCCGAAGATAAACCCTGCTGCGCTAACAGAGCGCAGTGCCGCGAGCGCCAGTCTCGCACCGCACGCCTTTCCCGGCACCCTGGTCCCGTCTCCCTTCGAGACCGCCACGCTCAAACAATCGGAGACGCCAAATTGGCTGCCGTAAATCGTATCGCATTCATCGGCAATTCGCTTCCCCGCCGCTGCGGCATCGCGACCTTCACTACTGACTTGCAGAGCGCCGTTGCGGCGTCCCGGAGTGATCTGGAGACGGTCATCGTCGCGATGACCGATCACGGCCAGGTCTACGATTATCCTACCACCGTGGGCCTGGAGATCGACGACGACAGGCAAGATGATTATGTCCGTGCGGCTGCCTATCTGAACAGCGGCGGCTTCGAGGCCGTTTCGCTGCAACACGAATTCGGAATTTTCGGCGGCGAAGCCGGAGGCCAGATCATGGCGCTTCTGTCGCGCCTGACCATACCGATCGTGACAACCCTGCATACGGTCTTGTCCGAGCCGACAGAGGCTCAGCGCGACGTCATCACGCGCATCGTCGAGTGCTCGTCCAAGATCGTCGTGATGGCCGAAAAAGGTCGGGAATTGTTGCGCTCCGTCTATCACATGGCTGACGAGAAGATCGAGATCATCCCGCATGGCATCCCGGAATTTGCGTTCGTCGAACCCGACGCGGCCAAGGCTGCGCTCGGATTCAGCAACAAGTCGGTCATCCTGACCTTCGGATTGCTGTCGCCGAACAAGGGTATCGAAGTCATGATCGATGCGATGCCTTCGATTCTGAAGACCCGACCCGACGCCGTTTACGTCGTCCTCGGTGCGACGCATCCCAACCTCGTGCGCGACCGTGGCGAAGCTTATCGTGAGTCCCTGATGGCGCACGCGCGCCAGGCTGGCGTCGAGGATCACGTCGTGTTCCTCGATCAGTTCGTCGACAAGAAAACGCTGCTCGATTTCATCTCGATGTCTGACGTCTACGTGACGCCGTACCTCAGTGAGGCCCAGATGACCTCGGGCACGCTGGCCTACAGTTTTGGCCTCGGTAAAGCCGTGGTGTCCACCCCGTATTGGCATGCCCGTGAACTATTGGCCGAGGGCCGCGGCATCCTGGTTCCGTTTGGCGACGCGGCAGCGCTCGGCATTGAAATCGCCAAGTTGCTCACCAACGACGTGCTTCGGCAGGCGATGCGCAAGCGCGCCTATTCGAGCAGCCGCGCGATGACATGGGAAAGAACCGCCGAGCGCTATATGTCGGTCTTCGAGAACGCCGGCCGCCGGCATCGGCTCAAGACCATCGCGCGTATGGATACTGGCACGCTGCTGCGCGACAGCCGCGCCCCGCCGGAAATGCAGCTCGGCCATTTCCTGTCGATGTGCGACGACACGGGACTGTTTCAGCATGCCGTTCATAGCGTGCCGGATCGTGCCCACGGCTATTGCGTCGACGACAACGCCCGGGCGCTGCTCGTGGCCTGTGCGCTCAACAATCCGGGTGAAGAGCGGCTGCCGGATGCGCTGACGGCACGATTTGCCGCTTTCGTCCAGCACGCCTGGAATCCGGATACACGACGATTTCGCAATTTCATGGGCTTCAACCGCTGCTGGTTGGAGGACAAGGGGTCGGAGGACAGTCACGGACGTACGCTCTGGGCCTTGGGGGTGTGCGCGTTGACCGACGCCAGCTCGTCGCGGCGCTCATGGGCCGGGGCCTTGTTTTCCGAAGCAATGGCGACAGTGGAAGATTTTCGTTCGCCCCGTGCGTGGGCGTTCGTATTGCTGGGCCTCGATGCTTACTGCTCGGCTGTCCCGGGCGATGTCCAGGCGACCCGCCTGCGTGCCGTGCTTGCCGATCGCTTGATCTTGATCTTCGACACCGTGGCAACCGGCGATTGGGTCTGGTTCGAGGACGGGTTGGCCTATGATAACGCGCGCTTGCCCCAGGCGCTGATCATAACCGGTCTTGCCAGCAAGACATCGCGCTATGTCAATATCGGGCTGGAGTCGTTGCGCTGGCTTGTGAAGCGGCAAACCTCAGCGAAAGGCCAATTCCGCCCGATCGGCACGGCGGGGTTTGGCGATCGACGCCAGCCGTCGCAAGCCTTCGACCAGCAGCCGCTGGAGGCCGCGGCGACCATCGCGGCATGCCTCGCCGCGTGGCGGGCCGATCACGATGTCGAGTGGAAAGCCGAAGCCGCGCGGGTCTTCGCGTGGTTTCTGGGCAGCAACGACCTGTCGGCCTCGCTGGTCGATCTGGAGACCGGAAGCTGCCGGGATGGCCTGCATCCCGATCGTCCCAATGAGAACCGGGGAGGGGAATCCGTGGTGTCTTATTTGCTTGGGCTTTCCGAGATTCGGCAAATTGCCCGCCTGAGCGAAAGCCGGGCCAAGCCTGCTCCTCTCGTCGCTTGACGGAGCAGGATTACGATTTCCTCCTTCAACCCATCGAGGCCGTCTTGTCGCAATCTCCCTTCCTCAAACGTCAAGCCCTTCAGCTGCGGCCTGATCCGACCCGTGTCATCGTTCGGCCTTTCAAGCCGGCAACAGAGCCGCGCGACCTCAATCCGACGGACAAGACCCGCGCCAACCATATCGTCGAACGGGTCCTCGCGCTCGATGCCGAGACGGCTGACCGGCAATTGGCCGACGTTCTGGAGAATTTCCTCGGCCGTCACCGCAACCTGTTGCAGATATTCGAGACACGCGCCGCGGAAATGGAAGAGGCGCTGGCCGACCATGCTGTATTCACGCAGGTGCAGCGCCAACTCGCGGGCGCCTATTTTCTCAACGAATATTCGTTCGAGGCCTCGGCATTGTTCAATCCGAGTATCGTGCCGCATCCCGATCAATCCGGAACGCCGGAAGGCAGCCTTCGCTTCATCCTAAGTCTTCGTGCCGTCGGCGAGGGTCACGTGTCGTCCCTGACATTTCGCTCGGGGCTTATTGCGGCAGACGGGACCGTGACCATCGACCCGACGGCGCGCCTTGCATCCAGCCCCGATCTCGTCAAGCTGACATCGGGCGCCGGCGGCGACGAGATTGATGTTACATTTGCGGCCGGCCAGGATCTGAGCGAGCGGGTGATTTTCCCGGTCACTGAAGCGCAGTCGAACGGGATCGAGGACGCCCGCTTTGTGCATTTCAGCAACGCCGGCGAGACGATCTACTACGCGACCTACACCGCTTATAGCGGACGGGCGATCCGGTCGGAGCTGATCGAGACGTCCGACTTTGTATCGTTCCGGCTATCGACCCTGAAGGGCAGTGCCGCGCGCAACAAGGGCATGGCGTTATTCCCGCGCAAGATCGGGGGCAGATATGCAATGATCGCGCGCCAGGATAACGAGAACCTCTATCTGATCTTTTCCGACGATCTCCAGACGTGGGATGGCGGCCAGCCGATTCTGAAGCCGCGATACCCCTGGGAATTCGTGCAGATCGGCAATTGCGGATCACCCATCGAGCTCGACGTCGGGTGGCTGCTGCTGACGCACGGCGTCGGACCTTTGCGAAAATATTCGATCGGGGCCGCGCTGCTGGACAAGAACGACCCTTCGAAGGTGCTCGGCCGCCTGCGCGAGCCACTATTGCGCCCGGACCCTTCCGAACGCGAAGGATATGTTCCAAACGTCGTCTACACTTGCGGCGCGATGCGCCACCACGACAAGATCATCTTCCCCTACGCGGTCTCCGACAGCTACTGCAATGTCGCGACAATCGAGATCGGATCCTTGATCGCGGCCATGGACAGGAGCGCATAGGAACTGCGCTGACCGTTCTCGACATCCATCCGGTGGATTGGAAAAGCGTGAAGCGGTCGGCGCAGAACACTGCGTCGAGCTGGTGATATCCGGGCTCAGGCATCCGGTTGCAGGAACGTGCCGTACTGCTTGGTCGCGGCGACCGCGGCCGCGGCCTGTCCGATCATCCGCATCGCGGCCATCATCGGCCACGGCCCGAGGCTGACCCGCCGAACGCCGACGCGAGCCAGATCCGGAAGTGCGGGAACGCCTTGTGTCACCATGATGTTGACCGGCAGAGGCGTGAGCTGAACCAACTTTTCAATGAGAGCGAGATCGGTGAGGCCGGGGACGAAAATTCCGTCGGCGCCGGCCTCGGCATAGACCTTCGCCCGCCTTGCCGCTTCGTTCATGCACTCGTCCGGCGATCCGAATTTCAGCAGGAACGGATCTGTTCTCGCATTGATGAACAGCTGAACTCCAAGATCTTTCGCGGCGTCGCGCACGGCCTTGATCTTGGCGGCATGGAGTTCGGGATTGACCAGTTGCCGCTTTCCCCCCGATAGCCCGTCCTCGATATTGATGCCGACGGCGCCGGCTTTCAAAATCTCGGTCGCCGATCTGGCGGCGGCCTCCGGGGTGTCGCCATATCCTGCCTCCAGATCGATTGAGACTGGAACTGACACGGCCGCAGTCATCCGCGATACGAGGCCGGTCACCATGTCGAACGGGACATTTTCTCCGTCGGCGTATCCAAGTGCGGAGGCGACCGCGCCGCTGCTGGTCGCGATGGCCGGAGCGGTCTTCGCGATGGCTTTGGCGGTGGCGGCGTCCCAGGCGTTGAACAGGACGAGCGGATCGCCCTTCCTGTGAAGGGCATGAAAGGTCTCGGCATATTGATGTTGTGTCTTGGCGTCCATTGCGCGCACTCCAGATTAGAAAATCGAAGGATGTTGTGGGCCACCGCCCTCTGCGTTCAGTCAGGCGCGTGCGTCTTGAACCAGTCCATGATCAGGCCGGTGACTTCTTCCTCACGCTCGAGGTGCGGGAAGTGCCCGACATCGGGCAGGACAATCCGCTTGTGCGGCCCCTTGAACAGCGGCTCCTCCTTGACCGAGTACCTCGCTGTCGGATCGTTGCTGCCATAGATCGTCAGCGTCGGCGTGTGCATGTCATTGATCGGCAGCCGGCCCGTGAGCCCCGCATCGGTCAGGCCTCCGTAATATTTCAGCGCCGCGGCCATCGTGCCGGGCGAGCTGAGTGTCTCCTTGATCGAACGGATGTGCTCGGCATTGTTGAATGTCGGTGACCACAGCTTCCAGAGATAGTCGACAAAGGGGAGGCCCTCGGTATTGACCGCGGATTCGGCGCCGGGCAGCTGGAAAAAATAGACGTGGAAGACGGCTCGAACGAGCTCCGGATCCCGTCTGATGCTCGAAATTGTAATCGGGTGCGCGGTGTTCATGACCACGGCGGCCTTGATTGCCGATGGCGCCGTGGCCAGCGCCTGAAAGGTCGAGGTGCCGCCCCAATCCATGCCGACGACGCGTGCCTGTCCGTCGTCGCTCAGCGCCGCGATGAGGGCTTCGAGATCCTTGCCCAGTGCGATCGGATCGAAAATGCCGTCCGCCGGAATCTCGGTCGGCGCATAGCCACGCAGGAACGGCGCGACGGCACGATACCCGGCATCCGCGAAGACCTGCAGCTGCTTTCGATACGACCAGGCATTGTCGGGAAAGCCGTGCAGGAACATGACCAGGGGGCCATCGCCCTGTTCGAGATAGGCGAAGCGCACGCCGTTGGCCTGCACGTATTTCAAGGCGGGTTCGGTGCCCCTGGTATCCGCTTGGGCATTCGCTTGTCGTGCCGCGCTCCGAGTATTCATCGTCATTCTCCATGTGATCGAGCCCCGCGATCCAAATTATGTGCGGAGCGCACATATCGTCAAGTTGTTTTTTGTGCGCTCCGCACATATTGTCGGTGTATGGAAATTGGAATCGCAAATTTGCTGGGGGCGCTTTCGCTCGCCGTCATGGATCGGATCGAGCAGGGCGCGCGCGAGGTCATCGGCCGCGGTGGCGAGACCCCTGCGGCACTGGTCGTCATCGGCTATGGCCAGGGCATGACCAACGACAAGCTGCGGCGGATCCTTGGCCTGTCGCATTCAGGAACGGTCCGGCTGGTGGACCGTCTGGTGTCGGATCGGCTGGTCGAACGTCGGCCCGGACAGGACGGCCGCGAGGTTGCCTTGCACCTGACGGCGAAGGGCGCCGCAACCCGCAACGATTTGATGACTTCGCGGATTTCGGCCGTCGCGTCGCTTCTGGATGTACTGTCGCCGGCTGAAACGAAGCGCCTTGAAACGCTGCTCCATGAGTTGTTGGCTCGGCAGGATACCTCCGAGATGGATCGCTTCACGATCTGCCGCATGTGCGACGACAGCGCTTGTACGAATTGCCCCTTGCCCACGGACAAGGGCAAACGCGCTCGCTAGCGGGCGCGCTCGAGACTATCATCCGGCTTGGGCGCAACGCGCGTTCACATCGCGGAAAGGAACGTCCGGCGTTTCCCCACGTTGTCGGCCCACCAGCACAAGCCGGTCCATACGATGAAGAAGATCGCCACCATCCTTGTCATGCTCTGTGCCTTTCCGGCGGCCGCCCGCGCGGACAGCTGGAGTGGCTATCGCATTCCCGAGACCGGGACCAGCGTCGATATCCCTTCGTCCATCTTCACCGAGCAAGCCGGCCGGCCCGACGGCTATGGCATGCAGTACCGGACCAGCGACGGCCGTGCGGATTTGACGGTGCAGGCCGTTCCCAATGACGGCAGCTCACCGGCCGCTTTCCTGGCGCGGAAGAATCCGCCGCCCGGCATCACCTACAAGCGCATCACGCCGCGCTTCTTCGTGGGTCTCCAGCACCCGGGGCGGCAAGATCTGGTACGACCGCTGCAACTTTGGCCGCCGCTACGTGCATTGCGTGCTGATCAACTATCCGGCCGCCGAGAAGCGGCAGTGGGATGCACTCGTGACCCGCGTCAGCCGCACGCTGAGCGGCGGTTGATCCGTTCACCAACGAAAAACCTGCTCACAAAGAAAAACTGCCCGCAGGTTGCGGGCAGCAGTCTCGTGAGGATGGTTCAGCGCACGTTGGTCGATGTCGTCGACATGGTCGGCTTGGAGCCCGGCACGTGCGACATGGTCTTGGTGGTCGACCCGACCTCCTCGCCCGCCTTGACTTTCGTGCGGGTGTGGGAGCGGCTGAACGTACCACCCTCATGCGCCTGCGCGCGCGCATTGGAATTGAGCACCGGACCGTTGCCCTTGTTCATGCTGGTGCCGGACTGCGCCTTGCCGTTGGCAGACGCGGCGCTGCCGCCCGCTGCAATCGACGAGCCGGTCTGTCCGGAGCCCGACGTCGACGTGCCGCCGGTGCCGAGCGTGCTGGCCGAGGTGCCGCCGGCCGCGGCCGAGCCCCCGGTGCCGCCGGTCATGCTGGTTTGCGCCGACAACGGCGAGGCGGCGGCGAGCAGAAGTGCGACCGACGAGGTCGCGATCAACATTCTCATCTGTGAAATCCTTTTGCTAGGGCGACGATGTCGAGATGGTGCAGCCGTTGACCGTGACGGTGCTCGCGCTGGTCGAACCCGGGCCGCCGGCCGTCGAGGACGAACTCGACACGTTGCCGCCACCGGCCTGGACGTGCACCGACGATCCGCCGGCCGAGCTAGAGCTCGACAGCGAGCCGCTCGATGAGGTCGAGCCGGTGGTGCCCGAACCCGATGACCCCAGCGCGGTAATGCTGCCGTCGGGATGTTTTTCCACCGTGACCCGGCAGGTCTCGCCGGACGCGGTCTTGCCGGTTTTCTGCATGGTTTCCCCCGCAGCGGCGCTGCTCATCAAAGTCAAAACTGCGATCGCAACGATTGGTCTGTTCATGCCAGTCCTCCTCAGGAAGGACGAAGGAGCGGCATTGCTGCCGCTCCGCCGGCCGGATGTCAGTCCTTGTCCTTCTTCATCTCGTCCTTGTGGTGGCCTTTGCCCTTTTCCATGCCCATGTCGCTGGCATGTCCCGCGGAGGAGCCGGCCGCTCCCACGGTCGAGCCGCTCTTGCCGCCGCCGGCCGACGAGCCGCCCGTGCCGACTGTCGATGCCGAGTTGGAGCCGGAGCCTGCCGCAGAGCCGCCGGTGCCGACGCTGGACGAACTCTTGCCGCCACCCGCCGACGAACCACCGGTGCCGAGCGTCGAGGCCGAGCCTGAGCCGCTGCCGGAGCCTGCGGCGGAGCCGCCGGTGCCGATCGACGAACTGCTGGTGCCGCCGCCCGCCGACGAGCCGCCGGTGCCAAGCGTCGAGGCCGAGCCCGATCCGCTGCCCGAACCCGCCGATGAACCGCCCGTGCCTACGGTCGAGTTGCTGGTGCCACCGCCGGCTGACGACCCGCCAGTGCCGACCGTCGAACTCGACTGCGCCACGGCGAGCGCGGTACCGGCCAGCAGCGCAGCTGCGGCCGCAGACAATTTCAGAATCCTCATCGCTGTCTCCTCGAATGATCAAATTGCCAAAACAGGCACGGGATAAAGTGGCAAGCTGCAGAAACGTTCCTTGGATCGGTATGAGGATGTGGAAAATGCGCGCGAGAATTGCGACGAGGTTCCAGCGGCGCGGCGCGCCGATGCCGAGCGGGAACAGCGAAGCGCGACGATCTGAAGAAAACAAACGCTACTTCAACGACAATCCCGTCCTGCGCCGCAGATCCGTGATCGCGCGCAGAAAACTGTCGGCCGGCGTCGTCTCCGGATCGATCAGGCGGTGCAGGCGAAAGCCGTCTTCCAATGCCAGCACGACGGAGGCCATCCAGGGGGGATTGAGCGTGTCGCCCTTCGCGTTGCTCTTCAGCGTTGCCTCGATGATGTCGGCGACCAGCTTGCGCCGCGCGCGCAGGCGCTTTGCAAGCTCCGGTCGGCGCTTCTCGGCGCGGGCGACAAACAGGATCATCTCCATGTGGAGCAGCGGCGAGCGGCCGAGCGGATCCTGCCTTGTGCGATCCATCGCCTTCAGCGCCGCGATGAAGTCGTCGAGATTGTCGTGCTGCGCGAGGATGTCCATGTTGCGCCGGATCGACTGCGCGACATGCTCCTCGAGCATGGCGATAATCAGCTCGTCCTTGCTCTTGAAGTTGGAATAGAACGCGCCGCGGCTAAATCCGGCCGCCGCCGCGATCGCCTCGATGCTGGCGCCGCCGATGCCGTCCTGCTCGAACACGCGCGCCGCCGCCTCGAACAGCCTGTCGCGCGTGTCGTCCCTGGTCGGCCTGGTTCTCACCCTTGACATCGGGGCAGTTTAGGGCAAAATGCAACTCGATACAACAATGTATCGAGTTGATAATTCCGGGATGGTTACGCTGCGCAAGAGGGGCTGCGGCGTATGCGATTCATGCGGCAACCGATATGAGGTCACCATGAACGAGCACGTGCAGGGCACCGGCGGTCCGCTGTTCAACCCGCTGTCGCCGGACTTCATCCGCGATCCCTATCCGCATTATGACCGGCTCCGCGCGATCTACCCGATTCACGTGACGCCGTTCGGCCAGTTCGTCGCCAGCCGCCATGCCGATGTCAGCCTCGTGATGCGCGACAAGCGTTTTGGCAAGGATTTCGTCGAGCGCTCCAAGCGCCGCTATAGCGAGAAGATCATGGAGGAGCCGGTCTTCCGCAGCATGAGCCACTGGATGCTGCAGGCCGATCCGCCTGACCACACCCGCCTGCGCGGCCTCGTCGTGAAGGCCTTCACCGCCCGCCGCGTCGAGGACATGCGGCCACGCATCCAGGAGATCGTCGACCAGACCATCGATGCCGTGATCGACCGCGGCCACATGGACCTGATCGAAGACTTCGCCTTCCGCCTGCCTGTCACCATCATCTGCGACATGCTCGGCATCCCCGAGGACCATCGCGAGACTTTCTATAACAGCTCGCGCGATGGCGGACGGCTGCTCGATCCCGTGCCGCTGTCGCCGGAGGAGATCGCCAAGGGCAACGCCGGCAACATGATGGCGCAGATGTATTTCCAGCAGCTGTTCGAGCTTCGTCGCAAAAATCCCGGCGACGATCTCATTACCCAGCTGGTGCAGGCCGAGGAAGACGGCAACAAGCTCACCAACGAGGAACTGACCGCCAACATCATCCTGTTGTTCGGCGCCGGCCACGAGACCACGGTCAATCTGATCGGCAACGGCCTGCTGGCGCTGCATCGCAATCCGGACCAGCTCGCGCTTTTGAAGGCGCGGCCGGACCTGATGGTGGGCGCGATCGAGGAGTTTCTGCGCTACGATTCCTCGGTGCAGATGACCGGGCGGGTCGCGCTGGAGGATATCGACGATCTCGGCGGCGCCAAGATCCCCAAGGGCGAGACCGTGCTCTGCCTGCTGGGCTCGGCCAACCGCGACCCGGCGGTCTATCCTGACCGGCCCGACCGGCTCGACGTCACCCGCCAGAATGTGAGGCCGCTGTCGTTCGGCGGTGGCATCCATTTCTGCCTGGGGGCCCAATTGGCCCGCCTCGAGGCCGAGATCGCCATCGCCACGCTGTTGCGTCGGCTGCCCGACCTGCGCATCGACGACGTCGAAAACCCCGAATGGCGGCCGACCTTCGTGCTGCGCGGCCTGAAGCGGCTGCCTGCGAGCTGGTGATGGCTGCCGGCGTTAACCTCCGCGCGCAACAGTCGCTGTGACTTCGCCACACTTCCCCCTATATAAGGGGCTGTTCCGGTACGTCTGAGGCCCTGCGGCTCAGGCAAGGCCCGCATCCGGTTTGGCCGAGGGGAGACCCGTGCAGACGACGCTGCTCGGATTGGCGATTGCCTTTATCTTAGCGCTGCTGGCCGCTCTGATCGGACCGTACTTCGTCGACTGGAACCAGTTCAGGCCCCAGTTCGAAGCAGAGGCCGGCAGGATCATCGGCGTGCCGGTGCGGGTGGCGGGCGAGCTCGACGCGCGGCTGTTGCCGGCGCCGACGCTGCGGCTGCGCGCGGTCACCTTCGGCGGCAACAACGATCTCGGCCGCCTGCGCGCCGACAAGCTCGATGTCGAATTCAGCCTGAGCTCGCTGATGCGCGGCGAATGGCGCGCCACCGAGCTTTCGGTCAATGGCATGGCGGTCGATCTCGGCCTCGACGCGCGCGGGCGGGTCGATCTGCCGTCCACCGCGAGCGGGAGCTTCAATCTGGCATCGCTGGCGATCGAGCGGCTGAATCTCACCGGTCGCATCGCCCTGCATGATGCCGCCAGCCATTCGACACTGGAGCTCAACGACATCGCTTTCTCCGGCGATGTGCGCTCGCTGGCCGGCTCGGTCCGGGGCGACGGCAGTTTTGCCCTCAGCGGCGTGCGCTATCCGTTCCGCGTCTCCTCCGGCCCGAGCGCCGACGGCAATGCCACCCGCCTCCACCTCAACATCGATCCCGGCGAGCGCGCGATCCTCGCCGATCTCGAAGGCGTGCTCGCCTTCGACAACCGCCTGCCGAAATTCGAGGGCGCGCTGACGTTCGCCGTGCCGGCGCCGAAGAAGCCGGGCGAGGCGGGGCCGATGCCCTGGAAGCTCACGACGAAACTCAAGGCTGATCCGGCCGGCGCCAAGTTCGAGCAGGTCGACGCCAGCTTCGGGTCCGAAGACTCCGCGCTGAAGCTCGGCGGCGTCGGCGATATCAGGTTCGGGGCTTCGCCGCTGCTGCGTGCGGTGCTGTCGGCGCGCCAGGTCGATGCCGACAAGCTGACCGGCAAGGACGAGCCGCAGCGCATCCTTCCGGCGCTCCGCGCAGGCCTCGCCGCAATCCCGCAGGCGCCGATCCCGGCACAGATCGAGTTCAACTCCGACCAGATCATGCTCGGCGCACGGCCGCTCCAGAACATCACGGCCGAGCTTGCGACCGACGGACGATCCTGGACCTTCCAGCGGCTCGAGCTGCGCGCGCCGGGACAGACGCAGCTCTCGCTCAACGGCGCGACGCCCGGCGCCGACAGCTTCAGCGGCCGTCTCAGCGTCGATTCCTCCGATCCCGATACGCTAGTGGCCTGGCTCCAGGGCCGCAGCGAGGTCAACCGCCGCAGCACGCGGCCGCTGCGCCTTGCCGGTGACGTGACCATCGCCGCCAACCATTTCGCCATCGACAGGCTGAAGGCCGAGATCGACGGCGGCGCGGTCGAAGGCCGCATCGCTTTCGTCCAGACCGGCGCGAGCAAGGGCTCGCGGATCGACGCGGAGCTCAAGGCCGACCGCCTTGACCTCGATGCGGCCGCAAGTTTTGTGCGCGCGCTTTCGGGACCGCAGGGCGAATGGCCGGAGGAAGCGAAGCTGTCGCTCGATATCGGCCGCGCGATCTCGGCCGGGCAGGAGCTGCGGCCGTTCACCGCGAAACTCGGCTACGGCCCCGCATCGCTCTCGCTGGAGCAGTTGCGGTTCGGCCAGGCCAGTGGCGTGACCACGGAAGCAAGTGGCAGCTTCGACCGCGCCAAGGCCACGGGCAAGCTCGCGCTGAAATCCTCCGCCAATTCGCTGCGCGATCTCACTGCACTGCTCGAGCCGTTTGCGCCATCGGTGCGCGCGCGCTTCGACGCCATCCCGTCGCTGCCGGCTGCGACCCGCCTGAAGCTCGACCTCAGCCTCGACAAGAACGCCGAGCACGCCGATCGCAACGACGCGCGCGCTGTCCTCGAACTCGACGCGCCGCAGCTCAAGGCCACCGCGACGCTGGCTGCGCAGACGCCGGTGGCCGCCGTCAACGGCATCGACGTCGACCGCTTGCGCAACAGCGACTTCACGCTGGACTCGAAAGTCGCGACACCGCAAGCCAGTGCACTGCTGGCGTTGCTCGGGCTCGATCGCGTGGTGGCCGCAGGCGAGGGCGCTTCGCAGTTCGAAGGCCGCTTGAGCGGCGCGTGGCGCCATCAGCTGCAATTGAATGCCAAGCTTAGCGGCGGCGGGCTGGATGCGGACGCACAAGGCAACGTCGAATTGTCGGAGCCGAAAGGCAGCGTAAATTTGCGCGTGCGCAACGCCAATCTGGGGCCGCTGTTCGGGACCAGCCCGGCCGATAAATCGGTGCAGAGCGTCAATCTGTCCTCGCGCGTCGGCCTCTCCGGCAACCGCCTGACCTTCAACGATCTCGAGAGCACCCTGGCCGGCTCGCATTTGCGCGGTCATCTGGCGGTGACGCTCGATCAGGAGAAGACCGTCGACGGCGAAGTCGGCCTCGATACGCTCGACCTCGTGCCCGCGCTCGCGATGGCCATCGGCGCGGCCGGACACGATGCCAATGCGCCGCTGAGTGCCGGGCTTCTCGGCGGCTGGCGCGGCCGCGTCGCCTTCCAGGCGTTGCACGGCACGTTGCCCGGCGGCATCGAGCTGCGCCCCTTCGGCGGTACGGTCCGGAGCGACGGTCAGTCGCTCGCGCTCGACGCAATGAAGGGCGGCGTCGGCGGCGGCGAGATGTCGGCGAGCCTTGATGCGCGCAATGGCGCCAATGGTCTGACGCTCAACGCGCGCATCGAGCTCGGCAATGTCGACGCGGCGGCGCTGCGCTACCGCGACCTCGCGCTGCCGAAGGGACGAGCCTCGGCGCAGATGGCGCTGACCAGCCAGGGCCGTAGCGTCGCGGCGCTCACCGGTGCGCTCGCCGGCAACGGTACGGTGACGCTCGAATCCGCTGAAATCTCCGGCCTCAATCCACGCGCCTTCGAAATCGCCATCCGCGCCAGCGACGGCGGCCAAATTGCCGACGACAATCGGCTGCGGCAGCTGGTCGAGCCCGCGCTGTCGGCGGGTCCGATTGCAGTGGCCTCGGCGCAGATCCCGTTCACGATCCGGGACGGGCGCCTGCGCGTCGGCGCAACGTCGCTAGAGGCGAAGAACGCGCGTGCCATCGTCTCCGGCGGTTACGACATCCCCGCCGACCAGGCCGACATCCGTGCCAGCCTGACGCCGATCATGACCGGGCTCTCCGGCGCGCCGCCCGAAATCCAGCTGTTCGCGGCCGGTCCCCCCGACAGGCTCAATCGCACCGTCGATCTTGGGCCGCTGTCGTCGTGGCTCGCGGTACGCACGATCGATCGCGAGACGCGCCGGCTGGACGCCATCGAGCGCGGCGAGCCGCCGCCGGCCACCGCCGCGTTGCCGACGCTGGTGTCGCCCGAACCGGCGCCGGAGCCGTCGCTCACGGATGTGCCGATGCCCGGCCGCGATCCGCGCCGTGCGCCGCCGCCGAAGCCCAAGTCCGATATCAGGGTTGCGCCGACGCCAAAGGCGCCGCAGGCCGCTCCCGCGGCACCAAGCCCGCCGCTTGCAAGCACGCAGATCGCGCCGCTGCCTCCGCCGATCGACGTCAGGCCGGCCCCGGGCCCGCCGCCCGCAAAGCCCAAGCCAAAGCCGCCGCTGGTGCTGACGCCGTCAAATCCGTAGGCGATAGTCCGTCATGCCCGGGCTTGTCCCGGGCATCCACGTTCTCCGTCCCAGGCGGTGAGACGTGGATGGCCGGGACAAGCCCGGCCATGACGCCGGAGAGACACCCTCACCCCAACCCTCTCCCGCAAGCGGGAGAGGGGGCGCAGCTTCCTCGTGACGTACCGGTAAACTCATTCTCTCGCTTTTTATCGAATTTTCCGCGGCAAAACTGATCTGCCGACTTTACCGGATTCTCGCGTTTGTTCCCTAGCCTCTGTTCCCAGAGGAACTCGGCGTCCTGCCGGCACAAGCAGGATGGCCAGCCAAGAACTGGGGTCATCGGGATGAACGGCGCGACAACACTTCTGCAGGATCTGGACGACGCAATCGCACGCGGCACCGACGAAAGCCGGACCAAGGCGTTGTGGCATGCGACCGACATTCTGATCACCGGTCGCTACAGCGACGACGAGATCAGCACGTTCGGCGAAGTCATCGGCCGGCTCGCCGACGAGATCGAGGTCGCCGCACGGGTGCAGCTCTCCGAGGTGATGGCAGCCTGCGATCACGCTCCGCTCAATGTCATTGCGCAACTCGCGATCGCCGACGAAATCGAGGTCGCCGGTCCCGTGCTGCGCGATTCCAATCGTATCGACGAGAAGCTGCTGGTCGAGAGCGCCATGACCAAGAGCCAGTCGCATCTGCTCGCGATCGCCCAGCGCAAGTCGATCGGCGAGGCCGTCACCGACGTGCTGGTCAAGCGCGGCGACCAGGAGGTCGTGACGTCGGTCGCCAAAAACGAGGGCGCGCGCTTTTCAGGTTCGGGTCTGCTCCACATGGTCCGCCGCGCCGAGGGTGACTCGATTCTCGCCGAGCAGCTTGGCCTGCGCAAGGACGTGCCGCGTCACATCTTCCAGCAACTGATCTCGAAGGCGTCGGAGGACGTCCGTCGCCGGCTCGAGCACGAGCGCCCGGAAATGATGGCGCAGATCCAGAGCTCGGTAAGCGACGTCACCGGCGATCTGCAGTCCAAGTTCGGCCCGTCCTCGCGCAGCTATTTCGTTGCCAAGCGCGTGGTGACGACGCAGTACCGGCAGGGCAACCTCAACCAGGACTCGATCTCGAACTATGCTCGCCAGCACCGGTCCGACGAGGTGCAGATCGGCCTGTCGCTGTTGTCGTCGCTGCCGGTCGACGTGATCGAGCGTGCGATGATGGACCGCAATCGCGAGATGATCCTGGTGCTGTGCAAGGCGCTCGACTTCTCCTGGGACACCACCATGTCGCTGCTGTTCCTCGGCGCCAAGGATCATCTGATCACGGCGCGCGAGCTCCACGACAACGAGCGCGATTTCGGCAAGCTCAAGATCGAGACCTCGCGCAGCGTCTTGAAGTTCTACCAATCGCGCAAGACCGGCACCGATCCCGTCACGGGTCGTCAGCCCGAGCTGCAGGTGCACTGAGCGGTACACCGAACAGGTACACCGAGCATCATCCGGGAATTGGCAGGGAGTATTTTCAATGTTGCCTCAATTCGGCACCGCAGTTCGCAAGAAGAACCTCAACAACGCCGCAGCCGGCGAGATCGGCGGCGGAGCAGCGGACCAGGCCTCGGTCGATGCGGCATGGCTCGTGCTGGAAGCCGCCAACGACCTCGGCGACCATGCCGCGATCGAGGCTTGCCGCCGCGTCATCGACGCCGAGCTGAACGGCACGGCGGCCGGCAGCGCGGATGTCGATCTCGTGCTCGGGTATTTCAGGTAGACTCCGCGGGCGTCCGCTCCATCCGCGCGATAGCGGCTGTTTCCACACCGTCATTGCGAGCGCAGGGCACCGCCGTCGCTCCTTCAACGGCACATTAACGCGCCGACAGCCCCAGACCGGGCGGCCATCCCGCGAACACGCGCATCGCACGCAGCTGTGATCTCCGGAACCGGCCGACGCGGGTAACGACCGAAGCTCCCCTTCGTACAGCCTTCAGCGAGCGTAGTCTCGCAGAGCTGATGGATGTGAAACCGGGGAAACATGGTCGGATGAAAGAGTTCAACGTCGCTGAGGTCGGGGGCGGTTCCTATCGTCCTCTTGCCATTCTGCGCTGGGTCATGGTGATCATCTTCGTATCGTTTGGCATGCAGAAATTCACGCCGCAATCTGCGCAGGGCATCGCGCAGTTCATCAGCAACAGCCCGTTCATCTCCTGGCTGTCGGTGTTCGGCCTGAGGGGAGAGGCCTATGTCCTCGGTGTCGCTGAATTCGTGATTGCGGCGCTGCTCGCGGCAGGCAGCTTCAGCCCGGTTTCGTCCGCCCTCGGTTCATTCATGGGCATGGTGACCTTTGCGATCACCTGGTCGTTCTTCTTCACGACGCCCGGTGTGGTCAAATGGAGCCTTTCATCCGATCCGATGGCGTGGAATCTGACCGGCGAATTTCTGTTCAAGGACATCGTCCTGCTGTGCGTTTGCGCGGTGTTGTTTCTGGCCTCCCTGCCGCAATCGGTTGTCCGGCTGCGCACCGGGTGATCGTCAGGCCGTCTCTCACCGCCGGATCCGGTAGAGGACGCCGTTCTCGCCGTGACGGAACGTGGTTCGCTCGAGGAGATAGTTGGACTTCTCCAGAACTCGGCGCGATGCGCCATTGCCGACATAGACCAGGCCAATGAGGGACGGCAGCTCATGGTGTAACAGTCCAATATCGGTGAGTGCGGTCGCGGTCTCGCTTGCAAGGCCACGGCCCCAGAATTCGCGCTTGAACGCGTAGGCAATCTCGATCTCGTCGACATCGTCCACGAGGATATGCCTGATGCCCGCTCGCCCGGCGAATGCCCCGTCTTTCGTTCGCAGCACCCACAGACCGAAGCCATGCTGATCCCAATGCGCCATATTGGCGTCGAGATAGGTCTTCGTCTTCTCCGCCGAACGGACGCCGCCGAGATAGCGCGAAACCTCGGCATCGAGATGCAACGCGACGAGGTCGGCGAGATGATTTTCACGAAGCCTTTCGGCGCTGAGCCTCGCCGTTCTGAAATGTTCCATTGGGAACAGATAGCCGCTTCCGAGGTGGGGCGTCGAGTAACATTGACGCGGAATGACTTGGCTGGCAGTGCTTTTCACCGTTGCAAGGACGCGCTTTCAGTTGGGCGGCCGGCCCGGGGCGAATGTTCCCAAGCGGAGTGGCAATGGATTTCGAGCGCGACATAGCCAAGATCAGCGGGATCGCTGCGGTCTCGACCATCCTCGACGTGGTCAGCCGGACCACCGGCATGGGGTTTACGGCCGTTGCCCGCGTCACCGAGGACAGGTGGATCACATGTGCCTCGCGTGACGAACTTGCGTTCGGGCTGAAACCCGGTGACGAGCTCAAGGTCGAGACCACGATCTGCCATGAGATCCGGCAGAGCCGCGAGGCGGTCGTCATCGAGAATGTCAGCAAAGACGCCGGCTACTGCAAGCATCACACGCCTGCACAATATGGCTTCCAAAGCTACATCTCCGTGCCGATCATTCTGCCCGACGGTTCATTCTTCGGAACTCTTTGTGCGATCGATCCGAAGCCGCGCAAGCTTCGGACTCCCGAAGTCATCGGCATGTTCAAGCTTTTTGCCGAGCTGATCGCGTCTCATCTCGACGCGGCCGAGCGCGTCGAACTGATCGAGAACAGGCTCGCGCTGGAACAACGCAATGCGGAACTGCGCGAGCAGTTCATCGCCGTGCTCGGTCACGACCTCCGAAACCCTCTTGCCTCGATCCAGGGCGGCCTGCGGCTTCTGAACAAGAAGGTCGATGACGAGGGGAAGAACTGGATCAACCTCCTGCAGGGAAGCGTGGGCCGGATGGCGGGCCTGATCGACAATGTCATGGACTTCGCCCGCGCGCGGCTCGGCGCCGGGATGCAGCTCAAGTTGAAAGAACAGCCACTCGAGCCTGTCATCAGGCAAATCGTCGCGGAGTTCGAGAACGTGCACCCGGATCGCGTCATCGAAACGGTCGTCAACGTTCCGGGACCTGTGAGAATCGACGCCGACCGCATAGGTCAGATGCTGTCCAATCTTCTCGGCAACGCGATTTCCTATGGCGCCGCCGACAAGCCGATCAGGGTGCTGGCGCAGACGACCGGCGCTGGCTTTGATCTCAGCGTTGCCAACAAAGGCGCGCCAATTCCGGCTGATGCGATCCCGCGCCTTTTCACTGCGTTCGATCGCGGCGACGTTCTGCCGAACCAGAAAGGGCTTGGGCTCGGACTGTACATTGCCCAAGAGATCGCGCGCGCCCATGGCGGGTTGATCGTCGCGTCGTCGATGCGAGATGAAACGGTGTTCACCGCGACGTTTCCGGCGAGCCCGGCCCGCGGCTGAGAAGGCGTGCTACGCCGGCCTAGCTTGCCGTCACGAAGCGTCGCGCCAATTCTCCGACAATACCATCATGCGCCTGTTTTGCGCGACGGTGCAACCGGCGAACAGCTGATAGCGCTGATTGTGCGAGGCTCTTTCCGGATGCGGTCCGGCGATTTTCTTGCGGGCAAGGCATTGTGCCTCTTCAGAGAGAGAGCTGCACGAAAACGTCCAGAGGATGTGAATTGGTTCACACACACGTGGTCGCTCCGGATTTACGGTACGCCTAATTCCGCGTAGAGCGGCCCGTTCGAACTATCTCGCTCAAGAGGGAGTTCAGGCTATGGCTAGCATCGTGTTGGGAATTGTCATTTCCATTTTACTATCGACACAAGCCTCCGCAGATCAGGTCCGTGACGCCGCGTCCGACCTGGTTCCTTCGCTGGTGCGCTGGTCCATCACGTTGTTGGGCCTGGTGGTGGCAGGCCGGTTGGCCTGGCAGGCTTTTGGCCGCGCGGTCAACATTGCCGAAGTCCCGACTTTCCCGCGATACATGACGACCCGGCAGCAGTATCGATTGGGCGGGTTCATCTTTGTCGTATTCTCATGCGGCTTCTTCCTTCTTCTCATCCATGAGAACCGCGACGTCATTGCCCTGGCGCCGCTGGTTCCTGCATTTCCAGTAGCCTTCATAGAGGCTGCGAAAAGTCAGTCTGCTCCGTACCTGACCGTCGTCGCCGCAATGGGGATCGTGTATCTGTTCCTCCTGACGAAGGAGGCTCAATGGAACGTCCTGCTGATGGTGCGCGATGTGATCCAGAGCTGGATCAGCGTGCCTCAGCTCGCGAAGCAGATCATGGCGCAAATCCGCTTTTCGCTGCGTGTGCCGCAGGAGGTGCTCTCGAAAGTCATCGCGAATTCTCCAGATGTCGTCGATCAGGACTTCCGCAAGGATCCGAACACCCCGGATCGGATGTGGGCGGAAATCTGTTACATGAAATGGTGGCTGACGCAGGGACGCGACACCGGAGATGACGCCACCTTCTTCACCGAGGACAGCTTTGGTTTCGACAAGCTGATGGCAGACTTCCAGCAGGGGGCGCCGACGATGAGCCAGTGGAAGGCTGGGACGTTGACGGGCCTTGCTGCGCCCCAGGCCACGCAACTGATCAAGGACCTCTACAACCGATTTGCCCGGCTTGTCGCGTGTTACCTGATCTATCGCAACGGCTCCCGCATCGACCTGCGCAATGAGGCCAGCAAATTCGGCATCGAAATCGATGCGCCCATTCACGACAATCCGCTACGGTACTGGATCGTCTATATCATTGCCTTGATCTGCTCCGTTTATCTGGGCGTGACCATTTCGGCCGTGATTTATGACGTGCTGCAAGGCAGAGGCGTCGTCTGGGCGCAGGACCCCAATCGCTCGATTGCATGGGTCATGTATTCGCTTTGCAATTATGGATTGGCAATCGTCGTCGTTCTCTTGCTTCGATTTGCGATGTCATCTCTGGGAAGCGATTCAGATCAGTCCCACCTCACCACTTATTGCTGGAGCTTCCTGGTCGCGCTCGCCGTAGGGCCCGCTGGTCTGACGTTGGCCGTGCATAACTTTGGCGAGGGCAATTTGCGGGAAATGTCCCTTGCCAGCCTTTACTTTGCGATGTTGCGGTGGGGCCTCGGGCCGGCGCTCGTGACAGTCTATATTTCGTACTATCTCGACAGGCAGAGCTGCTCCGATCTGCCGGACATCGACAATTCGATGCGAACGGTCGCGTGGCGGCTGTTCAATTGCTTCGGCTTTGCGGCAACCAATGTGTTCTTGCTTCTGCCCCAACTGCTGTCGCTGATGGCACAGGAGGGGGCAATCTGGGAAACCAATAAGCTGCGCTTCATTGCGGCTGGGACGACGTTCTGCCTGGCATTCGGCCTCGCATTGGCCGCGCAGTTCGCGCTCAAGAAGGAGCGGATTGGAACGGTGCTGGCGCATAAACCGGCTTGACGCCAGATATGGTCGGTCGTGGCGATGATGGCATCATGCTCCTGTTTTGCCCGACGGAGCAACTGGCGCAGCCCTGCGGCCGGACGATTTTCGCACAAGTGTAAGTCATTGATTTCACAACACCCGTCTACTGTGCATGGGGTTGTTTTCGCAGTTTTTTGTTTGGGGCCTACCCCGCCCCGAACGCGACCGCGACATTGTAGGTCAGAAGGCTCGCGGCATAGGCCAGCACCAGCATGTAGAAGAAGGTGACGGCCATCCAGGTCCAGCTTCCGGTCTCGCGCCGGATCACGGCCAGCGTCGATGCGCATTGCGGGGCAAAGATGTACCAGGCAAGCATCGACAGCGCGGTCGCGAGCGACCATTTCGTCGCCAGCACCTGGCCGATCTGCTCGGCCGCTTCCTTGCCGCCTTCGATCGCATAGACGGTGCCGAGCGCCGCGACCGCGACCTCGCGCGCCGCCATGCCGGGGATCAGCGCGACCGCGATCTGCCAATTGAAGCCGACCGGCGCCAGCAGCGGCTCGAGTGCCTTGCCGATGATCGCAGCGAGGCTGAAATCGATCGCCGGTTCGGTGGCGCCTGCGGGCGGCTGCGGGAACGAGGCCAGGAACCAGATCAGCACCATCATCGAGAAGATCGTGGTGCCGGCGCGGTGCAGGAACATCTTGGCCCGCGTGTAGACGCCGATCGCGATCGATTTCAGCCGCGGCATCTTGTAGTCCGGCAGCTCCAGCATGAACGGCGCCGGCGCATAGTCGCGCAGCATGAAGAATTTGATGAGAAACGAGACCAGCAGCGCGCTGATGATGCCGGCAGCGTAGAGGCCGAACATCACGAGGCCCTGGAGGTTGATGAAGCCCCAGACGTCTTTGGCCGGAATGAAGGCGGAGATGATCAGCGTGTAGACGGGAATGCGCGCCGAGCAGGTCATCAGCGGCGCGATCAGGATCGTGGTCAGCCGGTCGCGCTTGTTGTCGATCACGCGCGTCGCCATGATGCCGGGGATGGCGCAGGCGAAGCTCGACAGCAGCGGAATGAAGGCGCGGCCGTGCAGGCCGGCGCCGCCCATGATGCGGTCCATCAGGAACGCGGCGCGCGCCATGTAGCCGAAATCTTCCAGCAGCAGGATAAACAGGAAGATGATGATAATCTGCGGAAGGAACACGATGACGCTGCCGACGCCTGAGATCACGCCGTTCTGAAGGAAGCTCTGCAGCAGGCCGGCGGGTAAGGTCGCGTGCACGAACTCGCCGAGGGAGTCGAAGCCGGAATTGAGCAACTCCATCAGCGGCTGCGCCCAGGCGAACACCGCCTGGAACATCACGAACAGGATCGCCGCGAGCACGATCAGCCCCCCGACGGGATGCAGCACGACCGCGTCGATCCGCGCCGTCCAGGTGTCGGGCCGGCTGGGCAGGCTGACGCAGTCGGCGATGATGCGGTCGGCTTCGCGCTGGGTGGCGCGCAAGTCGGCCACGCTGAGCGCCCGCCAATTGTTCTCTCCCGGCTCGGCGGCGAGCTTTGCCGAAATCTCGTCGGTCAGCGACAGCAGGTCGGCCGTGCCGCCCTTGCGCACCGCGATCGAGGTGACCACGGGCACGCCGAGCTCCTTGGCGAGCCGCTCGACGTCGACAGTGATGCCGCGGCGGGTCGCGATGTCGAACATGTTGAGCACGAGGATCATCGGCCGGCCGGTGCGCTTGAGCTCCAGCAGCAGGCGGATGGTCAGGCGCAGATTGGTCGAGTCCGCCACGCACAGCACGAGGTCGGGCACGATCTCGCCGGTGGCCTTGCCGAGCACGAAGTCCCGGGTGATCTCCTCGTCCGGGCTCCGTCCGCGCAGCGAATAGGTGCCCGGCAGGTCGACCACGGAGACCTGGCGTCCCAAGGGCGTGACGAAGAAGCCTTCCTTGCGCTCGACGGTGACGCCGGGATAGTTCGCGACCTTCTGCCGGCTGCCGGTCAGCGCATTGAACAGCGAGGTCTTGCCGCTGTTTGGCGTGCCGACCAGGGCGAGATGCAGCAGGGGTGCTTCCATGGAATTGGGGTCCGGTCGCTTCAGGCGACGATAATGGCCATGGCTTCGCGACGGCGGACCGCGATGGTGATGCTGTCGACCCGCACGGCGATCGGGTCGCGGCCGACCAACCCCTCGTGCAGGATCTCGACCCGCGCGCCCTCGACGAAGCCGAGCTCGATCAGCCGACTCTCGAGTTCGATGTCCGAGAGTGCCGAGCCTGCGTCCTTGGGGGAAAGGTGCTGGATGACGCCGGTATAGCCGCGCTGGGCCAGGCCCAGCGGCATCTGCGGACGCGTATCATGGATGTCGGTCATGCCCTGTATTTTCAACGCAGGGCATCGAGGTCAAGCGCGCTCGGTCGCTGAAACTGCACCTTAGAGTGATTTTAAAGTACCAGCTTCGTGACAGAAGCGATCGGCGCCAGGATCGGCATCAAGGATCGGCGCAAAGACGGCTACTGGGCCGGGACCTTTTCCGCCTGGATGGCGGCCATGGCGCGGCTCTTGAAGTAGTCGAGCACGAACAGGCGGATCGCCGAGGACAGATTGCCCTGCTGGCGGTTGCTGTCGATCTCGCCGACCAGCTCGGACAGCGTCATGTTGCGCAGGCCCGAGATCTCCTTCATGCCGTTCCAGAACGCCTCTTCCAGGCTGACACTGGTCTTGTGGCCGGCGACGACGATCGACCGTTTCACGACGGGCGACTTCATGGCTGCTCCTCGCAATCGATCCGGTGCTGGTCCAGGTGCGTCTTCGCCTGATCCGCGCGCGTCTCCTCCGCCGACCGCTCCGCCTTCGTGCGGCCGAACTTCGTTCGGTTGGCGTCCGCCTGCTTCGCCGTGGCTTCCCGCTCGGCGCGCTTCCGGAAACGATTCAGGTTGATGACGTTCGCCATGTCGCGTCTCCATCATCCGATCCTCCGTGGGCAGGATGAAACATTCAGAAACTGTGCGCCGAATTGCGCCCGATGAGACTTGATCGCCATTCGCTTGTCCTCGTCAATCGACCCTTGGGCCATCAAACGATGAATTCCGCCCCGTGGGGGCGGAGGGGCTACGTAACACGCAATCCCGCCGCGACATTGACGGTAATCAAATCCCGTCCTTTAAGCCCTACATTTAATGGAGCTAGGGGCTCCGTATCATTACGGATGGCTATCGGAATTCGGAATTTATCCCGGGCTGGTCATCTTCTCGGGGCGCACCAGGCGGTCGAATTCCTCGCTTGAGACGAAGCCAAGCCGCAGCGCCTCTTCCTTCAGGGTGGTGCCGTTGGCATGCGCCGTCTTGGCCACCTTGGCCGCGTTGTCGTAGCCGATCTTGGGGGCGAGCGCCGTCACCAGCATCAGCGAGCGCTGCATCAGTTCCTTGATGCGCTTCTCGTCGGCGCGGATGCCGCTGACGCAATGCTCGGTGAAGGAGCGCGCGGCGTCCGCCATCAGCCGGATCGAGTGCAGCATGTTGTAGGCCAGTACGGGCTTATAGACGTTGAGCTCGAAATGGCCCTGGCTGCCGGCGACCGTGATCGCGGTGTGATTGCCGAACACCTGGCAGCACACCATCGTCATCGCCTCGCACTGCGTCGGATTGACCTTGCCCGGCATGATCGAGGAGCCCGGCTCGTTCTCCGGCAGCATGAGTTCGCCGAGGCCCGAACGCGGACCCGATCCGAGCAGGCGGATGTCGTTGGCGATCTTGAACAGGCCTGTCGCGACCGAATTGATGGCGCCGTGCGCCGATACATAGGCGTCGTTCGAAGCCAGCGCCTCAAATTTGTTGGCCGCGCTGGTGAACGGCAGCTTGGTAATCCCGGCAACGTGCTTTGCGAACAGTTTTGCAAAGCGCGGCTTCGAATTGAGGCCGGTGCCGACGGCGGTGCCGCCCTGCGCCAGCGGATAGAGCTCCTTCACCGCGACCTTGAGCCGGGCGATGCCGCTTTCGACCTGTGCGGCATAGCCGGAAAATTCCTGGCCGAGCGTCAACGGCGTCGCGTCCTGGGTGTGGGTGCGGCCGATCTTGACGATCTTTGCGAACTCCTTCTCCTTCTTGCGCAGTGCACGCAGCAATTCGCCAAGGGCAGGGACCAGATCGGCGGTAATGCGGCTTGCCGCCGCGATATGCATCGCGGTCGGGAACGAGTCGTTCGACGACTGGCTCATGTTGACGTGATCGTTGGGATGCACCGGCTTCTTGGCGCCAAGCTCGCCGCCCAGGATCTCATTGGCGCGGTTGGCGATGACCTCGTTGAGATTCATGTTGCTCTGGGTGCCCGAGCCGGTCTGCCACACCACCAGCGGAAAATGATCGTCCAGCTTGCCCTCGATCACCTCGCGCGCAGCGCGGATGATGGCGTTGGCGCGGCGCTGGTCGAGCAAACCGAGCTCCTGGTTGGACTGCGCTGCGGCGAGCTTGACGATGCCGAGCGCATGCACGAGCGAGATCGGCATGCGATCGATGCCGATGCGAAAATTCTGGCGCGAGCGTTCGGTCTGCGCGCCCCAATAACGATCGGCGAGGACCTCGATCGGGCCGAAGCTGTCGGTCTCGGTGCGGGTCGCCGGGCGCGAGGAGCCGTCGGTCTTCGAGGGGGAAGTCTTCGAGAGGGAAGTTTTGGCCATGAGCACATCCATTCCGCCGCGCGAAATGCCGCGCGGCCTCATCATGTGCCTCTATATAGGGAGTTTGGCCGCCTGCGACGGGCGCCGACCCGATCTAGATCATTTCTTGCGGAAACGATCCAATCGCACGACTTCGGCGCCGCCCTGGTTCGGAGCCGCCGGCTCCTCAGTGCCTTCCGCAGGGTCAGTGGCAGGGGCCACCGCGACCGCGGACGGGGCGGGAGCGGCCGGCAAGGTCTCGGCCGAGACGTCGGCGACATCGGAGGTGTCGAACTGGAGGCCGAATTTCACGGACGGATCAAGGAAGCTCTTGATGGCGCTGAACGGCACGATCAGCCGCTCCGGAATGCCGCCGAAAGACAGGCCGACCTCGAAGCGGTCCTCGAGCACGGTCAAATCCCAGAACTGGTGCTGCAGGATGATCGTCATCTCTTCTGGATATTGGGCCAGCAGCCGCGACGACAGCTTCACGCCCTCCGCCTTCGACACGAAGGTGATGAAGAAATGATGCTCGCCGGGTAGTCCCTGGGACGCGGCGTCGGTCAGCACCTTGCGCAACACGCCGCGCAGCGCGTCGCGGGCCAGCACATCGTATCGGATATGATCGGTCGCCATGGTGGTCCTGTTGCATTCCAGGAGCTGGGCCCTGCCGGCCCGACTCGCCAAGTCGCAATAGTACCGCGCCTGACGGGTCAGCAGGAGTCCCCGCGGTGTAGGAAATAAGAGGTAAGTGGAGGCTTCTGTTGCCAGGTGCCTCCGAACCCCGCCTAACGGAGCTTAACCCGTTAGGACTTCAGAATGGTCTTTCAAACTGCGTTACGCAGCCTGAGCAACCGGAGCAAAGTTGTCGTTGGCAACTATTGCATAGCCCGATAACGGCGGAACAATACCGGGAAAAAGAACGCCCTTTACGCCCTCGTCGATCCTATTTCGCCCCCGCCAAAGCCCGCTTTCAGGGCCAGCCCGCTGGTGGGCTTTGGTGGAGGCGCCGGGTACCGCCCCCGGGTCCGAATGGTTTATTGCGACGACCGTTTATTTCCATAGCCGGCGAACCGGCACTCCCAATATAGGGGGCAAACGTTTCAAATAACAGGTGTTTCGAGGGATCATTCCGAGGTTCCCTCTGGATAGGTTCCCGGCAGGCTTGGCCGCCTCCCGGCCGGCGTTCTAAGCTCCTGACATGTCCGAGGATTCCGCACCGGTCGCGCAACAACGAGTTCAAGAGCCGGACGGTCCAGCCACCAGCGCCGTTCCGCCGGGCTTGCTCGCGCTGTTCCTCGCCTTCGCCAGGATGTCGCTGGCGGGCTTCGGAGGGGTTTTGGTATTCGCCCGGCAGGCCATCGTCGAGCAGCACCGCTGGATGACGGCGGACGAGTTCAACGAGACTTTTGCGCTCTGCCATTTCCTGCCCGGGCCCAACATCGTCAATCTCTCGATGGTGTTCGGCGCGCGGCTGCGCGGGATCGCCGGCGGCATTGCCGCCTTTGCAGGGCTGTTGCTGCCGCCCACGCTGATCATGACGGTGCTCGCGATCATCTACGCCCGGTTCGGCGATGTGGACGTGCTGCGCCGCATCCTCGCGGGCATTTCCTGTGCGGCCGTCGGCCTCTTGATCGCGGTGGTCTTCCGGATGATGACGCCGCTGCTCAAGCGGCTGGACGCCTTGGCGCTCATCCTGATGCTGGGCGTGTTCCTCGCCATCGGCGTCCTTCGCCTGCCGCTCCAGGCCGTGCTTTTGGTCGCGATCCCCGTCAGCGTCGGCGCCACTTTCCTGATGCGGCGGAAGGTAGCAGCATGAACGCGGAGAACCCGATCTGGGGGCTGATCTCGACCTTCGGTCTGATGTCGCTGTTCGCGGTCGGCGGTGCCGCGGCGGCGGTGCCCGAGATGCACCGCATCGCGGTCGATGTGCATCACTGGATGACCGACAAGCAGTTCGCCGATGCCTATGCGATCGCGCAGCTCTCACCAGGTCCGAATGTGCTTATCGTCACGTTGATCGGCTATGCTGTCGCCGGCATCCCCGGCGCCCTGGCGGCGACTTTGGCCATGTGCCTGCCCACCGCGTTGCTTGCCTATTATGTCAGCCGGCTCCTCAACCGGCCGAACCAATCGCGCTGGCCCGGGCTGATCCAGGCTGCACTGGTTCCGCTCTCGATCGGCCTGATGGCGGCGAGCGCCCTGATCCTCGCCGAGTCGACCGATCGTACGCTTGCTGCGCTGCTTCTGACCGCGACGGTTGCAGTGGTCGCATCCGTCTCGCGCATCAATCCACTATGGATTTTGCTCGTCGGGGGCTTGTTGGGTTTTGCTGGCATTGTGTAATGAAAATGGCTAGGCAGGGATCCGGGCGGGGGCATCGATTTCCAGCCGATTAGAACAACAGTGCTCGTGGCTTACGGGTCGCGGAGGAGACATGCATGGCCGATACGATGGGCCACTCGGCGACAGCCAACCGAAACACCTCGGTGGTGATCAGCTTTTGTCTGCTGGCCATAGCGCCGCAGATTTTCGAATTCATCTGGTCGTTCGGGACGATCTTTGGCTGGGGCGCTGGACGCGGGCCGGCCGCCGTCGTCATCAGCCACGCGACTGCGCTGCTCGCGGGGGCGCCCGGCGCGTTGCTCGGGGCGGTCGGCGGTGACACCAAGAAGGCGTCATCCGATGTGCTGCTGGCGCTGATCTATTCCTATCCGATCTTTGCGGTGGCGATTCTCACGTTCTTCATGACGATCAGGTCCGCGCAGGACTATGTCGGCGGAATCGTGCTGATGGCGCTCGCCTTGTTCGCACTGTGGGCCTCTAGCGATTTGCAGGGGATGCGGGGCTTCTCCTTTGGCGCCGGCACGGCGCCGCGGATGTTTGGCGGGCTCCTCGTCGCACTTGGCGCCGGCATCGCGTTGACGGGGCTGCTGACCGACGGGCCCAGCATGGCGCACTATGCCTGGCGTGGGCCGCTCTTCGTGATGTTCTCGATCGTCTTCTTCGCGCTGGCGATTCGTCCGCTTGGGGTGGTGGTAACGGCGTTCGCAAGCTTCATGATCGCGGCGATGGGTACGCATGAGACACGCTGGGTCGAAGCGCTCATTGTCGGCGCCTGCCTGACGCTCGGCTGCGCGCTGCTCTTCCCCTACGTGCTAGGCCTGCCGATGCCGATGTTCCCGCGCTTCCTGGTTCAGTGAGGGTGTGATGTTCGATCTCTTCCACAATCTGGGCCTTGGTTTCGGTGTGGTGTTTCAGATCTCCTGGTGGTCACCCTGGTGGCTCTACGGTCTGTCGCTCCCGATCTCGATCAATATTCTCATGTGCCTGATTGGCGCATTGGTTGGCACACTGGTCGGCGTGCTGCCCGGTATCGGCACCGTCGCAACCGTGGCGATGCTCCTGCCGATCACGTTCGGATTGCCGCCGGTCGGCGCGCTGATCATGCTCGCCGGCATCTATTATGGTGCCCAGTACGGCGGCTCCACCACCTCGATCCTGGTCAATATTCCCGGTGAGGCGACGTCGGTCGTTACCGCCATCGACGGTCACCAGATGGCGAAGCAAGGCCGTGCCGGCCCGGCGCTGGCGATCGCGGCGATCGGCTCGTTCTTCGCCGGATGCGTTGCGACCGTGCTCATCGCCGTGCTCGGTGCGCCGCTGACCAAGCTCGCTCTGGCGTTCGGCCCGGCGGAATATTTCTCGCTGATGGTGCTCGGCCTGATCTTTGCGGTGGTGCTGGCCAAGGGCTCGGTCCTGAAAGCGATCGCGATGATCGTGTTCGGCCTGATGCTGTCGATGGTCGGCTCCGACATCGAGACCGGCGCCTCGCGCATGGCGTTCAACATTCCGGAGCTTGCCGACGGTCTCGGCTTTGCGACGGTGGCGATGGGCGTGTTCGGCTTCGCCGAGATCATCCGCAACCTCGACGCCGGCGCCGAGATGAACCGCGACCTCGTGCAGCAGAAGATCACCGGCCTGATGCCGACCAGGAAAGACCTGATCGACTCGGCGCCTGCGATCCTGCGCGGCACCGTGCTCGGATCGATCCTCGGTATCCTGCCGGGCGGCGGCGCGGTCATCGCGTCCTTTGCGTCCTACACGCTCGAGAAGAAGATCGCCAAGAACCCGTCGCGGTTCGGCCGCGGTGCGATCGAAGGCGTGGCGGCGCCGGAAAGCGCCAACAATGCCGCGGCGCAGACCTCCTTCATCCCGCTGCTGACACTCGGCATCCCGCCCAATGCCGTGATGGCGCTGATGGTGGGCGCGATGACCATCCACGGCATCGTGCCCGGTCCGCAGGTGATGCAGAAGCAGCCGGAGCTGGTTTGGGGCATGATCGCCTCGATGTGGATTGGCAATCTGATGCTGATCATCATCAACCTGCCGCTGGTCGGAATCTGGGTGCGGCTGTTGCGCGTCCCTTACCGGCTGATGTTCCCCTCGATCGTGATCTTCTGCGCGATCGGCATCTACTCGGTGAACAACGCGCCGGTCGACGTCATCCTGGCAGGCGTGTTCGGTCTGGTCGGCTACTGGCTGATCAAGCACGATTTCGAGCCGGCGCCGCTGCTGCTCGGCATGGTGCTCGGACCGCTGATGGAAGAGAACCTGCGCCGCGCGCTGCTGATCTCGCGCGGCGACTGGAGCGTGTTCCTGACGCGTCCGCTGTCGGCCGTGCTGCTCGGCATCGCCGCTTTCCTCCTGGTGCTCACGGTGCTGCCGGCGTTGCGTGCCAAGCGCGACGAGGTGTTCACCGAATCCGAAAACTAGGGGCGCCGCCAGCGTCGGCGCGCCGTGACCCGAACCCAAGCCGGCAAGTTGGCCAGCAGGATCAATCTGATAGACAAGGGGCGGGACGCTGAGTTCCGCCCCTTGTCGTTTGCACCGGGAGCGCTCACTTTTCCGGGTATAATGCGCATGGATGGCGAATCGCCGCTGTCGCAGCGCGGGGGCGGCCGCTAAGTTCGCCGCCTCCCCAAAGGCTCACGCACATGCACCAGTATCAGGACCTGCTCGAGCGGATTCTTTCAGACGGCGCCGAAAAGACCGACCGGACCGGCACCGGCACGCTGTCGGTGTTCGGCCATCAGATGCGCTTCAACCTGTCCGCCGGTTTTCCGATGCTGACGACAAAGCGCCTGCCGCTGAAGGCGATCGTGCACGAACTGTTGTGGTTCCTGAAAGGCGATACCAACATCAAATATCTGCGCGACAACGGCGTCACCATCTGGGACGAGTGGGCCGACGCCAACGGCGATCTTGGCCCCGTCTACGGCCACCAGTGGCGCTCCTGGCCCGCGCCGGACGGACGCAGCATCGATCAGATCGCGAATGTGATCGACATGATCAAGCGCAACCCGGACTCGCGCCGCCTGATCGTCTCGGCCTGGAATCCGGCCGAGGTCGACAAGATGGCGTTGCCGCCGTGCCACTGCCTGTTCCAGTTCTATGTCGCCAACGGCAAGCTGTCGTGCCAGCTCTATCAGCGTTCGGCCGACGTGTTCCTCGGCGTCCCCTTCAACATCGCCTCCTACGCACTGCTCACCATGATGGTGGCGCAGGTCACGGGCTTGAAGCCCGGCGACTTCGTGCATTCGTTCGGTGACACCCATCTCTATTCCAACCATCTGGAGCAGGCGAAGCTCCAGCTCACGCGCGCACCGCGCGCGCTGCCGGTGATGCGGATCAACCCCGACGTGAAGGACATCTTCTCCTTCCGTTACGAGGACTTCGAGCTCGTCGGCTACGATCCGCATCCGCACATCAAGGCCGCGGTCGCGGTCTGAAGTCGATGCAGCTCAACATCCGCCGTGTGCGTCCCGGTGAGGCCGGGCTGGTTCTCGCTTTCATCCGCGAGCTCGCCGAGTACGAAAAACTTTCGCACGAGGTCGAGGCGACCGAGGCTGACATCGCCGACGCACTGTTCGGCGAACGACCGCAACTCCATTGCGCTCTCGCCGAGTGGAACGGCGAGCCGGTCGGCTTCGCGGTGTGGTTTGCGAATTTTTCGACGTTCAGCGGCCGCCACGGCATCTATCTCGAAGATTTGTATGTGCGGCCATCGCATCGGGGCAGGGGCCTCGGCAAGGCTCTGCTCGTGCACCTCGCCAGGGAATGCGTCGAGAACGGCTGGTCCCGGCTGCAATGGGCGGTGCTTGACTGGAACGCGCCGTCGATCGCGTTCTACAAATCGCTCGGTGCCATCATGCTGGAGGACTGGACGCTGTGCCGCGTCACCGGTCCGGCGCTGACGCGGCTTGCCGGGAGCGCGACCTGATGGAGATCGTCTTCGTCGTCGCGATCGCGGAGAACGGCGTCATCGGGGCCGGCAACGCAATGCCGTGGCGAATGAAATCCGACATGGCGCGCTTCAAGGCGCTCACGATCGGCAAGCCCGTGATCATGGGCCGCAGGACCTTCGAATCCCTGCCCCGGCCGCTTCCCGGCCGCACCAACATCGTCGTCACGCGCGATGCGGATTATCGCGCCGCCGGCGCCATCGTGACGACATCGACTGCCGCCGCAGACGCCATCGCGCGCGGCGATGCCCTGCGGCGTTCGGTCGCCGAGATCGCCGTGATTGGCGGCGCCGAAATCTTTCGGCAATGGCTCGATCGCGCCGATCGCCTCGAGATCACCGAAGTGCATGCCCGGCCCGAAGGCGACACGCATTTCGACATCGACAGGGCAGAGTGGGATGAGGTTGAACGCATCCGTCATCCTGCCGGACCCCACGACAGCGCCGACTACTCCTATGTGACATATCGTCGGCGGGCAGGCCATTAACCGCATTTGCCAATGTTAACATTGACTTTTCTGCCCCCAAGCTTAGCTCGGAGGGCGGCGAGGGCTGCGTTGTAAGGGACCTGCCTGTCCCCTATAAAGCCGGACCGGACAAAGCGGGCGGGGGCAATTTCACCCTGCCGAGGAGAGCGTCGAATGCCGTGGAAGAATCAGGGCGGTGGCCCATGGGGCTCGGGTCCGAAGGGACCATGGGGCAACGGCCCGCAACCGGTCGGGCCAAGGCCGCCGGATCTGGAAGATCTTCTGCGGCGCGGCCAGGATCGCCTCCAGCAGATCATGCCGGGTGGCTATTTCTCCGGCATCGGCATCACGCTGATCGTGCTGCTCATCGTCGCGTTCTGGCTGCTGTCGGGCTTCTTCCGGGTGCAGTCCGAAGAGCTCGGCGTCGTGCTGCGCTTCGGCAAGCATGTCCGCACCGTGGAGCCCGGCCTGAACTACCATCTGCCCTATCCAATCGAGACCGTGCTGCTGCCAAAGGCCTTGCGCGTTTCCACCATCTCCATCGGCATGACGCTGATCGACGACCCGGCGCGGCGCGGCCGCTCCATTCGTGACGTGCCGGAAGAGAGCCTGATGCTGACCGGCGACGAGAACATCGTCGACGTCGACTTCACCGTGCTCTGGCGCATCAAGCCCAACGGCGTCGGCGATTTCCTCTTCAACATCCAGAATCCCGAAGGCACCGTGAAGGCGGTCGCCGAGAGCGCGATGCGCGAGGTGATCGGCCGCTCGCAGATCCAGCCGATCCTGACCGGCGCGCGCAACGTTACCGAACAAGGCGTACAGGAACTAATCCAGAAGACCCTGGACAGCTACGGCGCCGGCATTCAGATCAGCCAGGTGCAGATGCAGAAGGTCGACCCGCCGGCGCAGGTGATCGACGCCTTCCGCGACGTCCAGGCGGCGCGCGCCAATCTCGAGCAGCTGCAGAACGAGGCGCAGACGTATGCCAACCAGGTCGTGCCGCAGGCACGCGGGCGTGCGGCGCAGATCATGCAGGCCGCCGAAGGCTACAGGGAGCAGACCGTCGCCGAGGCCAAGGGCCAGAGCTCGCGCTTCCTGAAGGTTTACGAGGAATACAAGAAGGCGCCCGACGTGACGCGTGAACGGATTTATCTGGAGACGATGGAGCGCGTGCTCGGCGGTTCGGAAAAGCTCATTTATGACGGCGGCCAGTCGGGCCAGGGCGTCGTGCCTTATCTGCCGCTCAGCGAGTTGACGGCCAAGCGGCCGCCTGCAACCGGCCAGCAGACGACCGGAGGCAACCGATGAGATCTCCGGTCACAGGTATCGTCACGCTGCTCGGCCTCCTGCTCGTCGTGATCGTGGGCTACATGTCCCTGTTCACGGTGGCGCAGACCGAGCAGACCATCGTGCTGCAGTTCGGCAAGCCCGTCGATGTCGTTACCGCTCCCGGCCTGCACTTCAAGGCGCCGTGGAATTCGGTGATCAACATCGACAAGCGCATCCTCGATCTGGAGAACCCGTCGCAGGAAGCGATCGCGTCCGACCAGAAGCGGCTCGTGGTCGACGCCTTCGCGCGTTACCGCATCAAGGACGCGCTCCGCTTCTATCAGAGCATCGGCTCGATCCAGGCCGCCAACATCCAGCTCACCACGCTCTTGAACGCTGCGCTGCGCCGCGTGCTCGGCGAGGTCACCTTCATCAACGTGGTCCGCGACGACCGCGAGAAGCTGATGCAGCGCATCCGCGATCAGCTCGACCACGAGGCCGACGGCTACGGCATCCAGGTCGTCGACGTCCGGATCCGCCGCGCCGATCTGCCGGAGCAGAACAGCCAGGCGGTCTATCAGCGCATGAAGACGGAACGCGAGCGCGAAGCCGCCGAGTTCCGCGCGCAGGGCGGCCAGAAGGCCCAGGAGATCCGCTCCAAGGCCGACCGCGAGGCGACCGTGATCGAGGCGGATGCAAGGTCGCTGGCCGAGCAGACGCGCGGCGTCGGCGATGCCGAGCGCAACCGTCTGTTCGCCGAAGCCTACGGCCAGGACGCGGATTTCTTCGCCTTCTACCGTTCGATGGCGGCCTATGAGACCGGGCTGCGCGCGAACGACACCCGCTTCCTGCTGCGCCCGGACTCGGATTTCTTCCGGTTCTTTGGTAACCCGTCCGGCAAGACGGCGACCACGACGCTAGCGAAGCCGTAAGTGAGACAAGGGCGGCAAGTCTGGCCGCCCTTCGTCCAGACAAGAACAGCACAACGGGAGGTTCCAATCCGATGAGGTCCATTGCGTTCGCCGACTTCCTCATCGGTTTGGGCATCCTGTTCGTGCTGGAAGGCTTGATGTTCGCGGCAAGTCCGGCCTGGATGCGCAAGGCCATGAAAAGCGCGATGGCCACGCCGGATAACGTCCTGCGGGCGGTCGGCATTGGTTCGGCCGTGGCCGGCCTGGTCCTGATCTGGGTTATGCGACGTCCAATTTAGCCGTCGCACCAACGCCAAAGTGAAGGCGAGGGACCGGTTTTCGCCTTATTATCCGGGTCTTGAGGCCCGTTAAGGTCCGCGCTTGCGCCGTCCCCCCGTTCGAGCGCAGTCTTGACGTCGAATCCTTGTTTCCTGGAGATCACAATGACCGCTGCCACCATTGCCCCGACCCGTTTGCGCTTAGGGCTGGCCGCGCTCGCCGTTGGCGCTTTCAGCGCACTCGGCACACCGGCCTATGCGCGCGGACCGGATGGCATCGCCGACGTCGCCGAGAAGGTGATTGACGCGGTCGTCAACATCTCGACCTCGCAGACCGTCGAAGCCAAGGGCGGGGGCGGCGGCAGCAATGCCATGCCGCAACTGCCGCCCGGTTCGCCCTTCGAGGAGTTCTTCGACGACTTCTTCAAGAACCGCAAGGGTCCCGGCGGCGGCAGCAAGGGCGGCGAGAACAGCCCGGCGCCGCGCAAGACCAACTCGCTCGGAAGTGGCTTCATCATCGACACGTCAGGCGTCGTCGTCACCAACAACCATGTCATCGCGGACGCCGATGAGATTAACGTCATTCTCAACGACGGGACCAAGATCAAGGCCGAACTGGTCGGAGTCGACAAGAAGACCGACCTTGCCGTGCTCAAGTTCAAGCCGTCGAAGCCGCTGGTGTCGGTGAAGTTCGGTGATTCCGACAAGCTGCGCCTCGGCGACTGGGTCGTCGCGATCGGCAATCCTTTCAGCCTCGGCGGCACCGTGACGGCCGGTATCGTTTCGGCGAAGAACCGTGACATCTCCTCAGGTCCCTACGACAGCTACATTCAGACCGACGCCTCCATCAACCGCGGAAATTCCGGCGGTCCGCTGTTCAACCTCGATGGCGACGTCATCGGCGTCAACACGCTGATCATCTCGCCGTCCGGCGGCTCGATCGGCATCGGCTTCGCCGTACCGTCGAAGACGGTGGCGGGTGTCGTCGACCAGCTCCGCCAGTTCGGCGAATTGCGCCGCGGCTGGCTTGGCGTGCGCATCCAGAGCGTCACCGACGAGATCGCCGAGAGCCTCAACATCAAGCCGCCGCGCGGCGCGCTGGTTGCCGGTGTCGACGACAAGGGCCCGGCCAAACCGGCCGGCATCGAGCCCGGCGACGTCGTCGTCAAGTTCGACGGCAAGGACGTCAAGGACCCGAAGGATCTGTCTCGCGTGGTCGCCGACACGGCGGTCGGCAAGGAGGTCGACGTCGTCATCATCCGCAAGAGCCAGGAGGAAACCAAGAAGGTCACGCTCGGCCGGTTGCAGGATGCCGACAAGGTGCAGGCCGCGGTGAAGACCGACGAGCCTCCGCCTGAAAAGACCGTGACACAGAAGGCGCTCGGCCTCGATCTCGCCGCGCTGAGCAAGGACCTGCGTGCGCGCTACAAGATCAAGGACAGCGTCAAGGGCGTGGTCGTCACCAATGTCGACGCCAATTCGGATGCCGCCGAGAAGCGCCTCTCGGCCGGCGACGTCATTGTCGAGGTGGCGCAGGAGGCCGTCTCCAGCGGCGCCGACATCCAGAAACGGGTCGACCAGCTCAAGAAGGACGGCAAGAAATCGGTGCTGCTGCTGGTGTCGAACGCCGACGGCGAGCTGCGTTTTGTCGCGCTGAGCGTGCAGTAAGAGCGCTCGCTTTCACCTCTCGTCATGGCCGGGCTTGACCCGGCCGTCCACGCCTTGCCATGCGGACGAGCGTAACGTGGATGCCCGGGACAAGCCCGGGCATGACGGCGGAGAGGAGGAGGCTACGCCTCCACGAACTCCTCGCGCCGATACCCCTGCGCGTACAGCAGCGCGGTGAGATCGCCATGATCGATCCGCGCCGCCGCAGCGGCGGCCACCGCGGGCTTGGCGTGATACGCCACGCCCAGCCCCGCCGCCTGGATCATCGCGAGATCATTGGCGCCGTCGCCGACCGCCAGCGAGTCGATGTCGTCGAGATCGAACGATTCCATCAGATCCACCAGCGTCGCGAGCTTTGCCGCGCGCCCCAAAATCGGCTCCTTCACCTCGCCAGTGAACTTGCCGTCGCGGACGACGAGCTCGTTGGCGCGGTTCTCCTGGAAACCGATCCTGGTGGCGACCGCGCTGGTGAAAAGCGTGAAGCCGCCGGAGACGAGGCAGGCATAGGCGCCATGGGCGCGCATGGTCGCGACCAGTTCGCGGCCACCCGGCGTCAGCGTAATGCGCTTGGCCAGCACCTCGTCGACGGCACTGGCGGGAAGGTCCTTGAGCAGCGCGACGCGCTCGCGCAGCGCCGGCTCGAACTCGATCTCGCCGCGCATCGCGCGCTCGGTGATGGCGGCCACATGGGCCTTCACCCCGACGAAATCGGCGAGCTCGTCGATGCATTCCTGACCGATCATGGTGGAATCCATGTCGGCGAGAAAAAGCTTCTTGCGCCGGAAGCCGACTGGCTGCACCACGATGTCGATGGGCAGGTCGCCGCGAAGCTCGCGGAGCCGCTGCTCGATGGCGTGACGGTCGCCTTCGAGGTTACTGTCGGCGCCGAACGGGATGTCGACTGCAACCCCGTCGAACAGCCAGTGCGCGGGAGCTGCCTGAGGCAGCACGGCGCGGGCGCCGTCGACGATGGTCGAGTCGAGCGCGGGATTATTCGGGTTGCAGATCAGCGTGGCAACGAGGGACATTTGAGGTTTTCGTGAGCGAGGGGCAAGTCGGCAGAAGGCATGTTGGCAAGGCGGTGCTTATCGCAGGCCCGACCGCCAGCGGCAAGTCGGCGCTGGCGCTCGAGCTTGCGCTCGCTGCGGGCGGGGTCGTGATCAATGCCGATTCCATGCAGGTCTACCGTGACCTCCGCATCATCACCGCGCGCCCCACCCTTGGCGACGAGGCGCAGGTGCCTCATCGCCTGTACGGCCATGTCGATGCGGCCGTGAATTTTTCAGCCGGTGCCTGGGTGGGCGACGCGGCCAAGGCGCTCGAAGCGGCGAAAGCCGAAGGGCGCCTGCCGATCTTCATCGGCGGCACCGGGCTCTATTTCAAGGCGCTCACGGCGGGCCTTTCCGTGGTGCCACCGATCCCTCTCGAGGTGCGCGAGGACGTCCGGGCGCGGCTGGAGCGGAACGGCGTCGAAGCGCTGCACGACGAACTCGCAGCCTCCGATCCGCGGGCGGCCGAGCGCTTGAACCGTCGCGATCGCACGCGCATTGCGCGCGCGCTCGAAGTGGTCGAAGCCACCGGCCGTTCGCTGCTGGACTGGCATCATGAGGGCCAGCCGCCGCTCTTGCCCAAGGACAGTTTTCGGGCGGTGTTCCTCGCGCCCGAGCGCGACGAGCTCTATGCGCGCATCGACGCCCGCTTCGACGCCATGTTGGGTGCCGGCGCGCTAGAGGAGGCGGTGCGTCTCGCCGCCCGAAACCTCGATCCGCTGCTGCCGGCGATGAAGGCTCATGGCGTGCCGGCGCTAATCCGGCATCTGCGCGGTGAGCTCAGCCTGGAGCAGGCGGCGACCATCGGCCGCGCCGACACCCGCCACTACGCCAAGCGGCAGTTCACCTGGTTCCGGCACCAATTGCCCGAATTCGAGTGGGTGAAGCCGGGGGAGATTCGGGGCTGGCTGGCGGCGATCGTGAACGCGGCGCGGGACCAAGGCTGACACGCTTTTGTGCCTCGGCTCCCGAATTTACCTCTCGCCCAACCCCGGGAACACCGCTACACTGCCAAAATCGCGCGGGAACGGCCGCATTGCCTTGACATCGGGGCGCTGGCCGCTATGTTTCGCGCAACCTTTGGGAAGCCGGGCACCTGCCATGCGTAACATTATTACCAAACTCCTTATCGCCGTCGTACCCAGGCACACCGCCGGGGGTGGCTAGCTGCCATCCACATGACAGGCGGTGTGCATGGGCCCTCTTCGGGGCCTTTTTTATTTCCGAAAACCCGACACGAACGAAGCCGCTGACAACAGCGCATCCGGAGCAAGCCAATGAGCGACAAGAGCCACGATCCGAACCAGATGACCGGCGCCGCGATGATCGTCCGCGCGCTCATCGATCATGGCGTGACCGACATTTTCGGCTACCCCGGCGGCGCGGTGCTCCCGATCTACGACGAGATCTTCCAGCAAAGCGAGGTCCAGCACATCCTGGTTCGGCATGAGCAGGGCGCGGGCCACGCCGCCGAGGGCTATGCGCGTTCGACCGGCAGGCCGGGCGTTGCACTGGTGACCTCCGGCCCCGGCGCCACCAACATGGTGACGCCGCTCACCGACGCGCTGATGGACTCGATCCCGCTGGTCTGCATCTCCGGCCAGGTGCCGACGCACCTGATCGGCAACGACGCGTTCCAGGAATGCGACACCGTCGGCATCACGCGCCCCTGCACCAAGCACAACTGGCTGGTGCGCGACGTCAACGATCTCGCAAAGGTGCTGCACGAGGCGTTTTACGTTGCGACCACGGGTCGGCCGGGCCCGGTGCTCGTCGACGTGCCCAAGGACGTGCAGTTCGCGACCGGCACCTATCATCCGCCGCGCAAATCCGACGTGCATCGCTCCTACGCGCCGCGCGTGAAGGGCGATGCGACGCAAATCCGCAAGGCCGTCGCGCTGCTCGCAGGCGCCAAGCGCCCCGTGATCTATAGCGGCGGCGGCGTGATCAATTCCGGTCCCGAGGCGACCAGGCTGCTGCGCGAGCTGGTCGAGGTCACCGGCTTTCCGATCACCTCCACCCTGATGGGCCTCGGCGCATATCCCGCCTCGGGCAAGAGCTGGCTCGGCATGCTCGGCATGCACGGCACCTATGAAGCCAACATGACCATGCATGATTGCGACGTCATGCTGTGCGTCGGCGCGCGCTTCGACGACCGCATCACCGGCCGCGTCGATGCGTTCTCGCCGGGGTCGAAGAAGATCCACATCGACATCGACCCGTCTTCGATCAACAAGAACATCCGCGTCGACGTGCCGATCATCGGCGACTGCGGCAACATCCTCGGCGACATTCTCCAGGTGTTCAAGGCGGAGGCGAAGAAGCCCGACATCAAGGCCTGGTGGCAGCAGATCGCGCAGTGGCGCGCCCGCAACTCGCTCTATTTCAGGAAGAGCAACGACGTCATCCTGCCGCAGCATGCGATCCAGAGCCTGTTCGAGGCGACGCGCGGCAAGGACACCTACATCACCACCGAGGTCGGTCAGCATCAGATGTGGGCCGCGCAGTTCTACGGCTTCGAGGAGCCGCATCGTTGGATGACCTCGGGCGGTCTCGGCACCATGGGCTACGGCCTGCCGGCCGCGGTTGGCGTGCAGGTTGCCCATCCCGACAGCCTCGTCATCGACATCGCGGGTGATGCCTCGGTGCAGATGACGATGCAGGAGATGTCGACGGCTGTGCAGTACGAGCTGCCGATCAAGATCTTCATCCTGAACAACCAGTACATGGGCATGGTGCGGCAGTGGCAGCAGCTGCTCCATGGCAACCGCCTGTCGCATTCCTATTCGGAGGCGATGCCGGACTTCGTCAAGCTCGCGGAAGCCTACGGCGGCGTCGGCCTCCAGGTGCACAAGCCCGGTGATCTCGACGGCGCCATCCAGGAGATGATCTCGGTCAAGCGCCCGGTGCTGTTCGACTGCCGCGTCGCGTCGCTGGAAAACTGTTTCCCGATGATCCCCTCCGGCAAGGCGCACAACGAGATGCTGTTGCCGGAGCAGGCCAACGACGAAGCCACCGCGAAGGCGTTCGCCGGCGGTAAGGCGCTGGTGTGAGCGTGATGTTCGACCTGAACGAGCTCGAACGCGCACATGCGATCGTGGGGCAGGCGGTGCCGGCAACGCCGGCGCACGCCTGGCCGCTGCTCGCCGAGCGGCTCGGCACGCAGGTCGTGGTCAAGCACGAGAATCACACGCCGACGGGCGCCTTCAAGGTGCGCGGCGGGTTGGTCTATCTCGATCGGCTGAAGCGCGAACGGCCGAACATTCCGGGCATCATCTCGGCGACGCGCGGCAATCATGGCCAGAGCCTCGCCTTTGCGGCGAGCCGCCATGGCGTAACTGCCGTGATCTATGTGCCGCGCGGCAATTCGGTCGAGAAGAACCGCGCGATGAAGGCGTTCGGCGCCGAACTCGTTGAGCACGGCGAGGACTTTCAGGCCGCACGCGAGGAAGCCGGACGCCACGCGCAGTTCGCCGGGCTGCACATGGTGCCGTCGTTCCATACGGACCTGGTGCTGGGCGTGGCGACCTATGCGCTCGAATTGTTCCGGGCCGCGCCCGATCTCGACATCCTCTATGTGCCGATCGGGCAAGGCTCGGGGATCTGCGGCTGTATCATGGCGCGCGATCTGCTCGGCCTGAAGACCGAGATCGTGGGCGTGCAGTCGACCGAGGCGCCGTCCTACGCGCTGTCGTTCGCGGCGGGTCAGGTGGTGACCACCGAGACCAGCAACACGCTCGCGGACGGCATGGCGACGCGGATTCCCGATCCGGAAGCGCTCGCGGTCATCCTCAAGGGCGCCTCGCGTATCGTCCAGGTGACGGACGATGAAATCGCGCTCGCGATCCATGCGCTCTGGACCGACACGCACAATCTCGCCGAAGGCGCCGGCGCCGCCGCGCTCGCCGCGGCGCTTCAGGACAAGACAGGATTGTCGGGCAAGCGCGTCGGTCTCGTGCTGTCCGGCGGCAATATCGATTTCGATCTGTTCCGCGGTTGGGTCGGGACGGATGCGCCGGTCGCTCATCAGGCGACGGCGTAACGACGAGAATGAAGGGGACGACAATGAACCAGCCCGCATCTGCCTATTTCATCGAGGAGCGCCACGACCCGAACGAGACGCATACGCTTTCGGTGCTCGTGCAGAACGAGCCCGGCGTGCTCGCGCGCGTCATCGGCCTGTTCTCGGGGCGCGGCTACAACATCGAGAGCCTCACGGTCTCGGAGACCGAGAGCCAGAAGCATCTCTCGCGCATCACTATCGTCACCACGGGTACGCCCATGGTGATCGAGCAGATAAAGCATCAGCTCGACCGCATGATCCCGGTCTATCGCGTCGTCGACATGACGCTGACCAAGCGCTCGATCGAGCGCGAGCTGGCGATGGTCAAGGTACGCGGGCAGGGCGAGCATCGCGTCGAGGCGCTGCGGCTGGCGGACGCGTTCCGCGCCCGCGTGATCGATGCCACCACCGAGAGCTTCGTGTTCGAGATCACAGGCAATACAGACAAGATCAATCAGTTTATCGACCTGATGCGTCCGCTTGGCCTTGTCGAAGTGTCGCGCACCGGTGTTGCCGCGATTGGTCGCGGGCCTGAGGGAATGTGAGCCATGCTGGCGCGCGACTGGTATTACAACGAGCGGAACCGGATGGGGATCGGGCCTGCAGTGGCCTCGATCTACGACAGTCATGACGATGCCGATCTACGGGCGCGCGCCGCGCTGAAAATGCTCGGCGTCCAGCGCGGCTGGCGCATTGCCGATATCGGTTGCGGCAACGGCGTGCTCGCGACCGAGGCGGCGCTGATGGGCGCCGAGGTCGATGCCATCGACATCTCGCCCGCGATGCTGGCGCTCGCCGAGATCTACGCGCGCGACCGCAAGGCGCCCGTGCGCACGCAGTCCGCCGGCCTGCTCAGCTTCGCCTACCGGCCGGAATCCTATGACCTGATCGTCAGCGAGTTCACGCTGCACCATCTGCCGGATTTCTGGAAGGCGGTAGCCATGTCGCGGATCTATCGCGCGCTCAAGCCCGGTGCCACTTTCTATTTGCGCGACATCGTCTACGCCTCGATGCCCGATGCCGTCGAGCGCGACGTTGACCAATGGGCCGACTTTGAGATCAAGAACCACGATGTCCCGCGTGAAAGCGTCGTCACCCACATGCGCGACGAGTATTCCACTTTCGGCTGGGTCATGGAGCGGATGCTGACCGACGTCGGCTTCACGCTGGTCTCGGCCGATTACCACGCCCCGATGCACGGCACCTATCTGCTGCGGAAACCCAATTCCTCCACGTAACGGCCGGCGAGCAAGGCTCGACCAGAACAACAAACAGGGCTGCACGACAGGGCAGAACCGGGAACGACAATGAAGCCGGCCGACATCCTCATCGCCATCCTGGTGGCGGTCATCTGGGGGCTTGCCTTCGTGGCGAGCCGGATCGCGCTCGACGAATTTTCGCCGGAGCTGATGACGGCGATGCGCTTCACCATTGCCGCGGTGCCGTGCCTATTCATCCGCAAGCCCAAAGTCGCCTGGTCGCTCCTGATCGCGATCAGCTTCACGCTCTTTCTCGGCCAATTTCTGAGCCAGGCCTATGGCATCGCCCATGGCGTGCCGGTGGGGCTGACCAGCGTCGTCGTGCAGAGCCAGGCGCTGTTCACGATCGGCTTTGCCGCGATCGCATTCGGTGAGCGGCCGACGCCGGTGCAGACGCTGGGCATCGTCATCGCAGCCATCGGCCTTTTGATGATCTGCGGCACGGTCGGCTATGATTTCAGCGTCGGTGCCTTCGCCGTGCTGATGATCGCGCCGGTCAGCTTTGCGGTCGGCAATGTCCTGCTGCGCGGCGCCCGCGGCGTGCCGATGTTCGATCTGTTCGCCTGGTTGTGCCTCGCCACCGCGGTGCCGCTGTTCGCGCTCACGCTGGTCGTCAACGGACCAACGCCGACCTGGCAGTCGCTGATCCACATGTCGCTCACCGGCCTCATTTGCCTGCTGTTGATCGGCGGCATCTCCACCAGCATCGCCTATTGGCTGTGGGGCCGGCTGCTACGTGACTATCCCCCTGCGCAAGTGGTGCCGTTCGCGCTGCTGGTGCCGTTCGTCGGCTCGGCTGCGTCCAGCATCGTGTTCGGCGAGCGGTTCGGCCCGCTGCGTCTCGCCGGCATGCTCACCGTGATCGGCGGTATCGCGGTGATGGTGCTCGCGAAGCGTCCGCAAGTCCTGCCGAAGACCGCGTGAGGTGACTATGGCCTATTCGCTCTTCTATGCCTTCCTCGCCTTTATGGTCGTGATGTATTTCACGCCCGGGCCGAACAACATCATGCTGCTGGCCTCGGGCCTGACCTACGGCTTTCGGCGCACCATCCCCCACATCGCCGGTATCGTCATCGGCTTTGCTTTCATGATCGCCGCCGTGGGTCTCGGGCTCGGCACAGTGTTTCTGGCCTATCCGATCCTTCAGACCATCCTGAAATACGCCGGCGCGGTCTATCTGATTTACCTTGCCGCCGTGATTGCTTTGTCCGGCCCGACCACGCCGGACGGCGAGACCGGCCGCGGCCCGATGACCTTCTGGGGCGCGGCGATGTTCCAGTGGATCAACGCCAAGGGCTGGGTGATCGTGATCGGCACAATCACCGCCTACGCGGCGATTGCCCGATTCCCCATCAATATCGCGATCCAGACCCTGGTCAGCCTACTCGTCGGCGCGGTCTCGACCGTGGTCTGGGTCCTGTTCGGCACTGCACTACGGCCGGTGCTGACCTCCGAGCGGCTGGTCCGCGCCTTCAACATCCTGATGGCGATCCTGCTGCTGGCGTCTCTCTACCCCGTCGTTATGGATGCATGATGCCTCAGCTTTCCATGCAGAAACGGGTTTCCCAGGGGGCCGAAAATGCTCTAGACAGCCCCCGAAATCCGCAAATTTCACCGTCCGAGACCTGACCGACAAGACCTGACCAACGGCCGATTCCGGCCCCTGAACGAGGAAACGACCATGCGTGTTTATTACGATCGCGACGCCGACCTGAACCTGATCAAGGGCAAGAAGGTCGTCATCGTCGGCTATGGCAGCCAGGGCCACGCCCATGCGCTGAACCTGAAGGATTCCGGCGTCAAGGACGTGGCGATTGCGCTCCGCAAGGGTTCGGCCTCGGCCAAGAAGGCGGAAGCTGCCGGCTTCAAGGTGATGGAAGTCGCCGAGGCCGCCAAATGGGCCGACCTGGTCATGATGCTGACCCCGGACGAGCTCCAGGGCGACATTTACCGCGAGCACCTGCACGACAACATGAAGAAGGGCGCCGCCCTCGTCTTCGCGCACGGTCTCAACGTCCACTTCAACCTGCTCGACCCGCGCGCCGATCTCGACGTTCTGATGATCGCGCCGAAGGGCCCCGGCCACACGGTGCGTTCGGAATACCAGCGTGGCGGCGGCGTGCCCTGCCTGATCGCGATCGCCAAGGACGTCTCGGGTAACGCCCACGACCTCGGCCTGTCCTACGCCTCCGCCGTCGGCGGCGGCCGTGCTGGCATCATCGAGACCACTTTCAAGGAAGAATGCGAGACCGACCTGTTCGGCGAGCAGGTCGTGCTCTGCGGCGGCCTGGTCGAGCTGATCAAGGGCGGCTACGAGACGCTGGTCGAAGCCGGCTACGCCCCGGAGATGGCCTATTTCGAGTGCCTGCACGAAGTGAAGCTGATCGTCGACCTGATCTATGAAGGCGGCATCGCCAACATGAACTACTCGATCTCCAACACCGCGGAGTACGGTGAGTACGTCACCGGCCCGCGCATCGTCACCGACGAGACCAAGAAGGAGATGAAGCGGGTTCTGAACGACATCCAGTCCGGCAAGTTCGCCCGCGACTGGATGCTCGAGAACAAGGTCAACCAGACCTCGTTCAAGGCGACCCGCGCCAAGCTCGCCGAGCACCCGATCGAGGAAGTCGGCGCCAAGCTGCGCGACATGATGCCCTGGATCAAGAAGGGCGCGCTGGTCGACAAGTCGAAGAACTAAGCGGCCGTTCGGATGCGGCGTATCGGTTGCGCCGCATCCGGACACGCGAGCGAAAACACAAGCTTCGCTCGCCAAACCAATTCTTAAATCTTCGCGATTATATTCGAGCGAGATCGCAACCAGCGGTCTCGCTCTTTTCGTCTCGCGCGAAGCATTGCTGCTTCATTCAAATTCTTCGCGAGCTGAAGTGCTCCCTGAGCATGAAGAACTGACGCTTAAACCACATTCTTGGTCTCGCGTTGTTTTCGGAATTTCTCAGAAGCTCCCGATCCTCAAAAGCCCAGCGTCTTCAGGGTCAAGGATTCGGCTCTTCATCCATACCTTCAGGATGCAATCAATCGCACGTCGCGAGGTTCGCACCTCGCCTTCAACTTAAGAACTGACACCCGCGGCGTCTCCTTGAGCGGTGGACGGCATTGCGCCCCGGCACCTTTCGCCTGCATGATCGCGGGAGCTCTTGGGGAGGAAGATCATGCGATCCGTCGTCGTCACCGGCGCGTCCACCGGCATCGGCTGGGCCATTGCGAAGTTTCTGATCGGGCGCGGCTATCGTGTTTTCGGTAGTGTCCGCAAGCAGGCCGATGCGGATCGGCTCATGGGTGAATTCGGTACGAACTTCACGGCGCTGCTGTTCGACGTCACCGACGAGGCGGCGGTCCTCGCGGCTGCGCGAAAAGTCCGCGAGGCGCTGGGCGGCGAGACGCTGGCCGGTCTCGTCAACAACGCCGGCGTCGCGGTCGCCGGTCCCGTGCTCGAATTGTCGGTCGACGACTTTCGCCGGCAGATGGAGATCAACGTCATCGGCCCGGTCATCGCGACGCAGGCCTTTGGGCCGCTGCTGGGCGCCGACCCGTCGCTGGAGGGACCGAAGGGCCGGATCGTGATGATCAGCTCGGTCGCGGGCAAGAACGGCAATCCGTTGTCGGCGCCTTACTGCACCTCCAAGCATGCCATCGAAGGTCTGTCGGAGAGCTTGCGCCGCGAATTGATGCTGTTTGGCATCGACGTCATTATCGTCGCACCCGGCGCCGTCAAGACGCCGATCTGGAGCAAGGCCGAGCAGATCGATCTTTCGGTCTACCAGAACTCGCCTTATCTGCCGGCGCTGAACAAGGTCATGGCGTTCATGATGAAGCTCGGCGAGACCGGGCTGCCGGCCGAGCGGATTGCCGAGGTCGTTTTCGAGGCGCTCACCGCCGAGAGGCCCAAGGTTCGCTACCAGATCACGCCGGACCGGATGCGGCATTTGATGACGGCCACGCTGCCCAAGCGTGTGGTCGACCGCATCATCGCCAAGCGGCTCGGGCTGCTGCCGCAGGGCTGAGCCTCCGAGGTGAGACCATTGCCGGACAGGTGATCAATTTCCGATCGTGGGAGCGTCTTGAGATGCCGGCTTATGTGATTTTCGACGTCGAGATCAGGGATTTGCAGCAGTACCAAAGCTTCATGTTGGGCGTGAAGCCCGCCCTGGAGGCCGCTGGAGCTCGATATCTGGCGCGAGGGGGCGCCCACAAGGTCTACGAGGGAGACTGGCAGCCCCGCAGGATCGTTCTGCTGGAATTCCCATCCGTCGCAGCCTGGGAGGCATTTTACACAGGCGCGACCTACCAGGGTCTCAAAGCGGTCCGGGACGCTTGCAGTTCTGCCCGCCTGGTCAGCGTCGAAGGCCTCGACTAGACGGCAAGTCGGTTCTGCACTGCGGGATTTGCCCTAGGGACGAATTGGGCCCGGAGACCGATCGGCTTCCGCTAACATTAAGCGAAGGTCGGACCGCGACACGCGTTGCTTGTCCGTGACCGTTCAATTACAGTTTTATGACACGGTGCAGGCCTTCCGGCTGCGCCGAACGCCGCAGGCCCGGTCAGCCGGCTCGGCATCACCGTGCCGGACCAGCAGTTGCGTGTCGTCGATGGCGTCCGCGCCCAATCCAGGTCCTTCTGCCACGACCGCCGTGCTGGCAAGCGTCGCTGCGCTCGGCATCTGGCGGCTGCTCGCGGTTGCAGCGCCGCATCTCGCGGCGCTCGTCCTGATGTACGAGACCGAGACGGATTTCGGCGCACGGCTCTCCTTCGTGCTGGCCTGGGGCATCCTCAACTTCTTCTGGATCGCGCTGCTGCGGCGGCCGGCGCTCTCGGGTGCGCTGTCGCTGACTATGGTCGTGGTGCTGGTGCTGCTGTCACGGCTGAAGCACGACGTCGTGCAGATGACGGCCAACTTCATCGACCTGATGATGATCGACCGCGACACGGTGGCGTTCCTGTTCACGATCTTCCCGAATTTGCGCTGGTCGGTGATCGGGGCCGGCCTGGTCACGCTGCCGCTGATGTATGCGCTGTGGTGGCTCGACCCATTCCGCATCCGTAGGCTACCGGCGCTCGCCTCGATGCTCGCCTGCCTCGCCGCGCTGGTCGGCTATTCGCTCCACCATCCGGACGAGGCTTGGCGCGGCTATTACGACGACGGCTATCTCTCGAAGTTCTTCCGCTCCGGCGTCAGCGCGGTCTCCGACTTCGCGCAATACGGCTTCATGGAGTCGGCCGCTTCGACCAACGAACGGCTCAACATGCCGCTGGTCGATGCCTGCCATCCTGCCGGCCGGCGGCCGAACATCATCATGGTCCATGATGAATCGAGCTTCGACATCCGCGCCGCGCAGGGCATCAAGGTGCCGGCCGGCTACGGCAGCCATTTCAAATCCTGGGACGGCAAGGAGCGCGCGTTCCTGGCCGAGAGCAATGGCGGGCCGAGCTGGTTCACCGAATACAACGTGCTCGCGGGGTTGTCGTCGCGCTCGTTCGGCCGCTTCGCCTATTTCGTGACGCGCATTGCAACAGGCCGTGTCGAGCGCGGCCTGCCGCTGGCGCTGCGCCGCTGCGGCTACGACACGATGTCGCTGTACCCCGCCTATGGCGGCTTCATGGCCGCGCGCAGCTTTCAGGTGACGACCGGCATCGAACGCTTTCTCGACTCCAAGGATCTCGGCGCCAAGGATGTCGAGCCGGATAGCTTCTTCTACGACAAGGCGCTCCGGCTGATGGGCGAGCGGACGCCGAACAAGCCGCTGTTCACCTTCATCTATCTCGGCGCCAATCATTTCCCCTGGGAGACGCGCTTCCGCCCGGATCTGCTGCCGAACTGGCGCGCACCGGGCAATGTGCCGTCCATCGACGAGTACCTGCGGCGGCAGGCGATGAGCGCCGAGCAGTACAACGCTTTCCTCGCGGGCTTGAAGAAGAAATTTCCCGGCGAACCCTTCCTGATCGTGCGCTACGGCGATCATCAGCCGGAATTCGCGCCCGGTATCCTCGAGCCCGGGCTCGACGAGGGCGCTCTCGGCAAGAAGCTCGACGCCTACGACGCACGTCTCTACGCGACTTACTACGCGATCGACGCCGTCAATTTCGAGCCGGTGAAAAGCGAGGCCGTGATGGACACGGTCGACGGCCCGTATCTGCCGCTGGTTATCCAGGAAGCCGCCGGCATCCCGCTCGATCCGTCCTTCGCCGAGCAGAAGGAGATCATGCTCCGCTGCAAGGGCATATTCTACGGATGCAAGGACGGGGCCGAAGCGCGCCGGCTTAACCGGCTGCTGATCGATGCGGGGATGATCAGGGGGCTGTAGCGTCTCTCCAACGTCGTCCTGGCGAAGGCCAGGACGACATCGAACGAATGGCGCGGCTACCGCCCACCCACCTTCTCCCACAGCCATTTCGCCACTGCATCCGGCGACGAATTCGCGTCATTGCCGGCGGCGCGCAAATTAGCTTCGCGCATGGTCGCGATGTCGATCTTGCCGAGCAGCGGCTTCACCGCGGCCCGCAGCCGTTCGTCGCCGGCGCGCTTTGGGGCCAGCAGCAGGATCGCATCGTAGGGCGGGATCGCGTGCCTGGGATCGTCGAGCGCAACGAGATCGTATTTTGCGATCAACCCGTCGCTGGTGTAGCCGGCGATGACATCGACCTCGCCGCTGGCGACGGCCGCATACATGAAGTCCGGCTGCATCTGGCGCTGGGCGCGGAACGAGAGGCCATAGGCCTTTTGCAGCGCCGCCCATTCGGGTCGCGAGAAAAACTCATAGTCGCCGGCGATCGACAGGGTCGAAGCATGCGCGGCGAGATCGGCGATGGTGCGGATGCCAAGCGCCTCGGCGCGCTTCTTCGGGATCACCAGCGCATAGGCGTTCTCGAAACCGAGCTCGCCGAGCAGGGTGATGTTCTCCTTCGCAAGCGTTGTCTGCAGCTCCGCCAACAGCTCCGCGCGCGGCTTGATGTCCGTGCGGTGAAGCTGATTGGCCCAGAGCGTGCCGGAATAATCGACGTAGAGATCGATATCGCCGGCTTTCAACGCCTCGAAGATCACGCTTGAGCCGAGACCGGAGCGTGCGACGGCGGCGAGACCGGCGGCCTGAAGCCGGTCCCGCATCAGCGCCGACAGCACATACTGCTCGGCGAACGTCTTGGCGCCGACGACATAGTTCTGTGACGAGCGCCCCATCGTCGGCACCAATGTTGCGGCGACCAGTGCCGCGATCCCGGCCGCGCCAAGCGCCGCACGCACGCGGCTGCGCCAGCGCAGGCCGCTCTCGACCAGGCCGAGCAGTTGATCGACGGCGAGCGCCAGCAGGGCCGAGGCAAAGCAGCCGAACAGCACGAACACCCAGTTCTGGGTCTGGAGCCCGGCAAAGATGTAATTGCCGAGGCTGGTCTGCCCGATCGGGGTCGACAGCGTCGCGGTGCCGATCACCCACACCGCGGCGGTGCGGATCCCCGCCATCATGACCGGCAGCGCCAGCGGCAGTTCGACCATCACCAGCGACTGCCGCGCGGTCATTCCGACGCCTTTGGCAGCCTCTATCAGCGCGGGATCGATGCCGTTGAGGCCGGTGATGCCATTGCGCAGCACCGGCAGCATCGAATAGAGCGCCAGCGCCAGCATCGCCGGCAGGAAGCCGAAAGCGGAGAAGGAGACGCCGAACCAGGCCAGCGCCACGGAGGCCGCGAGCAGCAGGAGCGGATAGAACAGCGCGAGCAGCGCCAGCCCGGGCACCGTCTGCACGATGCTGGCGAGCGCGAGCAGCACAGCGCGCGGCGTGGGACGGTTGCGCGTCAGAATCGCCAGCGGCAGGCTGACGATCAGGCCGAGCGCAAGCGCGGCGAGACTCACCCGCACGTGGTTGCCGAGATAGTCGGGCAAATGCGCCAGCGCTTCGCCCCAACGCGGATCCGTGAAAAGGCTCATGCCGCCCCGCCCTTTAGCAGCAGCGCGTTCAATCGCTCGACCTGGCGTCGCGGCGTCCGCAGCAGCTCCAGCACGTAGGCGTCGCTGCTTTTCGAGAGCTCCACTGGCGTGCCCTGCGCCAGCAGCTTCCCGCTGCGCATCACCGCGATGCGGTCGGCGAGCAGGATCGCTTCCGTCATGTCGTGGGTGATCATCACGGTGGTCAGGCCGAGCTTGCGGTGCAGCTCGCGAAAATCGTCGCCGAGCGCATCGCGGGTAAGGGGATCGAGCGCGCCGAATGGCTCATCCATCAGCACGATGCGGGGCCTTGCCGCAAGCGCCCGCGCCACGCCGACACGCTGGCGCTGGCCGCCCGAGAGCGCATCCGGCAACCGCCCGCGATGGGCGGCCCGGTCGAGCTGCACGAGCTCGAGCAACTCATCGACCCGTGTTGCGATATCCGCTGCCGAGACGCCGAGCAGCTTCGGCGTGATCCCGATATTGTCGGCGACGCTCAGATGCGGGAACAGTCCGCCGCTCTGGAAAACGTAGCCGATGCGGCGCCGCAGCGCGACCGGATCGACGGATTGCACGTCGTCGCCCTCGACCGTGATCGTGCCCCCATCCGCCTCGATCAGGCGGTTGGCGAGCCGCAGCAGCGTCGTCTTGCCCGAACCCGAGCCACCGACGACGGCTACAAATTCGCCTTCGGCGATGTCGAGTGACACATCGTCCACGGCCTTGAGCGCGCCGAAGCTCTTGGTGACGTGGGCATAGCCAATCATCGGCCTGGACGGCATCGGGCGGGGCTCACTGCGCTGACCCGCCCCAGGGAAGGGAGGGGGAAGGGAGGGGATGACAAGGCCCATGCGTAGCACGCTTGGCGGCTTGATTGAACTTGGTCGCGCGAGCGGCTAAGGCATCGGGCCAAGTTCGGAGGAAGCATATGATAACGCCTACGGCAGTGGCGCTGGAAGATGCCAAGGTCGCGTTCCAGTTGGGGGACGGGCGGGTCTATACGGCGGTGGAGAAGGCGCATCTGACGGTGGCGCAGGGCGAGTTCGTCGCCATCGTCGGCCCGACCGGCTGCGGGAAATCAACACTGCTCAACGTCGCGGCCGGGCTGCTGAAGCCGGCTGCGGGGAGCGTCAGGATATTCGACCAGCCACTTGCCGGGCTGAACCGGGACGCCGGCTACCTGTTCCAGGCCGATGCGCTGTTCCCCTGGAAGACCGCGCTCGACAACGTCGCGATCGGGCTCGAAGTCAGCGGCACGCCGCGCAGCGAGGCACTGCCGCGGGCGCAGAAATGGCTGACCTCGGTCGGCTTGGGTGCCTTCGCCAACCGCTATCCGCACATGCTCTCGGGCGGCCAGCGCAAGCGCGTGGCGCTGGCGCAGGTGCTGATCCGCGATCCAAAGATCCTGCTGATGGATGAGCCGTTCGGACCGCTGGATGCACAGACCCGGCAGGTGATGGGCAACCTGTTGCTCGACCTCTGGAACGCTGACCGCAAGGCCGTGCTGTTCGTCACCCATGATCTGGAAGAGGCGATCGCGCTCGCCGACCGCGTCGTGATCATGTCGGCGGGGCCGTCCTCCCGCATCATCGGCGACTGGCGCGTGAGCCTGCCGCGCCCGCGCGACATTTTCGAAGTGCGGCTGGACAAGGAATTCCATGCGCTTCATCGCGAGATCTGGAGCGTGCTCAAGGACGAGGTCATGAAGGGCTATGCGCAGTCCACGCAAGCGGCGGAGGCGGTCTGATGTCGCGCGTCACGCTGCTTACGCTGCAAGTGCTGGTCGCGGTGGTCTGCCTCGCGCTGTGGCAATTGCTGTCGACCGTGCCCGTGTTCGGCAAGATCCTGCTGCCGCCGTTCTTCTTCTCCAATCCGGTCGATGTCTTCGCCCAGATCGTCAAATGGTTCTCGTCCGGTGTGATCTGGAAGCATCTCGGCATCACGCTGACGGAATCGATCCTGGCCTTCGTGATCGGATCGGCCGGCGGTGTGCTGATCGGCTTCTGGTTCGCGCGCCAGCCGCTGGTCGCCGCGGTGTTCGATCCCTACGTCAAGATGGTCAACGCTCTGCCGCGTGTGGTGCTGGCGCCGATCTTCGCGCTGTGGCTTGGGCTGGGCATCTGGTCCAAGGTCGCGCTCGGCGTGACGCTGGTGTTCTTCATCGTGTTCTTCAACGTCTATCAGGGCGTCAAGGAGGTCAGCCGCACCGTGCTGGACAACGGCCGCATGCTCGGCATGAGCGAGCGGCAGCTGATGCAGCACGTCTATTGGCCTTCGGCGCTGTCGTGGATGTTCTCCTCGCTGCACACGTCGGTCGGTTTTGCCGTGGTCGGTGCCGTCGTCGGCGAGTATCTGGGATCGGCGGCGGGGCTCGGCTACCTCATTCAGCAGGCCGAGGGCATATTCGACGTCGCCGGCGTCTTCGCCGGCATGTTCGTGCTGTCGGCCTTCGTCATCCTGATCGATTTTGGCGTGACATTGGTGGAGCGGAGACTGCTGGTCTGGCGCCCGACCGTGGACGGGCGTGGCTAAGCCGCGAGGGGCCCGCGCACCGCGCGAGCCCCGGATCGCGAAAGCTCAATCCAGCAGCTTGGTGTCATCGGGGGCCTGCGGCGGCGTCTTGATCGCGATCGCCTTGACCTGTCCGCTGATCGGCTTGGTGCCGCCATGCGGCGTCCCCTTCGGGATGATGACGAGGTCGCCCGGCTTCACCGTGACCTCCTTGTCGCCGAACCAGATCGTGCCGGTGCCCTCTAAGATGTACTGGATCTCGTTGGTGTTGGGATGCATGTGCTTGGGCACATTGCCGACCTGGATCGAGATGGTGGCGCCATCGGCGCTTGCGAACGTCTTGGAGCGGTAGCCGACGGCGTTGGCATTCCCGAGCGCGTCGCCCTCCATCTCGCCGGTGTGGATGATCTGCGGAGGGATGTTCTCCGCGGCCAGCGCCGGCCGCAGCAGGTGGGTTGCGCCGCATCCGGCGGCAAAAGCGGTGGCGATCGACAGTCCGATTGCAAGGCGATTCATGGATGATCCTCCCCATCAAGAATTGTTCTTGTGGGCTTCATGCTATTGCGCCGAAAGGCCGATGGCCAGCGCCTTCGGTCCTGCTTCTCAAGCCAGCCCGGCTGCTTTATGGTGCCGCCAGCCGAACGGAGGAAACCAATGAAGAACACGATAGCCAGGCTCGCGGGCGCGCTGCTCGCGCTGACGCTCACCACCGGTCTTGCCGCGGCGCAAAGCAAGGTCACGATCGCGATCGGCGGCGGCTCCTGTTTGTGCTATTTGCCGACGGTGCTGGCAAAGCAGCTCGGCGAATACGACAAGGCGGGTCTCGACGTTGAGCTCGTGGACCTCAAGGGCGGCTCGGACGCGCTCAAGGCCGTGCTCGGCGGCAGCGCCGACGTGGTCTCCGGCTATTTCGACCATTGCGTCAACCTCGCGGCCAAGAAGCAGGAGCTTCAGGCCTTCGTGGTCTATGACCGTTATCCCGGCCTCGTGCTGGTGGTTTCGCCGTCGCACACCAACGAGATCAAGTCGATCAAGGACCTCGCCGGCAAGAAGGTCGGCGTCAGCGCGCCCGGCTCCTCCACTGACTTCTTCCTGAAGTATATGCTGAAGAAGAATGGCGTCGATCCCGCCAGCACCGCCGTGATCGGCGTTGGCCTCGGCGCCACTGCGGTCGCCGCCATGGAGCAGGGCCAGATCGATGCGGCCGTGATGCTCGATCCCTCCGTGACCGTGCTCCAGGGCAGCCACAAGGATCTGCGCATCCTCTCGGACACCCGCACGCAAAAGGATACACTTGAGACGTTCGGCGGCGAATATCCGGGCGGCGCGCTGTACTCGACCGCGGCCTGGGTCGCCGGCCACGAGAAGGAGACGCAGGCGCTGACCAACGCGATCCTGGGCACGCTCGCCTGGATCCACTCGCACTCGCCCGAGGAGATCATGGCGAAGATGCCGGAGGAGACGGTTGGCAAGAACAAGGACCTCTATCTCGCGGCACTGAAGAACACGATCCCAATGTTCTCCGAGACCGGCAAGATGGACCCGAAGGGCGCCGACGCCGTGCTCGCGGTGTTCAGCGTTGGATCGCCCGAGGTCGCCAACGCCAAGATCGACGTCAGCAAGACCTTCACCAACAAGTATGTCGAGCAGGCCAAGAAGACCACGGGAAGCGTCAAATAACTGACGCGAAGGTGTGGTCATCAGGCGTCATGACGTCACCAATCATTCATCGGGTCACGACGCTTGAACTTGCCGTGCGGCCGATCGTCTGGGCGTTCGCGGAGGAGCGGCGCGCCGAGATCGCCACGCATTTCGCCGAGAAGCAGCGCGAGCGGCCAAAGATCTGGAACGGTCGCGTCCTGCTCGGGCGTGATGCAACGTTCGCCGACGGGCATCTTTCTGCGACCTATTTCGAGACCGATTTCGCGAGCTTCCTCGCCTGGCGCGATTGGGGTTTTCCCGACAAGGCCGTGTTCAACGGTTTTGGCATGGGCGCGTTGCGCGCCTCCGACGGCGCCTTCGTCATGGGTGAGATGGCGCAGCACACCGCCAATGCGGGCCGGATTTATTTCCCGTCCGGTACGCCCGATCTCGAAGACGTCAGGGGCCACACGCTGGACATTCCCGGCAGCGTGATCCGCGAACTCGAGGAAGAGACCGGCCTGACCGCCGCCGACTATCGGGTCGAGCCGGACTGGCACTGCGTCGTCACCGGCCCGACGATTGCGATGTTGCAAATCGTCAACCTGGACATGCCGGGTGATGTGGCGCGTGCGCGGATCGAAGCCAATCTGGCGGACGAGGCCGAGCCAGAGCTCTCGGCCATTCATCTCGTGCGCGGGGTGAGCGATCTCACGCCGTCCATGCCGCGATTTGTCACGGCCTTCGTCGAGCAGCAGTTCGCGTTGCGCTGATGCGCGAGGCTTGACATCGCTGCGCTCAGCCCATGTGATGGGCGAAAATATAAAACCAAAAAGAATGCAATGCACAATCGTCCAGGGAGGTTTTGATGCGCGTGCGCATGGCTGCCCGTTTGGTACGTGGGCTGTTGGTCGCGGTATCGGCGACAGGCTTGGCGCTGTCCGCCCAGGCCCAGGATCAAGGCAAAGAGAAGAAGATCAAGATCGGCGTCGTTTTCGATCTGACCGGGCCTCTCGCCGGCGGTGGCTCTGAACTCGGCTATATCGGCGCAAAGATCATTCTCGACCATTTCGCCAAGACCGGCGTCGAGGGTTACAAGATCGAAGCGGTCTATGCCGATGCGCAAAGCAAGCCCGACATCGCGATCAACGAATCCGTCCGCCTGCTCGAGCAGGAAAAGGTCGACATGGTGCTCGGCTTCTTCTCCTCGGCGCAATGTGTGCCGGTCGCGGCCCGCGTCGAGCAGCTCAAGAAGTTCATGTGGATGACGACTTGCATCTCGTCGGCCGTGTTCAACGAGAAGGGTTACAAATACGTCTTCCGCCCGCAGGCGAGCGGCGACCAGTTCGGCATGATGACCATGGATTTCATCGCGCAGAATGCCAAGGCGAAGTTCGACAAGGAGCCGAAGGATCTGCGCGTCGCCATCATTCACGAAGACGGCGCCTATGGCGTCGACGTGTCCAGGGGCAACGAGGCCGGCGCGAAGAAGGCGGGATTCAACGTCGTGATGAAGGAGGGTTATTCAGCCACCGCGCCTGACCTCTCCGCGCTGGTGACCAAGCTGAAGCGCGCCAAGCCTGATGTCATTTTCCACACTGGCTACAACCCTGATATCACGCTGTTGCTGCGTCAGGCGCGCGAGCAGGGGCTGAAGTTCGGCGCGCTGATGGGGCACGGCGCGGGTTACGGCGTCTATGAAAAACTGAAGGAAGGCATGGGAGCCGATGCCACCTACATCTTCAACACAGACCCGATCTCGATCTGGCTTGCCAACCAGAAGACCATGGATCCCAAGCTCCCGCCTGTGATCAAGATGGTTGGCGAGGAATTCGACAAGATCCGGCCCGGCGTCGCGATCCGCTCGGCGCATGTCGGCATCGGTGCGTCCAACACCTATGTGTTCACAATGACGTGCTGCCGCGCGCGATCAAGAAGTATGGCGGGGTCGATCCGGATGCGCTGCGCAAGGCTGCCCTCGATACTGATATTCCCGAAGGGGGCACCATGCTCGGCTTCGGCGTGAAGTTTTACGGCGAGGGCACGCCGATGGCCGGGCAGAACGAGCGCTCGTTCCCGGTCGTGATCCAGTACATCGACGACAAGTCCTCCGTGGTGTGGCCCAAGAGTCAGGCGCAGCGCGAGGCTGTGCTGCCGCTGCCGAAGGGCACCACCTACAGCAATCAGTAGCGCAAATGCGCGCAGAGAGGAGAGCGGGACGGTGCTGGAAGTCAGCGGGCTGGTGAAGCGGTTTGGTGGCTTCACCGCCGTCAACAATGTGTCGTTCAAAGTCGATCAGGGCGAGATCCTCGGCCTGATCGGCCCCAACGGCTCGGGCAAGAGCACGATCTTCAATATGCTCTCGGGTACACTGGCGCCGACGTCCGGTTCGATCCTGTTCGACGGCTCCGAGATCGCGGGCCTTCCGCCGCACCGGATCATCAACAGCGGCATCGGCCGCACCTTCCAGATCCCGCGACCATTCCGCCGCCTGACGATCTTCGAGAACGTCGCGCTCGCCGGATTCTATGGCCAGGGCCGCCACAGCCGTGCCAGGGCCGAGGAGGCGGCCGAGCGCTCGCTGGCGATGGTCGGCTTGCCGACCGATCGCCATGCCAGCGTCGACGGCCTCGGCGCAGCCGGCCTGAAAAAGCTCGAACTGGCGAAAGCACTCGCCACCGCGCCCAAACTTCTGCTGGCCGATGAGAGCCTCGGCGGCCTCGACGAGGCCGAGATGGGGCAGGCGGCTAACATGCTCCGCAACATCCGCGACGAGCTCGGCATTACCATCATCTGGGTCGAGCACATCATGGGCGTGCTGATGCGCGTCGTCGATCGCGTCATGGTGCTCGATCACGGCGAGAAGATCTCGGAAGGTTTGCCGAGTGCCGTTGCCGGCGATCCCCGTGTCATCGAGGTCTATCTCGGCACCGATGCCGAGACCACGCAGGCTGCGGCCGCCGCAGCGCGCCGCCGCGCGGGGGTGCAGTGATGTTGGAGCTCCGCGGCGTCAATGCCGGCTATGGTACCTTCCAGGCACTGTTCGACGTCGATCTCGACGTGAGGGCGGGTGAGGCCGTCGGCGTCATCGGTCCCAACGGGGCCGGCAAGACCACCCTGATGCGCGTCATCTCCGGCCTGATCCGCCCCTCGCGTGGGGCGATCAGAATGGAAGCCGTCGACGTCGTGGCCACGCCGCCGCACAAGATCGTCAGCCTCGGGATCGCGCATGTGCCGGAGAACCGGCGGCTGTTTCCGCAGCTCTCGGTCGACGACAATCTCAAGATGGGCGCCTTCATGCAGGAGGCGCGCGGCCACTATGCCGAGCGGCTGGACGTGGTGTTCGAGCTGTTTCCGCGCCTGAAGGAGCGCCGCCACCAGATGGCGGGCACCATGTCCGGCGGCGAGCAGCAGATGTGCGCGATCGGCCGCGCGCTGATGTCGAATCCAAAGCTGCTGCTGCTCGACGAGCCGTCGGCGGGGCTCGCGCCGGTCGTGGTGCAGCAGGTGTTCGAGCTGGTGAAGCGGATCCGCGCCAGCGGGCTGACCGTGCTGATCGTCGAGCAGAATGTGCAGCAGGTGCTGAAAGTGGTCGATCGCGCCTATCTGATCGAGGCGGGTACGATCAGGTCCTCAGGCACCTCGGCCGAGATGCTGGCGAGCGACACGGTCAAGGAAGCGTATCTCGGGGTGTGAGGTTCATGCAGGCATGCAAGCATTTCTGGACATTTTCGACATCTACCTGCTGGAGGCCGTGATCAACGGCATCCTGCTCGGCGGCGTGCTGGCGTTGCTCGCGCTCGGGCTCAATTTGATCTTCGGCGTCATCGACGTGACCTGGATCTGCTACGCAGAGCTGGTGATGATCGGCATGTACGCCATGTACTTCCTGGTGCAGTATTACGGCATCAGCTATTTCGTCGCCGCGCCGCTCACCATCCTGCTGGTCGCGGTGCTCGGCGCGGCGCTGCATTACCTCGTGATCGCGCCGCTGCTCACGGCGCCGCCAATCAACCAGTTGCTGGCGACCGGCGGGGTGCTGTTCGTGCTGCAGAGCTTTGCCACGGTCGCCTTCGGCATCGACTTCCGTAACCTCGGCATCCGCCTGCCGGTGCTCGCCTTCGGCGACATGAATTTCAGCTACGCGCGACTGCTGTCCTTCCTGGCCGCGCTGGTCGGCATGGTCGCGGTCTATCTGTTCATGACGCGGACCTTCACAGGGACCGCGATCCGGGCGATCTCGCAGGACCGGCAGATCATGGCGCTGATGGGCGTCGACACGAAGCGGATCTATCTCATTACCTCTGCGATCGGCGGGGGGCTGGCCGGGCTCGCAGCATGCCTGCTGGTTCTGCAATATGACGTGCATCCCTTCGTCGGCCTGTCGTTCGGCCCGATCACCTTCCTGATCTGCGTGCTCGGGGGCCTCGGCAATTTCATCGGCGGCTTCATCGCCGCCTTCGTGTTCGCCGAGATCATCTCGCTCGGCGGCCTGTTCTCCGATCTCGAATGGGGCTATGTGCTTGCCTTCGCGTTCTTCATCGTCATGATGTTCATCCGGCCCGCGGGCCTGCTCGCGAGGCGCCGATGATGGGGCGGGGACGGCTTGCAGCCTGGGGGATCGGATTGGCGGCGCTGGTCGCGCTGCCTTTCGTCTATCGCGATCCCTATCATCTGCACATCCTGGTGCTGATCCTGATCTGGTCGTTCGCCTATACGTCCTGGTCGATGATGGGGCGGTTCGGCCTCGTCTCGCTCGGCCACGGCGGTTTCATGGGAATCGGCGCGTATGTCACCGCGCTACTCTGGAATCACCTGGGCTGGTCGCCCTGGATCGGCATCCCCATCGGCATGGTCGCGGCCGGCGCGCTGGCGCTGATCGTCGGCTATCCCTGTTTCCGCTTCCGCATCACCGGGCACTATTTCGTGCTGGTGACGCTCGCGCTCTCCGGCATCGTGCTCCAGGTCATTACGGCGACGCGCGACTACACCGGCGGCTCGCTCGGCTACACGCCGAACCGGGCCGCGGGCAACAAGCTCTGGTCGCTGCAATTCGACGACAAGATCACCTGGTACCTGATCGCGCTCGGGGTCTGGCTTTTCGGCATCGTGGTCTGGCACTGGGTCGACCGCAGCATGGCCCGCTATGCGCTGGAGGCGATCTCGGAGGACGAGGACGCCGCGGCCGCCGCCGGCGTCGACGTCACCGCGGAGAAGCTGAAGATCACGCTGCTCAGCGCGCTGATGACGGCATTGGCCGGCGCGCTCTACTGCCAGTACCAGATGTTCATCACGCCTGATACCGTCAGCGGCATCGCGGTGTCGCTCCAGATGGTGTTCGCGGCCATCGTCGGCGGCCTGTTCGTCTCGCTCGGCCCGACCTTCGGCGCTATCATCACGATTATGCTGGCCGAGACCCTGCGCATCGGCTTCGGCACCAAGGCGGTCGGCTGGGACAATCTCGTCTACGGCGTGTTGCTCGTGCTTTTCATCATATTCCTTCCCAAGGGTATCCTTGGTAGCTTGCTCGACCGATTGAAGCCGCAACGCAAGGTGTCCCGCGCTCATGAGCAAGAAGTCGTCCAAATCGCTCGCCCAGGAACTTGACCGCTACATCACGCCGTTCCGCTACGATGGTTCGGGCAAGTTTCATCTCAAGGATCACAAGACCAACGAGAAGGGCGACCTCGACAAGGAGAAGGCCCAGGAGATTCTCGATGCCAACATGAAGCGGCTGATCGCGTTTCAGGAGAAGCTCTACGCCCAGGACCGCTGGTCGGTACTGATCGTGTTCCAGGCGATGGACGCCGGCGGCAAGGATTCCGCGATCAAGGCGATCTTCGAGGGGATCAATCCGCAGGGCTGCGAGGTCAGTGCCTTCAAGGCGCCGAGCAGCAAGGAGCTCGATCACGATTTCCTCTGGCGCCACGTGGTCGCGCTGCCGGAGCGCGGGCATATCGGCATCTTCAACCGCTCCCATTACGAGGAATGCCTGGTGACGCGCGTGCATCCGGAGGTCCTCGCCAAGGAGAAGCTGCCGTCAATGCTCGTCACCAAGAACATCTGGAAGGAGCGGTTCGAGGACATCTGTGCGTGGGAGCGCTATCTCGCGCGCAACGGCACCGTGGTGCTGAAGTTCTTCCTCAACCTGTCCAAAGACGAGCAGCGCGAGCGCTTCCTCGACCGGCTGGAGGATCCGTCCAAGCAGTGGAAGTTCTCCATGGACGACATTAAGGAGCGCGCGCTGTGGCCGCGCTACCAGGCGGTCTATCAGGACATCGTCCGGCACACGGCAACGCCTCATGCGCCGTGGTATGTCGTGCCGGCCGACCACAAATGGTTCGCGCGCGTCGTGATCGGGTCGGCCATCGTCGCGGCGCTCGAAAAGCTCGATCTGCGCTTCCCTCGCGCCGACAAGGCCTCGGCGGGTGAATTCGACGAGGTGCGCAAGGCGCTGGAGAAGGAGGAGAAGGCGGGCAAGAAACAAAAACGCGAAAACAACCCCATGCACAGTAGCCGGGGATAACGAAATCAATGACTTGAAGGTCAGCGCGAGCGCTTGCGGATTTAACGAAATCGTTTGACTCGTCGGGCAAAACAGGGGCATGATGTGATCATCCCCAAATTCCTCAGTACTCGCGTCCACCGGTAGCAGAAGCGTTCTACATTGGCGGGAAGGGCGGCCTCGCAATTCGCCCACTTCTCGCATTTCGCTGCAAGCGAATCCGTCGCAGTCAGATGGAACGCGCCCTCAAATGTGATTTGCGCGCCGTTGATCTTGCTTGACAGTTCTTCGTCACGGGAGGACCATCTCAATGGTCGCAAACAAGCGACGCGCAACGTCCACATCAAGAGCAAGGGGAGGTCTATGACACCACCTCCGCAGATCCAGCCGCGTTAAGTGCGATGGAGCTCGTTCGGACTATCGCATAGCGGCAGAAAACCGCGAACGGCACGCCGGGCCAAGGTTTAGAGGGCTGCATCAGTGTGGCATAGCCCCTACCTGCCCGGCGCTGTATTGTGCATCACATCGATTGCACACCGATCCACGTCGGAGGGCCGTGACGCGGCCGCCGTGCTTTTGACATCGTGCTTCTCTCTTCCTCCTCCTCACGGCCGTCATTCCGGGCCGACTCCCGGAATGACGGAGGGCTGTCGCATATCAGGGCTGTCGCATATGACGTCTCAGCGGCGCCTGAGCGAGCGCCTCGTCCTTCGAGACGCCGCGTTCTGCGGCTCCTCAGGATGAGGCTCAGCTGCATCCATCTGCGTTGAAATGTTGCCGCATATTCATCCCTCATCCTGAGGGCTCGCCGCAGGCGGGCGTCTCGAAGAATGGCCGCGGTTGAGCTTCCAGCCGCGTGCCTGCATTCCGATCGCTGCACGTCCTGCCTTGAGACCGCGGTTCCCGTTTACTGCACCGCGGCAAATGCCAAGAGAATGTCGCCTCATTGGCCAACTTCCGACACAGCGCCCGGGCGAATAGCGTCGATCCGACATGATGCATGTGCTTCGGCGGTGACGGGCCCGACGTCGCCGTCGCATTCATTTTCCCAGGGATCCCTCGTGTCGCATAAGCTTGCCTCCGCGCTTCTCGCCGCGCTCTTGATCGCGATCTCATCTCTCTCCTGCGCCCGCGCCGCGCCGCCGACGAGTAGCGCTGCCGCGTTGTCGCCCGATGAGGCCAAGCGCGCGCTGGAAACGCTGCAGGACGACAAGAAGCGCGCGCAGATGATCGACACGCTGCGCGCGATCGCCAATGCGTCCGGTGCACAGCAGCCCGCGCCCGAGCCAAAATCGCCGATCCCGCTCGCGGCCGACGGCCTCGGTGCGCAGCTCATGCTCACCGTGTCCGAGGAAATCGGCGAGATTTCGCGAGACGTCGCCGATATGGCCAGGACGCTCACGCACTTCCCGGCGTTCTATTACTGGATCGTGCGGACCGCGAACGATCCCGCGGCCTACAATCTCCTGATCGAGATCGCCTGGAAGCTTGCGCTGGTGTTCGGCTGCGCCTTCTGCGCCGAATGGGTGATCTTCCGTCTGATCCGCCGCCCCGTCGTGTTCCTGGAAGGGCGCATGCCGCAAACGGCGCGTCTGCCGGTGCAGGTGTTGCCCATTGCCGATCCGCCGTCATCCGTGGCCGATGTCACCCCGGCGCCCGAACTGCACATGCGCCGCCACAGCCTGGCGCGGGCCTGGCAAATCATGCTGCGGCTGCCGCTCGTGCTGGGACGCTTCCTGCTCGAGCTGCTACCCGTGTTGGTCTTTGTCGGCGTCGCCACGGCGCTGCTCGGCACCGAGATCGGCGGGCCCACCACCGTCCGTCTCGTGATCCTCGCCGTCGTCAACGCCTATGCGTTCTCGCGCGGGCTCTTCTGTGTGGTCCGTGTGCTGGCGGGACCGTTCGGCTTGTTTCCGGTCAAGGCCGAAACCGCCGCCTATATCGAGATCTGGGCGCGCCGTATCGTCGGTGTCGGCGTCTCCGGCATCGCCTTTGCGAATGTGGCGCTGCTGCTCGGCCTGCATCGCGGCGGCTACGCCGCGCTCCTGCGCATGGTGATGCTGGTCGTGCATCTCTTCATCGTCGTCATCATCCTGCAATGCCGCCGCCAGGTCGCCGAAGCGATCCGCGCGCCGGCCGACCGGCAGGGGATCGCGGCGCGACTGCGCAACCGCATCGCGGGCGGCTGGCACTATCTCGCCATCGCGCTCGACCTTGCGCTGTGGGCCGTGTGGGCGCTGAACATTCGCAACGGCTATTCGTTGCTGCTGCAATATTTCGTCGGCACCATCGCGGTGGCGCTGATCACGCGTGTCGCCATCATGCTGACGCTGGGCCTGATCGACCGCGGCTTCCGCATCAAGCCCGAGATCCTCCAGCGCTTTCCGGGCCTCGAGATCCGCGCCAACCGCTACCTGCCGCTGCTGCGCAAGATCGTATCCGGCGTGATCGCCTTCATCGGCCTGGTGGCCGTGCTCGAAGTCTGGGGCGTCGACGCCATCGTATGGTTTTATGGGGGCCAGATCGGCAGCCGGCTGATCTCGGCGGTGGTGACGATCGGACTTGCCGTGTTCATCGCAGCTGCGATCTGGGAAGCCAGCAACGCGCTGCTGGACCGCCAGATCAATACGCTGTCGCGCGATGGGCACTATGCCCGGGCCGCGCGGCTGCGGACCTTTCAGCCGATGCTGCGCACGGCCTTGCTGTGCGTGATCGCCACTGTCGTCGGGCTCACGGCGCTCAGCGAGATCGGCGTCAACGTCGCGCCGCTGCTGGCGGGCGCCGGCATCGTCGGCATCGCCATCGGCTTCGGCTCGCAGAAGCTGGTGCAGGATCTCATCACCGGCCTGTTCCTGCTGCTGGAGAACACCGTCCAGGTCGGCGACAGCGTCAGCGTGTCCGGGCTATCGGGCGTGGTCGAGAACGTCTCGATCCGCACGATCAGGCTTCGTGCCGGCGACGGTGCCGTGCACATCGTGCCGTTCAGCGCGGTCACGACTATCACCAATGCCAGCCGCGGCGCCGGCAATGCGTCCGTCAGCGTCAACGTCGCCTACAAGGAGGATACCGACCGCGCCGGCCAGATCCTCAAGGACATCGTCGACGAGATGCGCCGCGAGGTGGAATTCCGCAGTCTGATCCGCGGCGATCTCGAGCTCTGGGGCATCGACAAGGTCGACGGCGCCATGGTGTCGATCGTCGGCCAGATCCGCTGCACCGAGGCCGGCCGCTGGCCGGTGCAGCGCGAATTCAACCGCCGCATGAAGCAGCGTTTCCAGCACAACGGCATCGAGGTCGCATCCGCCACCCAGACCATCCTGATGCACATCGCGCCGCCGGCTGATGGCGCCGCTCATCTGACGCCAAGGCGAGCGGTCGGCTAGAGAGTCTGTCCATAAACGTCGGCTTGCCAATCGAAAGCGGAAGTGTCCGACCTTACGTGTGATCGGCGGCTCGTGATCCAAACCGGAAGTCGGCATGCCAACGATAACTCAGAACAGAGGAGGTGGCGCCTTTTGGCCCCGCCTTGCCCTTAAGTTCGTTTGTGTCCACGCCATGAACGTACTCGCGCGTGTCCTTCAAACGTTTTTCTTGGATGTACGCGCTCCTCAAGTCGATTGTGTCTACCCCAATCGCCGATGACACCCACGGCGCGCGCCATGGGGCAGTCGGGGGGTACCCATTTGCTTGCGTGCTTCCTGCCGTCTGAATGCTTTTTTAAGTCAAAGCAATTGCAGAGATATCGATACCGACGAGGACAGATTCGGTATTTATACTTCCGTCCGGGTTTCTCCTGAACGCGCGCCGTTTGGTTGGCATCATAATCCCTTGAATGTTCTTGTACTCGGACATGTAGTGCGCGGCTGGAGCACCACCTGCCACGAGTGTGGTATAATCCAAACGAGCGATGAGCCCGTTTTCATCGACGTGGAATATCTGGTCCGGACAGTGAGTTCCAACCTTCTCGGGAAAAGTGATCTTGAGCCGCCGGCGTACCGTGCCTTGGTCGGTCGCCGGGTCTATCTCTTCCGCTTTGGCACTCTCAGTGACAAACATAAATGGAGTATTCAGATAATTCCAAAGTGCATACCCGGTAAAGTAAGCCAGATGCAGCCTATCCCACGTCGTCTGAAGAGTATGTCCTTCAAACGCATTTCTTGGATGTACGCGCTCCTCGATAAGCTTCCCGTCGATTGTCTCTAGCCGAACACGATCCGGTTCGTAGATGCTTTGCACGCCTTCTTCGGTAAAGTGCGTAAAGCAAGTTCGCTGTTCTTTCGTTTGCGCCTTCAATTGAACATTTTCGAAGACACCATCCCATCCCTTTCTAGTCCAGTGCGAACCATGCATCGAGAGGTTCACGTCGATCGCGTTGAATTTTCGCCATCGTTCAAGAGTTCCGTGAGACTCAAGCACCAGATCTAAAAGAGCAGTCATGTGTCCTCCGGTTCGCCCTATTGGAATTAGGGCCATCGCTTTCGATATCGCACTAGCTGCGGTTTCAGGCGCTTAGAATTCAGGGCGCCTGACCGTTGATCATCCATTAGTTGGGTTTCAGAAGGACTTTCCCGCCTTTTTGCGCATGCGCCATGGCCTGAGTTGCCTGCTCGAGCGAATAAACGCCGGCGACCGGAACGTGCAGTTTGCCTTCGGCGATCAGTCGCTCGGCTGTCCGCGTATGAGCCGCAAGCTTTTCGTGTGCATCTCGAAAGCGCGGAAATCCCAGCCAAAACCCTTCCAGGGTCATCTGCTTGAAAATGATGTTCAGAGGACTCATGGCCGCGGGCTTTCCGCTGACGCCGCCATAGACGACCATCTTGGTGTTCGACGCGAGGCAAGACGCTACCGAGTGCGAGGACTCGCCACCCACGCCGTCGATGCCCAGCTTGATTTTAGCCTTGCCGGTCGCCGCTGCGACCTGCTTCACAACGTCGGGTCCATCGACAAGGACGACGTCAGCTCCGGCTGACTTCAGCTCATCCACCAGCTCGGGTCTGCGCACGAGGCTTACCGAGCGCAGTCCGAACTCCTTTGCAAACGCAATGACGCTGCGTCCCACACCGGAATTGCCGGCGTTCTGGATGACCCAGTCGTCCTTGCCGAGTTCGACATACTCGGTTAGGAGCAATGCCGCTGTGAGCGGATTGATCCGAAGCATTGACATCTGTTGGGGATCGGCTTGCTCAGACAAGACGATGAGATCGGTGGCCGGCACCGTGATGGCCTGTCTCCACACGGGAAGCCCGATCGGAATGGCCACACGATCGCCAGTCCTTACATTTTTAACCGAGGCTCCTACGGCGACAACGCGGCCAATAGCTTCGTTCCCGAGCGGCGCGGGCGGCTGCGGCCTGATCGCATACATGCCACGGATCATCAGAAGTTCAGCAAGTCCGATCGCTGAGTATTCGACCGCGACCGTGGCTTCATTTGCTGCCGGCGGTGGGGGTGGATCGCTTTCGACAACTTCAACCACGTCGGTGGGTTTGCCAAACTTAGACATTTGCAGAAACTTCATTGTCCCCTCCGCGAGAGCTGTATGGCTCATTCCGCCAAGTAATCTTACGGTTCCCTGACCGCTCGACGCCAAACCATGCTAAGTTCATATAACGAACTGTCATTAACGTCAACCTGTGTATGAAAAATGAACTCAGAAAAAGCGCATTCGCCCGAGCTGGATCTTCGCTTGATGTTGGAGCTAAAAAACAACTGCTCCATCAAGCGAACGCTCGAGATTGTTGGTGAAACCTGGACCTTGTTGATCTTGCGCGAGGCCTCATGGGGGGTTCGCCGCTTCCAGGACTTTCAAACGTTTTTGGGCATACCAAGAGCGGTGCTGTCTGAGCGCCTGGAAAAACTTGTTGAGTACGGAATCTTTGAAAAAACTCCTTACAAGGAGCCGGGGGCGCGAAAGCGCTATCAATACGAACCCACCAAAGCCGGCATCAAGCTATTGCCTGTGCTGATGGCATTGAGCCAATGGGGAGATGAGCATCTCGGCAAAGGATCTGCCCGCATGATCGACAAAGCGACTCGGGAAGAAGTGTTTCTGAAGGTCGTCAGCAAAAACGGCGACCATGTCCCAGTGGAGCGGGTGCGACCAGTAGTGCGGAGGTAATCACACGTTTGTGGTCAATAATGTTGATCGGCTTGCTGAAAGTAAGAAAGAAGTTCTTGAGCGATTGAGCAGGCGGGGTCCCATCGTGCGATTTGCCGAGCCTGCGGATCATCGGTCGGACACGCGCCAATGAAGCACTAACGCCAGCTGAGCGGGCCCCACGCGATTTCCACACATGGCCCAACTCGGACCTAGGGTGAGGTGCGCCAACGCGGCCGGTATCGGAGGCAGAGTGGACCTCAGACGAAGTGCAGCGCGAGTTTATGAGTACATGTCCTAAGCTGTCCGACATCATTTTCAGCTTGCCTCGGCCCGCGCCGCAGCGTTCACTCCGGCTCCAGCCTGCTGACAACATGCGGGCGACAAAAAGCGTGGGGGGAGACTGATGCGGGGGCTGTGGGCCGGATTGCATAATCATGCGATCGTCATTGCTGGGCTGATCGCCTATGGGTTGATCGCGCCGCTAAGCGCCCAGCCGTTTCCGTCGCGGCCGATCACCCTCGTGGTGCCGTTCGCGGCGGGCGGTCCGACCGATACGCTGGCGCGCATCCTGTCCGAACGCATCGCCGCTGAATTGCACACGTCGATCGTGGTGGAGAACATCGCCGGCGCCTCCGGCAGCATCGCCGGCGCCCGCGTCGCGCGCGCAACGCCTGATGGCACCACGATCACGATCGGCCATTGGGGCACGCATGTGCTCAACGGCGCGATCTTCAAGCTGCCATACGACGTGATCGCCGATTTCGAGCCGGTCGCGACGATCGCGATGGGCACGCAGCTCATCGTCGGCCGGAAGACGCTCGAAGCCAACACTCTGAAAGAGATGATCGCGTGGCTGAAGGCCAACCCCGGCAAGGTGACTGCCGGCACGGCCGGCGCCGGCACGGGGGCCCACGTCGCCGGTGTCTTCTTCAAGGAGAGGACCGGCACCGACTTCCAGTTCGTGCCGTATCGCGGCGCGGGGCCCGCCATGATCGACCTCGTGGCCGGGCAGATCGACATCATGTTCGATCAGGCCTCGAACTCGCTGCCGCACTACAAGAACGGTGCGATCAAGGCGTTCGCGGTGACGTCGCCGACGCGGCTCGCCTCCGCGCCCGATATCCCGACGGTCGACGAGGCGGGGTTGCCCGGTCTCTACATCTCCTACTGGCACGGCATCTGGGCACCGAAGAACACGCCGAAGGAGATCGTCACAAAGCTCAACGCGGCCATTGTCACCGTGCTTGCCGATCCCACCGTCAAGCAGCGGTTTGGCGAATTGGGGCAGGAGATTCCTCCGCCCGATCAGCAGACGCCCGCAGCGCTCGGAGCCTTCCAGAAGGCCGAGACCGAGAAATGGTGGCCGATCGTGAAGGCCGCCGACATCAAGGCGGAATAATACCACTGCCTCATCCTGAGGAGCCCGCGGAGCGGGTGTCTCGAAGGATGCGCCGCAAGCGAGAGCAGGGCCTGCGTGGTTCGCCCGGCGATGCAAAGCATCGTCCGGAGACGCGCGTTCCGCGCTCCTCACCATGAGGAGAACGACAGCCTCGCGGCGTTAACCTTTTCGTGCGCACGACGACCGGTCTGTCACCAAAACCTCGCTGCGGTGCGGGATCACAATGCTTGCCGCAGTTTTCTGCGTCCTTGATCTCAGGTGAGTGCTGGCCGACAATGCTCGCCCTTCAATAAGAAACTCCCTGGGGGAATTCGTGAATAGACCTGCTCGGGTCAGCGCCCATTCGACATCGTCCGATTCCGTGCACGGCATGGCGCTGCTGCGCGATCCCCTGCTCAACAAGGGCACCGCCTTCTCCGCGCAGGAGCGCGACGATCTCGGCCTGCGCGGCCTGCTGCCGCCTTGCGTGCTGACGATGGAGACCCAGGTCGAGCGCGTGCTGGTCAATCTGCGCACGCTGCCGACCGATCTCGAGAAATATGTCGCGCTGAATGCCTTGCACGACCGCAACGAGGCGCTGTTCTTCCGCGTCGTCGTCGACAATATCGACGAGATTCAACCGATCATCTACACGCCGACGGTCGGGCTCGCCTGCCAGAAATACGGCCTGATTTTCCAGCGGCCACGCGGCATGTTCATCTCCTCGCGCGATCGCGGCCAGATCGCCGAGATCCTGAAGAACTGGCCCTATCCGGCCAAGCTGATCGTCGTCACCGATGGCGAGCGCATCCTCGGCCTCGGCGATCTCGGCGCCAACGGAATGGGCATTCCGGTCGGAAAGCTCTCGCTCTATTCGGCCTGCGCCGGCGTGCATCCCGAAACGTGCCTGCCGATCGTGCTCGACGTCGGCACCAACAACGAAGAGCTCCTGAAGGACCCGTATTATCTCGGCCTGCGCGAGCGGCGGCTCACGGGCGAGGCCTATGACAGCTTCGTCGACGAGTTCATGGTCGCCGCGCGAAAGACCTTTCCGGGTGTGCTGATCCAGTTCGAGGATTTCGCCAACCACTCGGCGTTCAAGCTGCTGCACAAATACCGCGATGAGGCCTGCGTCTTCAACGACGACATCCAGGGCACGGCTGCGGTGGCGCTCGCCGGCCTGTTTTCGGCGCTGCGCGTCAACGGCGGCAAGCTGAAGGACCAGCGCATCCTGTTCCTCGGCGCCGGCGAGGCCGCGACCGGCATCGCCGATCTCGTGACGTCCGCGATGATGGCGGAAGGTGCCTCTGAAGCCGAGGCGCTTCGGCGCAACTGGCTGGTGGATTCCCGCGGCCTCGTCGTTGGCGCCCGCCAAGGCCTGTCCGGTCACAAGCTCCGTTATGCCCATGCCGGTCAGGCGCCGATCGCCGATTTCCTCACCGCGATCAGGACGCTGAAGCCGACCGCCATCATCGGTGTTGCCGCGGTCGGTGGCGCCTTCACGCCCGACGTGCTCAAGGCGATGGCCGAGCTCAACGAGCAGCCGATCGTGTTCGCGCTCTCCAATCCGACTTCGAAGGCCGAATGTTCGGCGGAGGACGCCTACCGCTACACCGGAGGCCGCGCGCTGTTTGCCTGCGGCAGTCCGTATGACCCCGTCAAGCTCAACGGCCGAACCTTCGTGCCGCGCCAGGGCAACAACTCCTACATCTTCCCGGGCGTCGGCCTCGGCGTCATCGCCAGCCGCTCGCGGCTGGTCACGGACGAGATGTTCATGGCGGCCGCCCATACGCTCGCCGATTGCGTCGGCAAGGACGATCTCGCGCAAGGCAGCCTCTACCCGGCGCTGCCACGCATCCGCGAAGTCTCGGTGCGTATCGCCGCCGCCGTCGCCGATGTCGCCTTTCAGCGCGGGCTCGCGGACGGACCCGCGCCGAACGACGTGAAGGGACTGGTTCAGTCCCAGATGTACGAGCCGCAGTACTGAGGCCTCCGCCTCGTCATGGCCGGGCATAGCCGTCCGAAGGACGGCGTCGCTTCCGCTCGCCTATGTCCCGGCCATCCACGCCTCGCCGGATGGTACGAAGAACGTGGATGCCCCGGACAAGCCCGGGCCCGACGACCGCTTGAAGCAAGCCACGTTAGGTCAGCACAGCGATACCATTTCAGGTAGAAACCCGGTTGCGCGGCGCGGCCGTATATGCGACGCTCTGTAGCGTTACAAGAAATTCAATCAAGGTAAGCCGCCATGGACGATCGTTTGCCCGAACTGGGCGACCTCGAGCACGAGGTCATGCAACTGGTTTGGGCCCATGGTCCTGTGACGGCCGAAATTGTGCGCGAGAAGCTGTCGCGTCGGCTGAAGGAATCGACAGTCCGCACGGTGCTGCGCCGGCTGGAAGAAAAGGGCTATGCTCGGCACACGGTGGACGGACGCACCTATGTCTACCACGCAGCCGAAGAGCGCGCGCGGGTTGCGGCCAAGGCGGTGCAGCGCATCGTCGACTGGTTCTGCAACGGCTCGATGGAGGAGGTCCTCGTCGGCATGGTCGACAATGCGATGCTCGATCAGCAGCAGTTGCGCACACTGGCCGACCAGGTGGCCAAGGCGAAGAAGGCGAGGGGAGTGAAGAAAGAATGATCGCAACTCTGGCGGAGGCGGCGCTGCGCTCCCTTGTGCTGGGAGGCGTCGTCTGGTTCGGCCTCAACCTGTTTCGCGTGCGCAATCCGCACGTCCACATGACGGCGTGGGTCGTCGTGCTGCTGGCGTCGCTGGCGATGCCGTTCGTGATGCATTGGCCGACGGTCACGATCACCCGGCTGCCATCGCCGGTATCGGTGCCGGCTGATGTCATGCCAGTTGATATCTCGACGTTCGAGATGCCGCAGCCCATGCAGCCGATGACGCCCGGCGCGGCGATTCCGCCGTCGAAGAACGGCGTCTCAATCAATTGGTGGCTGATCGCTACCGTCATCCATGCCGGCGTCGCCAGCCTGTTGCTGCTGCGGCTGGCCATCGGCCTCTGTCTGACCTGGCGCCTCGCGCGCGCGGCAAGGCCGATCAACGGTCCGCGCATGGTCGACGCCGATGTGCGCGTCAGCCGCGACGTCGGCGGTCCCGTCACGTTTGGCTCGACCATTCTGGTGCCGCCGCAATTTTCCGGCTGGGACGCCAAGAAGCGCCTCGCGGTGCTCGCGCATGAGGGCGCGCATGTCGCCAACCGCGATTTCTATATACTCCTGCTCGCCTCCCTCAATCGCGCGGTGTTCTGGTTCAGCCCGTTCTCGTGGTGGCAGCTCGCGCGTCTGGCCGAACTTGCCGAGATCATCAGCGACGCCGAGGCCATCGAGGTGATCGACGACCGGCTGTCCTATGCGGAAATCCTGCTTGATTTTGCAAGCACGGTAAACCCGCGGCCGGTCGAGCTCGCGATGGCGCGGGCCTCGACCGTGCGCGCCCGCGTCGAGCGCATCATCGCGGCCGCCGCGATGCCCGTCGCGGTCGGCTGGCGCAAGCGGGCGTGGATCGCGGCTGCGATCGTCCCGGCCGTGATCGTGTCCGCCGGCATGATCGCCTATCGCACGCCGGAGCCTGCGCCGCTCGCCGCGGATAGTGGAGAGGTGCCGGCCCAGCATTACCGCCCCTTCGTCAATTTCTACGCCATGGGTCCGACCTCGGTGTTCGCGATCTTCCGCGACGGCGACGAGGTCTACGGCCAGCTCACCGGGCAGCGCAAATTGCGCCTGACGGTCGGCACTGACGGCATCGCATCCTACCCCGCCTCGTCCGGTGAGATCACGTTCCCGCTCGATGCGGAGCGCCGCTCCGCCGAGCTGATGCTGCGCATGAATGGACGCGACATCCGCGCACTTCTCGTTGCCGAGATGCCGACGGCGGCCACCGATTCCGGATCACTCGATCAATATGTGGGCTGGTACAGGATCGCACCGAACCGCGTGCTCACGGTGGACCGCGACGGGGATCGGCTCCAGGTGCAGGAAACCGTACAGGGCCGGGCTGCGCTCCTCGCTGAGGGGGCCGACGCCTTCTCGATCCGTGGCGACAATCTGCTGGTTTTCCTGCGCGACGAGCAGGCCAGGGTCTCGCGCGTGCTGGTCCAGAACGCGGTGTTCGGCGCCCGCCTCGCACCGCGGATCGATGCGGCCGCGGCGCAGGCGATCGAGGCCGACTTCGCGCGTCGCGTTGCGGAAGTCCCCGATCGTTTCCGCGAGCAGGTCCCGGTCGCCGGCGGCAAGGAGATGATCCTGCGCGGGATCGAGGATCTGCGCAGCGGCACGCCGAACTACGACCGGATGAGCGCACCGCTCGCCGCCAAGGTCCACCGCCAGGTCGACGAGTTGCACGCGACCTTCGTCGCCCTCGGTCCGGTGGAGTCGCTGTTCTTCCGCGGCGTCGGACCGGGCGGCTACGACATCTATGGTGCGAAATTCGAGAACGGCACGGCGGAATTCCGCCTGCTGCTCGAGCCAGACGGCAAGGCCGGCGACGTCATCTTCCGGGCCGACGGCAATGATGAGCTCGGCGGCATCGTCACGTGCGCCGAGGAGGCGAATGTGCGCGGCCGCGCCGGCACTTCGCCGATCCGGATCATGGTCTACAACGAGATGGGCGAGGACATCCGCGTCTTCAATCTCGATGCCGACGGCAATCGCAAGGCCCAGAGCGTGGTCCGGCCCAACATGAGCTGGGCGGCCACGACCACGGTGAACAATCCCTGGGTGATCGCCGACAAGTCCGGACGGTGCCTCGAGGTGCTGATGCCGGGTCGGCAGACGCGCTTCCACAATGTCGAGGCTTCCAACATGGGCGCGAAGCCGGGGCGCGCCGCCCGCCGCGCCGTTCCGATCGCCAATGGCGAGGATATGCTGCGCCGCTATATCGCTGATGTCGGCAAGGGCCAGCCGGACTACGAGCACATGACGTCGGAAGTCGCCGACATCACGCGGCAGCAGCTTCCGTTCGACCAGGCGATCCTGGCGAAGCTCGGCGCGCTGCGTGCGGTCTCGTTCCGCGGCGTCACCGCGCTCGACAGCGACATCTACATCGCCCAGTTCGCCAACGGCTCGGCGGAATGGCGGATCGGCGTCAGGAACGGCACGATCACCAAGATCGCGCTCGGGCCGAATTTCTAGGAGCGTTGCGGCCGTCCATCAGTCACGCCGGATGGGCGGCTCGCGATATCGGACGGGACAGCGCAATCTCTGCTTGCGGGCCAGCACCGCAAATGCTACGATATGTAGCATTACGGTTCGTAGCCTTGCGCGGCGTGCCGCTGGCAGGCTCGAGAAAATCAGGCGTTCGCGATGACCAATTCCGCAAAGGCCGAAGCTGTGCTGGCGCTTCATCGCTTCGGGATGGGGCCGCGACCGGGATCGATCGCCGCCGTCGGCACCGACCCGCGCGGCGCACTGATCGCCGATCTCGACCGGCCGCTCACGCTGACCGCCGCCGCCGTCCTTCCCACCAGCGCAAAGGCCTATCGCACCGTTGCCGACGCCAATGCGCGGCGCGCGGCTAGGGCCAAGCAGGCGCAGCAGCAGGCCAAGAGGCAGCAGACGGCGTCCGCGCCGACAATGTCGGAAGACCAGACGCAAGGGCAGGGTGCGGACAAGGACGCCGCCGAGATGGCGGCCAAGCAGGCGGCCGAGGCCGTGCCCGATCCCGGGCGTCCGATCTATTTGCAGGAAGCCAAGCTGCGCACGGAAGCCGCGCTTGCCGCCGAGATCGGCTTCGCCGAGCGGCTGGTGTGGTTCTGGTCCAACCATTTCTGCATCTCGGCCAACAAGATCCAGAGCATGTCCGGCGCCTATGAGCGCGAAGCCGTTCGCGCCAATATGCTCGGCCGCTTCGTCGATCTCCTGTTGGCCGTCGAGGGCCATCCGGCGATGCTGTTCTATCTCGACAATCTCGGCTCGATGGGTGCGAACTCGATCGCCGGCATCAACCGCAGCCGCGGCCTCAACGAGAACATCGCGCGCGAGATCATGGAGCTGCATACGCTCGGCGTGCGCGCCGGCTACACCCAGGACGACGTCATCAGCTTCGCCAATGTGTTGACGGGATGGACGCTGGTGCCGCCCGGCGACAATCCCGAGCACGGTGGCGAGTTCACCTTCAATCCGCGGCTGCACGAGCCCGGCGGGCAAACCGTGCTCGGCAAGCGCTACGAGCAGGAGGATGCCGAGCAGGGCCGCGCGGTGCTGCGCGATCTCGCCGCGCATCCGGCGACCGCAACCCATATCGCGACCAAGCTCGCGCGCCATTTCGTCGCCGACGAGCCGCCGCCTGTGCTGATCGAGCAGATGGCGAAGACTTTTCGCGACACCGAGGGCGATCTTAAGCAGGTCGCGATCGCGATGGTGTCCTCGGACGAGGCCTGGCGCGGGCCGCCGTCGAAGCTCAAGCGTCCCAGCGAGTGGGGCGTTGGCATGGTGCGCGCGACCGGCGCCACGACGGTCGATCCAGTCCGCTTCACCGGCGGGCTGGAGCTGCTCGGCGAGGCGCTGTGGCGTCCATCCGCGCCCAAGGGCTATCCGGACGACGAGGCGAGCTGGATCGACGGCGTCGGCCGGCGGCTCGACATCGCCAACAATTTTGCCGAGCGCCTCGCCGGTACGGCTGATCCGCAGGCGATCATCGAGGACGTCTTCGCATCGGAGATATCACCCGAGGTGAAGCAGGCCGTCGGCCGCGCCGAGAGCCGGCAGCAGGCGCTCGCGCTGTTGTTCATGTCGGCGGATTTCCAGAGGAGGTGACCATGGGCTTTGACCATCATCTGCCCACGCGGCGCGAGCTTCTGGTCGGCTCCGGCGCGCTGTTCACGTGGAGCCAGATGCCGCGGATCGCGCGTGCCGAAGGGCGCGATCCGCGCCTGCTGGTCATTGTGCTGCGCGGTGCGCTCGACGGCCTTGGCGCGGTTGCGCCGGTCGGCGATCCCGACTGGATCTCCTTGCGCGGCGATCGTGCGCTGGTGCTGGACGGCAAGCCGCCCGCGCTGCCGCTCGATGCCTTCTTCGCGCTCAATCCGGCGATGCCGAATCTGCATCGGCTCTACAAGAGCGGCAAGGCTGCGATCGTCCATGCCGCCGCGACGCCCTATCGCGAGCGTTCGCATTTCGACGGCCAGGACGTGCTGGAAAGCGGGCTCGTCAAGCCGGGCATGACCAGCTCGGGATGGCTCAACCGCGCGCTGCTCGCGCTGGAATCCAGCGGGCGTGTCGACCCGCGCGGCAGCCGCGCGCTCGGCATCGGCTCCGTGACGCCGCTGGTGGTGCGCGGTTCGGCGCCCGTCATGACATGGGTGCCGCAGAGATTGTTGCCGGCGAGCGAGGACACGCAGAACCGCCTGCTCGATCTCTACCAGCACACCGATCCGAAGCTTGCGACCGTGCTCCAGGCCCGCATGAGGCTCGCTTCGCTCGGCGGCGCACCAGGCGCGGGCGATCCGATGTCCGACGATCCGACCTTGCCGCCGCCCGGCATCGCGCGCGTGCGCGCCTATTTCGCCGAAGCCGCCGGCACGGCCGCGCGCTATCTCGCCAAGCCTGACGGCCCGCGTGTCGGCGCCATGGGCTTCGTCGGCTGGGATACGCACATCGCCGAGGGCGTGGCCTCGGGCCAGCTCTACAATCTGCTCGGTGCTCTCGACGGCGCCTTTGCCGCGATCGAGAGCAATATGGGCGAAGCGTGGCGCGAAACAGTCGTGGCCGTCGTCACCGAGTTCGGGCGAACCGCGCGCATCAACGGTACGCAGGGTACCGACCACGGCACGGGCACGGTCGCTTTCCTGATCGGCGGCGGGCTCAACGGTGGTCGCGTGATCGCGGACTGGCCCGGTCTGAAGCCGGCGCAACTCTTCGAGGATCGCGATCTCAAGCCGACCACGGATTTGCGCGCGGTGCTGAAAGGCCTGCTGAGGGATCATCTGCGCGTCGAGGAGAAGGTGCTCGCAGAAGCCGTCTTCCCGGGCAGCGCCGACGTCAAACCGATGGGAGGCCTCGTCGGCTGACGACGCGGCTCTCGCAACCGGATCGGGTTCATGATGTGCACGCTGACACAACGGGAGCTCGACTTTCTCGCCAGCTTGAAGACCGGCTGGCAGCGGCTCTATCGGCGCGAGCTCGCGCGGCTCTCGAGGAGCGGCGCCGAACCTGACGAGGTTCCGCCGGAGACGCGCCCGATCTGGCGCGTCGTATCGGGCTTATCCCACGAGCCTGTCTCGATTCAGGACAAGCCAGTGTGGTGGAATCGCCACAGCTAACCCGAAACGGCTGCGGCCTCAGGCGCACTTTCGTTCCGACAAGGTTCTGCCCTCATTGCCCACCGAAACTCGGGGCCATTCGGAGGGCGCATCATGTCTTGCTTTGCACGTGCCGAAAATGCCCGGATTTCGCCGGCAAGCCTGTGCCGGATCCTGCTCGCCACCATCGGCGCGGCGTCGCTTGCGGCGTGTGCGCAATCGCCGGTCGGCCACCAGAAGGCCGATCTCGGCACCCACCGCCAGGCCGCTGTCGAACGACCGCACAGGGTGGCGGCGCTGCATCCGCGTCCGATCAGCCGGGCGCGCATCCCCGACGGTGATGCAAAGCAGAGCGTCTCCCACGGCGTCGCCAGTTTCTATTCGGACACGGAGACGGCGAGCGGCGAGAGGTTCGACAAGAACGAATTGACCGCGGCCCATCCCAGCCTGCCGTTCGGCACCAAGCTGCGCGTCACCGATGTCTCATCCGGCCGCTTCGTCACCGTCAGGATCAACGATCGCGGGCCGTATGTTCGCGGACGCGTGGTCGACGTCTCTCCCTCCGCGGCGGAGGCGCTCGGCATGGTCGACAAGGGTGTCACCAATGTCCGGCTCGACGTGGTGCAATAATTTGCGGCTGCATCGATCCGAAGCGCTGTGCTTAACCGGCTGTTAGCCGCCTCAAGCCACCATGGATACCCAATCATTCGGGACTAGATCTAAGCTCTTGGGAGGCGGCGTTTGACCACGATCCAGTATCTCGAAGATCAGGCCGCACGCGCCGAGCGGCTGGCCAAACGGATCACGGATACATTGACGATCGAAAAGCTCCTGACCTTCGCGCACGAACGCCGCCGCGAGATCGAGGTCATCGCCGGCAAGTACCGGCGCGCCTGATTCTCATCCCCATGCGCGCTCAGCTGTGGCTTTCGACGAAGTCGCTGAGATAGTCCGGCAGCGTCATGCCATCAATGTCACAGCGCGCCCGGATCTCGCCGGCGACATCGGTCGAGATGTCCTTCATCCAGTGCTCCAGCGTGTTGAACGAGATGACCTTGATGGGGTCGTTGAAGCAGCCAGCGACGAGCTCGCCGATCGTGGCGTCGAGATCGCTTCGCTCGACGCGAATTTCGGTCGCCTTGTCGAGGCGGTCGATCACCACGAACAGGGTCTGGTCTGCGCCATAGGGCACGACAGGGGCTGGCACGCCGGCTTCAAGCATGTGAGGCACTCACGCCTTCGCTTCCGATCACCATCAACGGGAAAAACCGGCAGAAGGTTCCCGCGCTCAGCCGGTGCTTCTGCGAGGATCAGAGAAATTCGCGCAGCCGCGCCAGCTCCGTGATGTGCTCGGGCGAGAGAATGTCCGTGACCAGCGGCGGTTGCGCGATGGTGCGGATCTCATAGAGATGCCTGGTCGCCGCCGGCTTCGCCATGAACGCCGAGATGCATTCGTCGAGCGTACCCTCGATCACCTGGTAGGACGCTCGGTCCGACCGTCGCTGGTTCGCAAGCGACGGCCATTTATGCAGCACCGCAAGGACACCAAAGTCGACCTTTGAATCCCCAACCACGTCCCCCATCGTCCCGCCTCACGCAAAAAGACCCCGGCACACGATCGTGCGTACCGGGGCCTACACCCATTACTGCATCTCAATGCCTCAGCACCAAACGCGATGACCGGGAAATAGTTCCCGGCAAATGTTTGCTTTCAGCTCGCGGCCGCCGCGATTTTATGGCCCGGGCTGGTGTGCCCGTGGCTGGTCTCATCGCCGCGACCAACTTCGGGCGGAAGCCCGGCAAAGCGCCGCAAGGCCTCGGCCATCTGCACCCGGCTCGGCGCGCCGGTGATGATCACGTCCACCATCGTGAAGGACGAATGGAAATGGCCACGCGCCTTGAGTTGCTCGACCGGGACGCCGGCGGCTGCCATCGCCTCGGCATAGGCGATGCCTTCGTCGCGCAGGGGATCGAATTCGCAGGTGACGACGAAGGCCGGCGGTAGCCTTTCGACCTTGCCGCGGAGCGGCGAGGCGCGTGGATCGGTGCGGTCGGTCGGCGAGCAGTAGAGGTCCCAGAACCAGTACATCAGCGAGCGCGTCAGGAAATAGCCGGTCGCATTGTCGTTGTAGGAGGGGCGGTCGAAGGTGCAGTCGGTGACCGGGCAGATCAGGAGTTGGCCCGCGATCTCAGGGCCGCCGCGATCGCGCGCAAGCTGGCAGGTGACGGCGGCGATGTTGCCGCCGGCGCTCCAGCCCGCGACCAGCACCGGGCCCGGCCTGCCGCCGAGCTCGGCGGCGTGCTCGGCGATCCAGCGCGTCGCCGCATAGCCGTCTTCGGCCGCGGCCGGGAAACGATGCTCGGGCGCATGACGATAGCCGACGCTGACCAGCATCATGCCGGTCCGCCGCACCATGTCGCGGCAGAACGGCTCGTCCGACTGCTCGTCGCCGAGCACCCAGCCGCCGCCGTGGAAATAGACCACCACCGGATGCGGCCCCGGCGTTGCCGGCCGGTATACCCGGTAAGGCAGCGGACCGTCGGCGCCTGTCAGGGTGCCGTCGACGATCTCGCCGATCGGCCGTCCCGCCGGGCGGCCCTTGTTGAACTCGTCGACGAAGGCGCGGGCGCCGAGGGCGCCCATCGACTCGATCGGCGGCAGGTTGAGTGACGCCAGCAGGTTCAGCACCAGCCGCACGTCCGGCTGCAGCCGCACCACCTCGCCGTCATTGCATTGCGCGGCGACGTCGGGGCCGGTCAGCTTGAAGCCGAGCATGCCGCGGCTGACCACCTCGTCGCAGATGCTGCGATAGGGACCGACGCCGCCGGTATAGGGCATCAGGCCCTGCACCTTGCCGGGCACGTTGGCGCCCGTGTACCAGGTGTTGGCGAGCCGGTGCAGCGTCACCATCGAGCAATCGGCCATGTGCCTGTTCCAGCCGGCTTGCGCCGTCTCGGTCGGCTCGATCGTGGTGAAGCCGCCGTCGCGCAATGCTTTGAGCCGGTCGACGACCCAGTCGACATGCTGCTCGATTGACACCGCCATGTTCGACAGCACCGACGGGCTGCCGGGACCGGTGATCATGAAGAAGTTCGGGAAGCCTGCGACGGTGAGGCCGAGATAGGTCTGCGGCCCCTGCGCCCAGACGTCGGTGAGCGACTTGCCGCCACGTCCGGTGATCGGATGCACGGCGCGGATCGCGCCGGTCATGGCGTCGAAGCCGGTCGCGAACACGATCACGTCCACGTCGACGCTGCGCTTGGCCGTCGTGATCCCACTTGCGGTGATCGCCTTGATCGGCTCCTGACGCAGATTGACCAGCGTGACGTTCGGCCGGTTGTAGGTCGCGTAATAGTTGGTATCGAGGCAGGGGCGTTTGGCGCCGAACGGATGATCGTCCGGCATCAGCGCCGCGGCGGTCTCGGGGTCTTTGACGGCGGCGCGGATCTTCTCGCGGATCAGGTCCTGGACGATCTTGTTGCCGTCGATGTCGACCGCCTGGTCGGCCCAGAGCTGGGTCAGGATGTGGACGAGGTCGCCGGCCGCCCAAGCGCGTTCGAACCGCTCACGACGCTCGGCATCGCTTAATTGCCAGCTAACGACCGTCTGCTGCGGATAGGGCACGCCGGCCATCGACTGGCGCGCCTGCTCGCGATAGGCCGCGCGATCGCCTTGCAGCAGGCTCATGCGATCGGACGGCGCGGGACCGTTGTGCGCCGGAAGCGCGAAATTCGGGGTGCGCTGGAACACGGTCAGGTGCGCAGCCTGCTCGGCGATCAGCGGGATCGACTGAATGGCCGACGATCCCGTGCCGATCACCGCGACGCGCTTGCCGCCGAGATGGACGCCGTCATGCGGCCAGCGTCCGGTGAAATAGACCTCGCCCTTGAAGTCCTTCACGCCGTCGATCTCCGGCGGCTTGGGCGCCGAGAGGCAGCCGGTGGCCATGATGTAATGGCGGCAGGAGACCGGCGGGCCATTATCGGTGGTGAGCTGCCAGCGCTCGATCGCCTCGTCCCATTTCGCTTCCGTGACCTTGGTCTTGAAGCGGATGTCACGCCTGAGATCGTAGCGGTCGGCGACGAAGCCGAGATAGCGCAGGATCTCGGGCTGGGTCGCATATTTCTCCGACCAGGTCCATGCGGTCTCGAGGTCGGGATCGAAGGTGTAGCTGTAATCAATGGTCTGGATGTCGCAGCGCGCCCCGGGATATCGGTTCCAGTACCAGGTGCCGCCGACGTCGCCGGCTTCTTCGAGGCCGACCGCCGTCAGGCCGGCCTTGCGTAGCCGATGCAGAAGATAGAGGCCGGCAAATCCGGCACCGACCACGGCAACATCGACCTGCTGGCTGGTTCCGCGCCCCGTGTCCGAGGCACGTGCAGCAACCATTGCATCAGGCATGGCATTTCCTCCCGTGTGTTTTGTTTTGCCCGCAGGCTATCGCTGCAGGTTCGGCTTGTCATCACGGCATGTGCAATCTTCGGTAGCCATTTGCGGCGTCATCATGGCCGCGTGAATGTTGCGGCGGCACACGCATCGCGATGCACAAGGGCCGTGATTTCCCGGGCTAATCAGGGTCGATCCACCTGTGTATGCTCTTGTTTTTGCCACGCGTGCAAACGGGCGTCATGACAGAGTTGAGTGAGCGGACCAAAGCGAACATGGACGTCGTCCTGGAGGAGACGTGCCGCCAACTGCCTCACGGCGGCGATCACGACAGCCGCAGGTTCATCGCCGAGCGGCTGATCGAGGCGGCGCGGTCCGGTCACTCCACGCTCGGCGAGCTCGGCATCATCGCACGGCACGCACTGGCGGAGCTTGCCGCCAAGCGGAGCTAGGCGCAGCCGCGGCGCTTGCTTCGCGGCGGGCCACGGACATAACCTGCCCAAAATCCTTCCGCGCGTCGAGATGCTCCGAAGATGCGGTCCGTGTTCGCGCTTTTTGCGACGTCACTCGTCCTCTGTTGCGCCGGCTCGGTCGTGGCCCAGCCGGTCGGCCAGTTTCCATTTGCGCTGACGCGCGAAGGACAGATGCTTGGCGCCGTCGAAGGCGAGGTGGCCTCGTTCAAGGGGCTGGCCTATGTGGCCGCGCCGCTCGGACCGCTGCGCTGGCGTCCGCCGCAGGCTGCACCCGAGAGTTCGGAGATGCGCACCGCCTATGCCTATGGCGCGCCGTGTCTTCAGCCCTCGCTGCCGGGATCGAGCGAGGATTGCCTCACGCTGAACGTGTTTCGTCCGTTCGGGGTCGACGGCCCGCTACCGGTGATGATGTTCATCCACGACGGCGCTTTCGTCAGCGGCACCGCGAATGATCCGCTGTTCGACGGTGCCAGGCTCGCGCAAGCCGGCCTCATCGTGGTGACCGTGAATTTTCGCCTCGGCGCGTTCGGCTGGCTCAGCGATCCCGCGCTGTCGGAAGGCGGCTCCGGCAATTTCGGCCTGATGGACCAGATCGCGGCGCTGCATTGGGTGCACGACAACATCGCGGCCTTCGGCGGTGATCCCACCAACGTCACCTTGTTCGGCAGTGGCGCAGGCGCAACGTCGATCGCGCTGCTGATGCTGTCGGAGCAATCGCGCGATCTCTTCCAGAAAGCCATTCTGCAATCGATCCCCGGCCGTGCGCGCCTGCGTTCGGCACAAGAGGCCGAAATTGTGGGGCGGCAATTCGTGGCGGTGCTGGGGCGACAGGCCGATTTACGTACAGCCGAACCGCAACGCCTGCTTGCCGTCGAAAAACATTTCCTGGAAAAATCGCCGCGCAGCTTCGCGCCGACGATCGATGGGAGTCTGGTGAGCGAGGAGGTCGCCGCGGGCTTCGCAGCTGGACATGAGAGCCGCATCCCCTTGATCATCGGCTCGAACGACGACGAGACCGGTTTCGACGGCGAGCTGGATATCCGGGAAGAGCTGGCATCGTCAGGCACCACCAGCGATGAGCTGCGCAGGCTCTATCCCGATCTCGCCAGACCTTCGGACCGCGCGGCAAGGTTCTACACCGACAGGGTCTTCTCCGAGCCAGTGAGACTGCTGGCGCGCCTGCATGCCGCCAGCGGTGCGCCGACCTTTCGCTATCGCTTCACCTATGTGCCGGAGGCACGGCGCGCAAACCCCGAGGGCGGTCACGGGCGGGAATTGCAGTTCATCTTCGGCGTCGAAGGCATGCCCGGTGCAGGCATCTTGTCAGGAGCCGATCGCGAGGTCGCAAATCGCATGCGCGCCTACTGGATCAATTTCGCCAGGAGCGGCGATCCCAACGGTGCGGACCTGCCGCATTGGGATTCGGCCGCAGGCAGCGATCGCCTGCTGCTGATCGCGAACGATGGCATCGCGAGCGGAGACGACCCCTGGTCGGAGCGTCTGGACCGGTTCGCGCATTAGAGGGATGAGTTGGACTTAAGCCGCGAGCTCGACGCGCGGCGCCGGGCTTAGCCGGTCTTCCTCCAGATAATCCATCGCGCCGTCTTTCTCGACGGCGTAGAACTGCTGGCCTTCCTTCGACTTGTAGGCGGCGCGAACGACGCCGCGGCGGCCCTTGTCACTGTTGACGACATCCCCCAACGCAAACTTCTTCATTTCACGTCCCTGGCTGCTGGCCGACTCCTTCGGCTACGCCCGGGATTCTGGGCAGCAAATCGTTAACGTCTTGCTAACCATACGGGTTTGCCTATGCTCGCGGCCGATCGCGCGGGCAACTCGCACGCGCATGTTGCCAACGAAACGAGCCTTCGCCCATGGTGCGATTTCCCACCTTCTTCCTGTCGCATGGCGGCGGTCCGTGGCCGTTCATGGAAGACAGGCGGGTGCAATACGCGAAAACCGCCGAGGCGTTCGGCCGGCTGCCACAGCTCTTGCCGGAGAGGCCCAAGGCCGTGCTCGTCATATCAGGACATTGGGAGGCTGACGCCTTCACCGTGTCGACTTCCGCGCATCCGCCGATGGTGTACGATTATCACGGTTTCCCCGAGCACACCTATCACCTCAAATACCCGGCGCCGGGGCGGCCCGAGCTCGCCGCGGAGGTAAAGGCGCTGCTCACGCGCGCGGGTGTTGATTGCCGGGAGGATCCCAACCAGGGGTTCGATCACGGCACCTTCGTGCCGCTCGGGCTGATGTATCCGAACGCCGACATGCCGATCGTGCTGCTGTCGCTGAGATCGAGTTACGATCCGGCCGAGCACATCAGGATGGGGCAGGCGATTGCCTCCCTACGCGACGAAGGCATTCTGATCGTCGGCAGCGGACTCACCTATCACAACATGCGCGGGTTCGGCCGTGCCGAATCGAAGCCGGTCTCGTATGATTTCGAGGCTTACCTGAACGAGGCGATCAGCCACAAGGACGCGGCGCGGCGCAACGCGATGCTGGTTGACTGGGAGAACGCGCCGAGTGCGCGCCTGGCCCATCCGCGCGAAGATCATCTGCTGCCGCTGATGGTGGCCGCCGGCGCCGCCGTCAGCGACACGGGCAAGCGCGTCTTCGTCGACGAGGTCGCGAATGTCGCGATGGCGTCGTATGTGTTTGGCGGGTGATCTTCTCCTCTTCCCGCAAGCGAGGAGAGGTGAAGAAGAGTGGCTCACCCGTATTTCAGCTTCATGAACAGGATGCCGCCGGCGAGCACCATGGTGATGGCGTTCGCGGCGACGAGGGGCGCATCGCCCGACAGCAGGCCATAGACGAGCCAGAGCGCCAGCCCAAGCACCATGACCAGGAACATGCCGAGCGAAATATCGCCGGTGGAGCGGGTCTTCCACACTTTGATGGCTTGCGGCGCGTAGGCCACGGTGGTGCAGGTCGCGGCGGCAAAGCCGATCAGCTTGATCAAGAACGGGTCCATGGCGGCTCTATAGCATTGATTCGAGGATGGTCGCGCCTCAGGCGCGCGCGGTCATGAGGCCGCGATAGAGCGCGGCATAGTCACCGGCGCGGTTGCGCCAGGACACGTCGGTCGCAAGGCCGCTCAGTTGCAGCCGGCGCCAGGTCAGCTTGTCGTGGAAGGCGATGTTGGCCTTGCGCAGCGTGCCGGCGAGGGCATCCGCGGTGACGGGTGCGAACTTGAAGCCGGTGGCATCGCGGCCTGATTTATCGGCCTCGCCGATATCGACGATGGTATCCTCGAGGCCGCCGACCCGCGAGACGATGGGCACGGCGCCGTAGCGCAACGCGCAGAGCTGGGTCAGGCCGCATGGCTCGAACCGCGAGGGCACGATGAGCGCGTCCGAGCCGGCCTGGATCAGATGCGCCATGATCTCGTCGTAGCCGATCACGACCCCGATCCGGCCAGGGTTCGCGCGCGCTACGGCCTGATAGCGATCCTGGAGATCGCGATCGCCGCTGCCGAGCAAAGCGAGCTGCATGCCTTCGCGCAAAATGGTCGGAATGGCTTCGAGCAGGAGATCGAGCCCCTTCTGCCACGACAGGCGGCTGATGACGCCGAGCAATGGCGCTTCGTCCGAGGAATCCAGATTGAACTGTTGCTGAAGCACCGCCTTGTTCGCGGCCCGGAACGTGAGGTCCTCCGCGCCGAAGCGGTAGGCGATGTGCGGATCTTCTTGCGGATTCCAAACGGATACATCGATGCCGTTGAGGATTCCGCTCAGCGCGTTCGCGCGGGCGCGAAGCAGGCCGCCGAACCCCATGCCGCCCTCGTCGGTCTGGATCTCCTGCGCATAGGTCGGCGAGACCGTGGTGATGCGATCGGCGAATTGCAGGCCGGCCTTCAAGAAACTGATGCCGCCGAAATATTCGAGGTCGTTGACGCCGTAGGCGCGCCACGGCAGGCCAATCGAACCAATCAGCTCGGGCACGAACTTGCCCTGATAGGCCATGTTGTGGATGGTCATCACGGTGGCCGGCCGCGGCCGATTGTCATAGTGCAGATAGGCCGGCGCGAGCCCGGCCTGCCAGTCATGGGCATGCACCACGTCGGGCACGAAGGCGGGAACGAGGCCGTGGCCGATATCGGCCGCGATGCGCGAGAGCGCGGCGAACCGCACGCCATTGTCCGGCCAGTCGACGCCTTCGGGCGTCACGTAGGGGTTGCCAGGCCGTGCGTAGAGATGCGGCACGTCGAGCACGAACAGATCGAGGCCGTCATGCGAGCCGGCGAGCAGACGTCCGGGTCCGCCGAAATAATCCGGCCAGCGCCGGATTTCGTCGGCTCCCCCCAGCACCCGCATCACGTCAGGATAGCCTGGCATCAAGGTGCGCATCTCGACGCCATGCGCCTTGAGCGCAATCGGCAGCGCGCCCGCGACATCGGCGAGACCGCCAGTCTTGACGATGGGATAGACTTCAGAGGCGACCGCGAGGACGCGAACAGGCGTCATGTATTGAGCCTGTCGAGCATCGGCTGGGTGATGAGCGAAATGCCCTGCTCGGTGGTGCGGAAGCGTCTTGCGTCCAGCTCGGGATCTTCGCCGACGACGAGCCCTTCCGGGATCTCGACGCCGCGATCGATCACGACGTTCTTCAGGCGCGCGCCGCGGCCGACATTGACATAGGGCATGATCACGGCGTTCTCGACATTGGCGTAGGAGTTGACGCGCACGCCGGTGAACAGCAGTGAGCGCCGCAGCGAGGCGCCGGAAATGATGCAGCCGCCCGAGACCAGCGAGCTCACGGCCTGGCCGCGCCGGCTCTCCTCGTCGTGGACGAATTTTGCCGGTGGTGTGATCTCGGAATAGGACCAGATCGGCCAGGCGCTGTCGAACAAATCGAGCTCGGGCACTACGTCGGTGAGGTCGATATTGGCGGCCCAATAGGCGTCGACCGTGCCGACGTCGCGCCAATAGGCGCGGGGGTCGCTGCCCGAGCGAACGCAGGAGGTCGAATACTGGTGCGCCATGGCGCGGCCGTTCTTGACGAGGTAGGGGATGATGTCCTTGCCGAAATCGTGGTTGGAATTCGGATCCTCGGCGTCGCGCTTGAGCTCTTCGAACAGGAATTTTGCGTCGAACACGTAGATGCCCATGCTGGCGAGCGAAACGTCCGGCTTGCCCGGCATCGGCGGCGGATCTTTCGGCTTTTCCAGGAACTCTTTGATCCAGCCGTTCTCGTCGATATGCATGATGCCGAAGCCGGAAGATTCCTGGCGCGGCATCTCCAGGCAGCCGACGGTGACGTCGGCGCCGCTGTCGACGTGCTGGCGCAGCATCACCTCGTAATCCATTTTATAGATATGGTCGCCGGCGAGAACGACGATGAAGCGGCAGGCGTGGGATTCGATGATGTCGATGTTCTGGTAGACTGCATCGGCCGTGCCGACATACCACATGTTTTCGGAGACGCGCTGGCTCGCCGGGAGGATGTCGAAGCTCTCGTTGCGCTCGGGGCGGAAGAAGTTCCAGCCCATCTGAAGGTGCCGGATCAGGCTGTGCGCCTTGTACTGGGTGGCGACGGCGATGCGGCGGATGCCCGAGTTCACCGCGTTCGACAGCGCGAAATCGATGATGCGGGATTTTCCGCCGAAATAGACCGCAGGCTTGGCGCGACGGTCGGTCAGCTCCAGCAGCCGGCTGCCGCGTCCGCCGGCCAGGACAAACGCCAGCGCCTGACGGGCAAGCGGCTCGGGTCTCGCGGCACTCATGTCATCCTCCCACAACTCTTGCGCTCGCGAGAAGCCTCCCGGCCGCGCTCATTTGGAACCGATAGTAACGGCACGAATAGTAAATCGGGAAGGTGGTTGTTGGTTGCGAATGCGCCGGAAGCTTAATGCTTTGCCGCCGTGATCGGGCCCCAGGCACCGTCCTGCCGGTGTCACTCGCGGCAAGGTTGTCGAGCCCGTCAGGTACCGGTTGATCAGAATGGAGGCATGCGTCTTGTGCGGTGCACGCAAAACTCGAGGCTTTGACCTCGCGCCAGGATGCCCGATGATGGCGCTGCGATCCATGTCCAAGCCAAACGTCAGAAAGGAGTAAGACGATGAGGGTCTGGAAAACGGCAGTCGCCGGTTCGCTCGCCGCCGCGGTCATGGCGGGGGGGATTCAGCAGGCGGCGGCGGCTCCGCTGCCCACCAATGTCGCAACCATGAAGGCCGCCGTCGGCGACGATGTCACGCAGGTGCACTGGCGCGGCCGAGGTTTTGGATGGGGTCTCGGCGGCCTTGCCGCTGGCGCGATCATCGCAGGTGCCATCGCCAGCAGCGCGCCCTATGGCTATGGCTACTATGGCGGCGGGCCCTATTATGGCGGCTACGGATACCCGGGCTACGGCTATGGTTATGCGCCGGCCTATTACGGCTATGGTCCGGCCTATGCTTATCCGCGCTACTATCGGCCTTACCGCCCGTATTTCGGCCCTCGTTACGGCTACTACCGGCCGTATTACCGGCACTATCACCGCGCGTATTGGTGATCGATCAAACGGGCGGACCCGCTCGCCGCAGGGCGACGACGCTGAAGAGGTTTGAGGGCCGCTGAATGCAAGCGGCCCGATCGGCTTGCGCGCGCTGAACCCGGTGATGCGGCACGACGAGCCGGCCATGCCCGCCCACGACAATCCCGATGCAGATCGCGACGATGATCGCGATCTCGATGCACCATTCGAGCGGTCCCGAGCTCATGGCAGCGCGATGGCGTTGGCGAGATCGAACTCGGACAGGCCCGGGCCGCCGCACGCAAGGTAGATGGCGACGAGGAAGATGCGGCTGAGGACGGTGAGGCCCAATATGACCCTGATGTCGTAATGGCGAATGGCAAAAGCGAGAGGCGAGATCGCCAGATGTTTTAGAATGCTCATGGCCAACTCCTTGCCAAAATTCAGGCATCGACTGCCTGCCGACTGAAATGACAGCGTGATGAAAAGGCCGTCCGACGCCTTGCCGGCGTCTCTGAAATGGACAGGCCAATGCTAGTGCCGGCGCAGGGCGCAGGTCTTTATCGCGTCCTTACATTTGGCTGAGCTTTCCCTTAAGATGAGCGAGCATCCGGGGGTCTGAGCCGTGCGTAGAGACGCGCTTGCCTTTGGTGAATTCCGCCTCGACCGTGCCAACGCGCTGTTGTGGCGAGGCGGGGAGCGGATCGCGCTGGCGCCGAAGCCGTTCGAGGTTCTTTGCTATCTCGTCGGTCGGCCCGGTGAGCTCGTCACCAAGGAAGAGTTGCTCGACGCGGTCTGGTCCGATCTGCACGTCAGCGAGTCGAGCCTCGCCGTTGCCGTGAACGCGCTACGCTCGGTGCTCGGCGACGACAGGCAGTCCCCCAATTACATCGAGACGGTCACGCGGCGCGGCTATCGTTTCATTGCGCCGGTCGCGACCGCCGACTTGCCTGCGATCGAGCGGGCGCCCGAAGAAGAGACCGCTTCCGTCACGGAGCAGGTCGTCGATCGACGCCGGCACTGGAGAGTCGGGCGCACCGGGGCACTCGACACGCTGGAGAAGGCATTGCAACTCGCTCGCACCGGACAGCGTCAGGTCGTCTTCATCACCGGCGAGGCCGGGATCGGCAAGACCACCCTCTTGCAAATGACGCTCGACAGGATGAACCAGCAGGGACTGGGCGTGCTGCATTGTAGCTGCAACGAGTTGTTCGGCACCCATGAGGCCTTTCTTCCGCTGATCGGAGCGCTGAACGAGTGCTGCCGTCGCACCGATGGAGCATCGCTGCTGACGTCCATCCGCGAGCACGCGCCGACCTGGCTCGCGCAGATGCCCGGTTTCCTCGGCGAAGCAGAGCGGGCCACATTCCAGCATGAGGTCTTTGGCGCAACGCGGGAGCGCATGCTGCGCGAATTTTCCGATCTCATGGAACATCTCGCTGTCACGCGACCATGGGTGATCATCCTGGAAGATCTGCATTGGAGCGACTTTGCCACCGTGGATGTGCTCTCCCGGCTGGCGCGGCGGGATCGGAGGGCTTCTATCCTCGTGCTCGCCACCTACCGGCCGATGGAAGTCGCCGTCGGCGGACATCCTATCCGTGCCGTTCATCAGGACTTGCGGATTCACGGACACGCCACCGAGCTCGCGCTCGATCGACTGACCGGCACCGACGTCGAACGCTATCTGTCCCTGCGCTTCAACTCGGCCGATTTTGCCAGAGAGCTGGTCGAGCGCATCTTCGCGCGAACCGGCGGGCATCCTCTGTTCGTGTCGTCTCTGCTCGATCATCTCGTGGCGCAGGGTGCACTGGTCGAGCACGAATTGGGCTGGCGGCTGGTCAGCGAAGACGCGGCCTCGCATGACAGCATGCCGCGCGATCTGGAAGGAATGATCAAGCAGCAGATCGATCACCTCACCGAAGACGAGCGCTGCCTGCTCGAGGTCGCCAGTGCGGCGGGAGCGGAGTTTTCCGCGCTCCATATCGCCGGTGCGCTGGACCGTCCCGTGCTGGATGTCGAGCAGATGTGCGAGGACCTGGCACGGACCGATCGCATTATCGTCGGGGCCGGCATGACCGAGTGGCCGAACGGAAGCGTCTCCGGTCGCTATGCGTTCCAGCACGCGCTTTACCAGGAGATCCTCTACCAGCGGCTCGCACCAGCGCGCTGCGCGAAAACCCATGCGCTGCTTGGGGCGGGGCTCGAGCAGGGCTATGGGCCGCAGGCTGCGGAGATCGCCGCCGTTGTCGCGCGCCATTTCGAACTGGGCCGTGATTTCCCGAAAGCGATGCATTATCTGGGCGCGGCGGCCGAGGGCTCGGCGCGAAGGTTCAGCACGCGCGAGGCCGCCAATTACCTGTCCCGCGCCTTGGAGCTGGTGCCGCATCTGCCGCCGGAATTTCGGGTGACGACACGTCTGAAGTTGCTGCTTCAGCGCGCCTGGGCCTGGCGGGCCAGTGGAGATTTCCTGAATTCCCTGCAGGATCTCAGCGCTATCGTGGCGCACGCGGCGGAGAACGGGCACGTGCGCGAAGAGGTGAACGCGCTGGTCGATCTCAGCAGATTCTGTCTTTACGTCGATCGGCGCCAGAGCCTGCCTGTTGCGGAACAGGCCCTTATCAAAAGCAGGGCGATCGACGACGCCGCATTCAGCGCTCTGGTCCAGGGCAACGTTGCCAATCTGAAGCTGATGCTCCGCGGCTGGGATCGTGAGAATGCGGACCTTGCCGAGCGTGCGTCAGCACTGATCACCGGAGAGCAGGATCTGAGCATGCGGCTGCGACGCTGCTCGATGGAAATGGTGCTGGAGTTTCTGCGCGCGAATTATCCGGCCTGCTGCGATGCGACGACCAGGGGAAAGGAGCTCGCCCGCCTGGTCGGTGACGTCTATCTGTTCGTGCTTTATGAATCGGTCGAGGCGTTTGCCCAGATTTATCTCGGCGAATGGGGCCAGGCGCAACGAAACCTCGTCTCCGCGTTGGCTATCTCGGAGCGGAATGCAAATCCGCAGGCCGTCGCGCTGTGTCATCTCGCGATCGGATGGCTGTACTCCGAGGCGGAGGAATATGGCAGCGCGTCACGGCGTGCGGAGGATGCGCTCGGCCCGATGATCGAGGCCAATCCGTTCACCTTCTTCGTTGGCAGGAATCTGCTGGCGCGAGCTTATGTCAGGATGGGCGACCTGGCTCGGGCGCGGCAGCATCTCGATGCGATGGAGCGGCGAATGGAGGTCGACCGGGTGCCGATGGAGTCGCTGGTCATCCCCCATTATCTGCTGACTTGCTGCGACTATTGGATCGCGATCGGCGATCTGGACCGTGCCCAGGGCTCGGCCAGCCAGTTTCACGAGGTGACGAGCGCGGCACCTGACCGGCCGTTTCTCGCGCTGTGCTACGAGGCCATGGCGAGAATTGCGATGCTGAAGCACGATGCGCAACTCGCCGGCGGGCATCTGTCGGCGGCCATGTCGATCCTCCGCCATGCCAGGTTGCCGCATGCCACCTGGCGGGTTTACCGCACGACCGCGGGGCTCTATGAGAGCCTCGGACAAGCGCAAAGGGCTGCCAAGTGGCGGGACCGCTCCTGCCAGGTGATCGCATCGCTGGCAGAGACGCTTGATCCCAATGATCCGCTGCGCTCGGCATCCTTTTTCGACGCAGGCCGGGACACCGGGCCCGATATTGCGGGACGCTGATCGGCTCAATCCGGCAGGTCCGCGATCTCTCGCGGTTCGCCGGGCCGTTGCTTGACCTTGAATTGATTTTGCTGCTGCCGCAGCGTGCGGGAGGCACGGTAGGCATCCCTGCGCAATCGCATGATCGAGCCGAGCGGCTGATGCGCGGCGAGACATCGCCATGGATCGAACGAAAGCACCTCGTCGGAATAGACGCGACGCGCGGGGCTGTCGGCGGTCTGGCGCGGAAGCGTGATCTTGCCGAGTGCTTGCGGCGGCGCGACGTCTTCAGGCCAGTCGATCGAGGCATCTTCGATCGGTGTTCGCTCGAGGTCGGTGCAGAGCTGGGCGAATAATTCGTACTCGGCCGCATTATCCTTGAAGAAGGCAACGACGCTGTTCAGCACGGCATCATCGGCATCGTGGCAGGGTCGGCCGGTGAGTTGGCGAACCGACGCCGACATCGGCATCAGGCGAAGCCTTGCGATATAATCGCCAAACCGCAATGCACCCTCGGTGTGAAAGGTCTCTCCGAGGATGTTGCTGCCGGCATCACCGAGCGCTTTCAAGACGATCGGGATCGGAATGCCTGTTCTGTCCGATGCGGCGACCAGGGCGCGCGCCAAAAAGCCTATGGGTCCGTACGCCAGATCAGGCAGGAACAGGGTGTGCTCGACCTTGTGCTGTGCGCGCATATAGGCCATCGCATCCGCGAAATAGCTGGGGTGATTGACGAGCAGGAGATCCTGGTTCGTCGAATCGTCGTCGCCGAGCGCCTTAGCCCCCGTCACACCCAAAACCTTGATGGCAAACCCTCGCGGCGAACGTACACGATCGCTCCTGTTGAATGCGGTGGAGAGGCGGACGATGATCGGGAAGTGGCCAGCCTGCTTGAACAGGCCTTGGCGCAGATGATCCGGCAAATTGTCGTAGACGATCAGCTCGCCCCGGAGATAGCCGGCGCCCTTGGCGTGCTGCTGCCGGGTCCCATGCTTGTTTTTGCGAAAAGTGCGATCACTCGTTCGCGAAATCGAAGCAACGATCTCCTCGACCGCCGCCGCTTCCTCCGGCAGGATGTGTTCGACGGACGGATCGTAACGAAGATACTGATCGGCTGACATGGCGCTGATCTCCAGCCCGAAGGTCGCCTTCCCATTGCAAGCGTCGACGGCCGCAGGGCGGATCACTGTAAGCCCGTCCAGTCGGGATCGGCAACCCGAGAGCGAGTTGTGATTGCCTGGACAAGCCGCGGGATGAGGCATTCTGTTACCGACGCGATCACACGGTCGATGCTAGGCCAGCGGCGTCTCGTAAGTCCTTATGGGTTCCTTATGTTGTCCTGATTTTTTCCTTAAGGCCGGGCCGGCGAGCGGGGGTCCTGGCTGGCGTCTAAAGCGACAGCCACACGATCAGGCTCATGCAGGCCAAATGCGCGAGTAGGATCGCGGCGAGATGCAGCGGGCCAGCGTTGAGACGGAGCCCGCGCATCCCGCCGCCTCCGCCTAGTTCGATCCCGCGGCCGCAGCGGTGAAGCTGCGGTCGACGGCTTTGCTGACGTCGAGCTTCTTCGGCAGGATGCCGTAGCGCGTCGAGCGGTCGGAGGCTTCCTGCACCTCCTTCACGACGTTCTCGTCGATCGGAATCGGGCTGGTGCGCTGCGCGGTGTAGGCCGAGAGCAGCACATCCTCCGGCAGCTTGGTCAACTCGGCCGTGCTCTTGGCGTACTCGCCGAGATGATCCAGCGACCACAGCCGCGCCTTGTTCAGCCGCTGCACGAGGTCCTGCACCGCTGCGCGCTTGGTGGCGATGGCGTTGTCGGAAGCGACGATGAAGGTGATGGTCGGCGTCAGGCCCTCGCCATTGGCGATGACGCGGGCCTTGTCCTTGAGCGTCGCGAACGAGACGTAGGGCTCCCACACCGCCCAGGCGTCGATCGAGCCCGCAACCAGCGCGATCTTGGCGTCGACCGGGCCGAGCGGCGCGAAGGTCGCGTCCTCCAGCCTGATCTGCGCCTTCTCCAGCGTGGCGTCGATCAGAAACTGGCCCCAGCCGCTGCGCGTGCCGGCGAGGCGTTTTCCCTTGAGGTCGGCGGCCGATTTGATCGGGGAATCCTGGCGCACGAGGATGGCTTGTGTCTTGGCATCCGACCTTGTGCCGCCGATCGCCTTGATCGGCGCGCCGGCCGCGTAGACGGAAAGGAACGAAAGGTCGCCGGTATAGCCGACGTCGAGCGCGCCGGCGTTGAGCGCCTCCAGGATTGGAGCTGCCGCGGGGAATTCCGACCACTCGATCTTGTAAGGCAGATCCTTCGCGTAGCCCGAGATCTCGAGCAGCGAACGATTGCCGCCCTTCTGGTCGCCGACCCGCAGCACGACGGCATCGGCTGCGAACGACGCCGCGGCCGTCGACAGGGTGATGGCGGCGGCAAGCAGCGATGCAGCGAGCCGGCGCGCGATGGAATGATCGAGGGAGTTGATGCTCATGTGGCCTGTCTTGTTGCTTTGCCCACGACGCGTGAGCGAACGATGCATCGAGACGATCAAGTCTATGGCCGCATGATGCGCGGTCAATGAAATGGCTAACCGTATTGCGCGCGCGATCGGCAAGGACGTTTCAGCGAGGCGCCGATTTCGAGAACGTGCGGTATGCGCCACTGATGCTGCGCAAAAATGAAGCAGGAGAGGGAGTAGCCCCGTGCTCCGTCAATCGATCCATCGGCGGAAATCCTTTCGTCGTCCTCGCACGCACCGGTGGAGAGAATGACTTCGCTTCGTGCCACATTCGAAATTCCATTTCATTGACGATACGGCGAACGCGCCGCATGATTTGCGCATCGCATCAAGGCACCGAGCAGGCGCCGGCGAAAAGATTTTCTCTCGACGCAGGTCCGCACGGAACAGGCGCAACGCAAGCTGTTGTGCCGATGGCGGAGCCGTGCCAGCGCAGGAGTGGAGACGGATGAACGACGACGACAAGCGCGACGGATCGAGGCTCGACCGGCGCCATTTGCTCCAGGCGGGATTAGCTGCGGCATTCGCTGCGCCGCTCGGTGCCTTCGGTGCGGCACAGGCCTTTGCGCCGCGGACAATCGCGCCCGGCGTCGATCTCTCGGAGTTTCCGCTGTGCCGGACTGCGTCGGATGTGCCCGCGCTCACCGGCGCGCCGCGCAAGCTCAAGCTATCCTGGAACGCGGGCGCGGTCTGTCTCGCCCCGGTGCCGGTCGCCATCGAGCACGGCTTGTTCCAGAAGCATAATCTCGACATCGAGCTCATCAATTATTCCGGTTCGACCGACCAGCTGCTCGAGGCCATCGCAACCGGCAAGAGCGATGCCGGTCTCGGCATGGCGCTGCGCTGGCTAAAGCCGCTGGAGCAGGGCTTTGACGTCAAGATTGCCGCCGGCACCCACGGTGGCTGCATGCGGGTCCTGACCCGCGCCGATTCCAGCGTGAGCAAGCTTGCCGATCTCAAGGGCAAGATCGTCGCGGTCGGTGATCTCGGCGGCCCAGACAAGAATTTCTTCTCCATTCAGCTCGCCAAGCTCGGTATCGATCCGAACAAGGATGTCGACTGGCGCGCCTATCCCGGCAACCTTCTCAACGTCGCCGTCGAGAAGGGCGAGGTGCAGGCATTCCTGTCGTCCGACCCGCTGGGTTATCTCTGGCTCAAGGACAGCCAGTACAAGGAGGTCGCCTCCAATCTCGATGGCGAGTATCGCGACAAGAGCTGCTGCATCCTCGGCCTGCGCGGCAGCCTGGTGCGCGAGGAGCCGCTGGTCGCGCGCGCCCTGACGCAGGCGCTGCTTGATGCCGCGATGTTCACCGCGCAAAATCCGTCTGTGACGGCGAAATCGTTCCAGCCTTACGCGCCGAAGACGGCGTCGCTCACGGATATCGAGGGCATGGTGCGCTACCACACTCATCACCATCACCCCGTCGGCGAAGTGCTAAAGCGCGAGCTCAAGGCCTATGCCGACGATCTCAAGAGCGTGCAGGTGTTCAAGCAGAGCACCGATACGGCCAGATTCGCGGAGCGCATCTATGTCGACGTATTCGCTGTCTGACGGCCTTGCCTCCGGCGCGCCGCGCCTCTCGCGCGCACCCTGGCTGACGAGCTGGGTCCGGGACTCCGGTGCCGGCATTCTCGCCAGCGTGGCGTGGATTGCCTTCGGCCTGTCCTGCCTGTGGTGGGAGGACGTCGGCGACTGGTCGCGGACCCATTCGCTCGGCATTGCCGCGTTTGTCATCGCAGCGATCGCGTTGTTCGGGACGGTCGGCGCCGATTACCTCGGTTCGACGGGCCGGGCCTTGCGCCAGCGCGCGCCGTGGCTCGTCGTGCTCGGCGTTGTCCTGACCCTGTGGGAAGTCGCGACGGCAAAATTCGCCTGGCTACCGTTGCCGTTCTTTCCGCCGCCGCAATCGATCATCGAGGTCTACACCGACGATCTGCCAAAACTGCTCGACAGCGTGTTCGCCTCGGTCAAGCTCCAGCTCGGCGGCTATCTGATCGGCGCGACGGTCGGCTTCCTGACCGGCGTCTCGATCGGCTGGTCGCGCGCGGTCGGCTATTGGGTGCATCCGGTGCTGCGCTTCATCGGCCCGTTGCCGGCGACCGCCTGGCTGCCGATCGCCTTCTTCACCTTTCCGTCGAGCTGGAGCGCATCGAGCTTTCTGATCGCGCTGGCAACCGGCTTCCCGGTCACCGTGCTGACTTGGTCGGGTGTCGCGAGCGTGAGCAACGCATATTACGACGTCGCGCGGACGCTCGGGGCGAAGCCTTCCTTCCTGGTGCTGAAGGTCGCGATCCCCGCGGCCTTGCCGCACGTTTTCGTGGGCCTGTTCATGGGGCTCGGCTCGTCCTTTGCCGTGCTCGTCGTCGCCGAGATGATCGGCGTCAAGGCAGGGCTCGGCTGGTACCTGCAATGGGCGCAGGGCTGGGCCGCCTATGCCAACATGTATGCGGCGCTGATCGTGATGTCGTTGCTCTGCTCCGGCGCGATCACGCTGCTGTTTGCGATCCGCGATCGCCTGCTGGTTTGGCAAAAGGGGACAGTGAAATGGTAGCCGCAACCGCACTGGCTGACTTCGACGCTCACCCGGCGGCCGGTGCCGCGCTCGACATCGAGCAGGTCAGCCACGCCTTCGACATCGACGGCGCCGAGCTGCCGGTGCTCAGCGACGTCAGCATCTCCGTCGAGCCGGGCGAGTTCGTTGCGCTGCTCGGCCCCTCCGGCTGCGGCAAGTCCACGCTGCTGCGCCTCGTCGCAGGCCTCGACAAGCCCCGGTCCGGAACGCTGCGCGAGGACGAGGCGCGCATCACGCGACCGCACCCGTCGCGCGTCGTCGTGTTCCAGGATCCCACCTTGTTTCCTTGGCGCACGGTCTGGGACAACGTCGCGCTCGGGTTGGAGGCGCAGGGCATCTTGAAGAGCCAGCGTCATCGCGTCGATGCCGCGCTCGATCTCGTCGGGCTATCGTCCTTCCGCAATGCCTATCCGCACCAGCTCTCGGGCGGCATGGCGCAGCGCGTCGCGCTGGCCCGCGCACTGGTCAATGATCCCAAAATCCTCATCCTCGACGAACCGCTCGGTAAGCTCGACTCGCTGACCCGCATCACCATGCAGGCCGAGCTGGTCTCACTGTGGCAGCGCAAGGGTTTTACCACGCTGCTGGTGACGCATGACGCCGAGGAGGCGCTGGTGCTCGCCAACCGCGTCATCGTGTTCAGCGACCGCCCGGCGCGTGTGAAGGCAGACATCCGTGTCGACCGGTCCTATCCGCGCCATCGCGGCGATCCGTATCTGGTGGATTTGCGCCGCCAGATCCTTGGCCTGCTCGGATTGGACGCCACATGGTGACTTCGATCGCCAAGGGCCGCGCGGCGCATCACGAGCCCGACTACATCGCACGTGCCGAGGCGCTGGCCGAGGCTTTCGCCGCCCGCGCGGCCGAGCACGATCGCACCGGCAGCTTCCCGTTCGAGAACTTTCGCGAGCTTTCCGAAGCAGGCCTGCTGTCGCTGACGGTGCCTGCCGCCCATGGCGGGGCCGGAGCTGGCGCACGATACGCCGCCCGCGTCCTCGGCATCATCGGCAAGGCCGATCCGTCGACAGCGCTGGTGCTGTCGATGCACTACATCAACCATCTGGTGATGGCACGGAGCCCGACCTGGCCGGCGCGGCTGTCGCGCAAGCTCGCGCGCGAGAGCGTCGAAGGCCTTGCGCTCGTCAATGCGCTCCGCGTCGAGCCCGAACTGGGCTCGCCTGCGCGCGGCGGCCTGCCCGCGACCATTGCACGTCGGACCGAGACCGGCTGGCGGCTCTCGGGGCACAAGATCTATTCGACGGGATCGCCGATCCTGAAATGGTATCTGGTCTGGGCGCGGACGGACGAAGCCGAGCCGCGCGTTGGACAGTTCCTGGTGCCGGCGGGCCTGCCAGGCACGCGCATCGTCGAGACATGGGATCATCACGGCCTGCGGGCCAGCGGCAGCCACGACGTCATCTTCGAGGACGTCGTGATACCCCTCGATGCCGAGATCGATGTGCGCGAGCCGGCGGACTGGCGCGCACCTGATGTGGCGCAGGCGACGGTCCACACGATCTTTGTCGCCGCGATCTATGACGGCGTTGCGCGGGCTGCACGCGACTGGCTGGTCGGGTTCCTGAAGCAGCGGGTCCCTGCCAGCCTGGGCGCGCCGCTTGCGACCTTGCCGCGGGCGCAGGAGATCCTTGGCGCGATCGAGGCGCGGCTCATCGTCAATGCACGGCTGATCGCATCCTTTGCCGGTGATTTCGATGACGGTGTCGCGCTTTCCGCGGCCGAGTCCAACGTCATCAAGCTGGCCGTCACCAATAACGCCGTCGCCGCGGTCGAGAATGCCTTGTCGCTGACCGGCAATCACGGCCTGTCCCGCGCCAATCCGCTGGAGCGGCACTATCGCGACGTCCTGTGCGGTCGCGTGCACACGCCGCAGGACGATTCCACGCGCACCGGCCTCGGCCGTGCCGCATTGGGCCTCTAGCCTGCCGCCAAACATTCAGGGAGAACATCATGTCGGTCGAGTTCATCGGCTTTATCGCCAACAGCAATGCTTCCGAGACCATCGTACGCCAGGGCCCGGTGCTCGATGCCGCCTATATCGAGACGGTGGCGAAGGCGCATGAGCTCGCGGGTTTCGATCGTGCGCTGCTGGCGTTCCATTCAACCACGCCCGATGCGCTCCAGGTCGCACAGCATGTGCTGACCATCACCAAATCGTTGAAAGTGATGATCGCGCAGCGACCGGGCTTTACCGCGCCGACGCTGCTCGCGCGGCAGCTTGCGACGCTTGACCAACTCTATGGAGGCCGCGTCTCGCTCCACGTCATCACCGGCGGCAATGCAGCCGAGCTTAGGCAGGACGGCAATACGCTCGACGACAAGGACGAGCGTTACGCCCGCACCAGCGAGTTTCTCGACGTGGTGAAGCTGGAATGGACCAGCGAGAAGCCGTTCAACTACAGCGGAAAGTACTACAACGTCGAGAACGGTTTTTCGCAGGTGAAGCCGCTGCAGAAGGCCGGCATCTACACCTTCGTCGGTGGTGGCTCTGACGCTGCGATCGACGTCGCGGGCAAGCATGCCGACACCTTTGCGCTGTGGGGTGAATCCTATGCGCAGGTGCGCGACGTCACCTCGCGGGTTCACAATGCGGCCGTCAGGCAGGGCCGTCGGACGCCGCGCTTCAGCCTCTCGGTGCGGCCGATCATCGCTCCGACCGAGAAGCAGGCCTGGGAAAAGGCGGACGAGATTCTTGCGCGCGCCACCGCGCTCCAGGACAAGACCGGCTATCGCAAGCCCGCCGACGGCCATGCCACCGCTGGCGCGCGGCGTCTGCTCTCGCTCGCCGACCAGGGCAGCCGCATCGACAAGCGGCTGTGGACCGAGATCGCAAAGCTCACCGGCGCCAACAGCAACACCACCGCGCTGGTCGGCACGCCCGAGCAGGTCGCCGAGGTCTTCGGCGACTATTGCGACCTCGGCGTCAGCCATTTCCTGATCCGCGGCTTCGATCCGCTTCCCGATGCCATCGAGTATGGCCGTGAGCTGATCCCGCTGACGCGCGAGCTGATCGCCAAGCGCCAGCCTGTTCGCGGCGAGGCGGCGGAATGATCCGTCTCATGCTGGCCGACGCGATAATGTTCGGCTGGTCGCGGACGAGCAGAGCGAAATCGACCTCTACCTTCACTGGGGTCTGATCAAGCAGAAGCTCGAGGCGGCCGAGATCGCTACTGCGCAGAGCCGGGACCCATGCCGCACAGATGCTCCCGGTGAGATAGGCCCCGGCTCAGCAGCGTACCACTGCGTGATGCGCTGCGTCCGGGGCACGAGATCTCAAAAGGCTCTCAAGCATCCGTGAAGCGGGCAGGGCGCATTCCAACCCGGCCGGATTTCGCGATGCGTTTGTTCTGCGTTTCATGCCAGCGACAGCACTCGCATTGCTATTTGCACCAACTCCCTTGCAGTACGCCCGGTGTCTTCAAAAATCATCCAGACGACCACATCGGGAGACCGGCCATGGGCCTGCAAGAAACAAAAATCGAATCGCTTCCCTTCGTCACCGCTGAACTCAATTACCTCGCGCCGGTTTCGGGCAAGCCGCGCACTTACGCCTTCGATCCACCGCCTGGCGAGCCCAAAAGCACGTCATTGCCGGAGCCGCATCAGGTACCGATCTTCGATGCCCGGCTGATCGCACAAAACATCTCGCTCGACCGCGAAGGCTTTGCGCTGGTGCGGCATCCACATCAGGTGAAGGACTTCTCTAATGAGGAGGAAATCAAGGCGGTCTACTATCCCGCCGTCGAGGCCTTCCTGCGCGCAACGCTGAAAGCCGACCGCGTCGTCATCTTCGACCATACCGTGCGCAGGCGCGTTGAGGGTGCCGCGGACATCCGCGACGGTGGCCCGCGTCAGCCGGCAACGCGCGTCCACGTGGATCAGACCGCCGTCTCAGGCGCCAACCGCGTGCGCGAGCATCTGCCCGACGAGGCCGAAGAGTTGCTGAAGGGCCGCGTCCAGGTGATCAATCTGTGGCGGCCGATCCGCGGTCCTTTGCGAGATTCGCCGCTGGCGATGGCCGACGGCACGACGGTTGCGCCCGACGATCTCGTCGCCTCGGATCTGATCTATCCCAACCGTCGCGGCGAAATCTATTCGGTGAAATACAATCCGAACCATCGCTGGTTCTATTTCCCCGAGATGACGGCGGACGAAGCACTGCTGCTCAAGTGCTACGATTCCGCAACCGATGGCCGCACCCGCTTCGGGCCGCACGCCGCGTTCGTCGATCCGACCACGCCGGCCGATGCCGCGCCGCGCGAGAGCATCGAGGTTCGGACCCTCGTATTCCACAAACAGTAACAGAACTGTGATGGCACTGCCGGGCGCGGCCCGGCAGTGGCTCAGGAACCCACGGGAACCGACAAACGTTTGCGCCCGGGGCAGGCCAACCCGGAGGGGTGCCGTGCGAGCGCAGACCACGTTATTTTCTTGCCTTGCTACGTTTTCGCTTTCTGCAGTTTCCTTTGCCCAGGCCGAAAGCGGGCTTGCCTCCTATTACAGCTACGGAAAAGCCGGGAAAGGTGAGCTGACCTGCGCGCACCGGACGCGTCCGTTCGGAAGCGTGCTGAGGGTGTCCTACGGCAGCCGCTCGATTCAGTGCCGCGTCAACGATCGCGGCCCCTTCATCCGCGGCCGCATCGTCGATCTCTCGGTGCCGGCTGCCAAGGCGCTGGGCATGATGAGCGCCGGCGTGGTGCGGGTCTCGGTGGAATAGACCTGCCAGCACGCTATAGTGCCGCCCAAAGCGGGGGGCGCTATGGCCAGGATCAGGGTGGGACTCGTCGGCTGCGGCTTCGTGTCGGAGCTGCATATGTATGCGTTCCGGCGCGTCTACGGGGTGGATGTCGAGGTCGCGGCGGTCGCTGCGCGCGGCGACCATGTCGTCGAATTCGCCGGCCGCCACCAGATCCAACGGGTCTATCGCAGCTTCGCCGAGCTGATCGCAGACCGCGAGCTCGATGTCATCGACATCTGCACGCCGCCCAATCTTCATGCGGGGATGATCGTCGCCGCCATGCAGGCCGGCAAGCATGTGATCTGCGAAAAGCCGTTCGCCGGCTATTTCGGCCGCGACGGCGACCGGCAGCCGATCGGCAGGCATGTGCCGAAGGCGCTGATGTATGAGCGCGTGCTGGAAGAGATGGACGCCACGCGTGCCGCGATCGAGCGCACCGGAAAGCTCTTCATGTATGCCGAGGACTGGATCTACGCGCCGGCCGTGACCAAGACCGCGGAGATTCTGAGAGCGACCAAGGACAAAATCCTGTTCATGAAGGGCGAGGAGAGCCATTCCGGATCGCATGCGGCCCATGCCGCGCAATGGGCGATGACCGGGGGCGGCTCGCTGATCCGGATGGGCTGCCATCCGCTCTCGGCGGTGCTGTATCTCAAGCAGGTCGAGGCCAAGGCGCGCGGTGAAACCATCCGCGTCGCCAGCGTCAGCGGCGATGTCGGCAATGTCACGGCCATCCTCAAGCCGGAGGAGCGCACCTACATCAAGGCCAATCCTGTCGACGTCGAGGATTGGGGCACGCTGACCGCGACGTTTTCGGACGGCACCAAGGCCACCGTGTTCTCCGGCGACATGATCATGGGCGGCGTGCGCAATCTGATCGAGACCTACACGTCAGGCGGCTCGCTGTTCGCCAACATCACGCCGAATGATCATCTGATGAGCTACCAGACCTCCGAGGAGAAACTCGCCTCCGTCTACATCACCGAGAAGGTCGACCGCAAAACCGGCTGGCAATATGTCTGCCTCGAAGAGGAGTGGACGCGCGGCTATCTCCAGGAGATCCAGGACTTCATGGAATGCGCCGCGACGGGACGGCAGCCGCTGTCGGACCTCGCGCTGGCGTACGAGACAATCAAGGTGAACTACGCGGGATACTGGGCGGCGGAGGAGGGACGAAGGGTGATGATGTAGGGCGTGATGAACTCACTGAGCTAGCCGCAGGCACGGTGCCAATCCTTCTCCCCTTGCGGGAGAAGGTGGCATAGGCGGCCTTCGGCCGCCGTTCTCAAGAACGCCGAAGCGTAGCTTCGGCTATAGCGCCGGATGAGGGGTTCTCTCCGCGGTTTAAAATGAGAGAGGTTTGCTCGCGGAGGCAACCCTCACCCGTCTCGCCGTTTCGCGGCGAGCCACCCTCTCCCGCAAGCAAGGGGAAAGGGTGCACCGTCGGCGCGGCGCGTAGCCTCACGTCCCGTAGGTCGAGCCCTTCGGCAGCGGAAACACCGGGTCCCGCGTCCGGATGTTCGTCGGCCACACCACCGAGATGTGTTCGCCGGCATTCTGCATCACCACCGGGGTCGAGCGCTCGTTCTGGCCGGACATCGGCGTGCCCGGCGGGAAGAATTTCACGCCATAGCCCTGGATGGTGCCGCCGGCTGGAATGTCGACGTCGAGCGCGGCCTTGCGAATGGCCTCGGGCTCGAAGCTGCCGTACTTCTCCTTGGCGACCGGCAGCACGTTGTTGAGCAAGATCCAGGTCTGGTTGAAACCCATCGAGCAATGCGGCGGCACGTCGGTGGCGCTGGTCTTGGCCTGGTAGCGCGAGACCATGGTCTTGGTCAGGTCGCCGATTCCAGGCGCGAGCTTGGAGGCATCGAGCAGTTGCGCCGGCACCGGATCGATGTTGCAGAAATTGTCGATGTCGGGGCCGAAGGTCGCGCGCAGCTTGTCGAGCTGGCTGTAGCCGGCGCCCGCGCCGAACAGCATCTTGAAGCGCAATCCGCTCTCGCGGGCCTGGCGCAGGAACAGGGTGATGTCGGGGTTGTAGCCGGCGTGCGAGATCACATCGACCTTGGCGCGCTTGAGCTTGGTCACGAGCACCGAGAGATCGGGCGCGGAAGCCGAATAGCCTTCGCGCATCACCACCTGGATGCCCGCCTGCTTGGCATAGGCCTCGTCGGCCGCCGCGACGCCGACGCCGTAAGGGCCGTCCTCGTGGATCAGCGCGACCTTGACGTCCTTCGGGTCCATGCCGAGCTTGCCTTGCGCGTGCTCGGCGACGAAGCCCGCGAAGGCCTGGCCGTACTGATCGGAATGGATCTGCGCGCGAAACACATATTGCAGGTTCTTGTCCTTGAACACGGCGGTCGAGACCGCGGTGGTGATCCAGAGGATCTTCTTCTGCTGCTCGACCTTCGCCGCCATCGGCACCGCATGCGCGCTGGAATAGACGCCGTTGATGATGTCGATCTTTTCCTGGCTGATCAGCCGCTCGGCCTCGTTGATGGCGACGTCGGCCTTGCTCTGAGAGTCCGCCGCGACCGGCACGATCTTGGTCTTGCCGCCGATGCCGCCCTTTTCGTTGACGAGGTCGATGGCGATCTGCGCGCCGACCGAGGAGGCGACCGAGCCGCCGGCGGCAAACGGACCGGTGAGGTCGTAGATCAAGCCGATGCGCAAATTCTCGGCTTGCGCCTGGGCCCGTGTCCAATCGAGGCTGAGTGCGGCGGCGGCAGCCGCCGAGCTCTTCAGCAGCTGCCTGCGTGAAGTGGGCATCCTATCCTCCCTCAAAGATCGTCTTATGATTTGGTCTTGTTATTCTTTTTCGAAGTATGGGGAGCGGGGCGGCGGAAAGTCAACATGGCGAAAGTCGGGGTCCGGTCTCCGCGACGCAGAACGCAATTGCGAAATGGGTGATGAGCGCGCCCGTTACTGTTTCAAGCGACGGGCAAGATAGCCAGCGGTCTTCCCGCCGGCCGCGGCGACCTCTCGCGGCGTCCCCGACGACACGATACGGCCGCCTTCCTCGCCGGCGCCGGGACCGAGGTCGATGATCCAGTCGCTATGAGAGACGACATCCATGTCGTGCTCGACCACGACCACGCTGTTGCCGGCGTCCACGATGCGCTCGAGTTGGGCGATCAGCCGCTCGACATCCCTGGGATGAAGACCGGTGGTCGGCTCGTCCAGGACATAGAGCGTGTGACCGCGTTGCGGCCGCATGAGCTCGGTCGCAAGCTTGATGCGCTGGGCTTCCCCGCCCGACAATTCGGTGGCGGACTGACCGAGACGAATATAGCCGAGCCCGACCTCGCGGACGACCGATAGGGACCGGTTGAGGGTTGGATCTTCGTGGAAGAATTCGAAGGCTTCGTCGACGCGCATCGCCAGCACATCCGCGATGGATTTTCCGCGGATCTTCACCTCCAGCGTCTTGTCATTGTAGCGCGCGCCCTTGCAGGTCGGGCAGGGCGCATAGACGCTGGGAAGAAACAGAAGCTCGACGCAGACAAATCCTTCGCCTTCGCAGGTGCTGCATCGGCCCTTCGCGACATTGAAGGAAAAGCGCCCGGCATCGTAGCGGCGGGACTTTGCCTGCGGCGTCACGGCGAACAGCTTCCGGACGTGGTCGAACAGGCCGGTATAGGTTGCAAGGTTGGATCGCGGCGTGCGGCCGATCGGCCTCTGATCCACCACGACGAGACGATCGACCTGGTCGAGGCCGGCGACGATCTCGCCGCCCAATGTCTCGACCGTGGGTGCCAGGCTATCGTCGTCCGCGTCCGCAGCCCGTGCATGGCCGAGATGCTCCGCCATGGCATCGACGAGGAATTGGCTGATCAGGCTCGATTTGCCGGAGCCCGACACGCCGGTCACGCTGGCGAGAACGCCGAGCGGGATATCGACGTCGAGGCCGCGGAGATTATTCCGGGTCACACCCCGGACTTTCAGATGCGCCTTCGGCTGGCGGCGGACCATCGGCAGCGGCTTTCGTGGATGCGCGAGATAATGGGCGGTTCGCGATTGCGCGACCTGCCCGAGTCCTGAGGGCGGTCCGCTATAGAGGATGTTCCCGCCGCCTTCGCCGGCATCAGGCCCGACATCCACCAGCCAGTCGGCATGCTTGATCACCTCGATCTCGTGCTCGACCACGAAGATCGAATTGCCCGCGTGTTTCAGCCGGTCCAGCGCCCGCAGCAGCGCCTCGGTGTCGGCGGGATGCAGACCTGCCGACGGTTCGTCGAGCACATAGACGACGCCGAACAGGTTGGAGCGAACCTGGGTCGCAAGCCGCAGCCGCTGCAACTCGCCGGGCGACAGCGTTGGCGTGCTGCGCTCGCAGGCGAGATAGCCGAGGCCGAGGTCGAGCAGGACGGCCAGCCGCGCCGACAGATCCTCGCAGATGCGCCTGGCGACGATGGTTTTCTCCGATGCTCCGACGGTCGAAGTCTCCGCGAAAGGGTTCATCACCTCCTGCAGCTTCTCGAGCGGCAGATGAGACATCTCGGCGATATCAAGTCCGGCGAATTTGACCTTGAGTGCCTCGGGCTTCAATCGCGTGCCATGGCAGGTCGGGCAGTCCTGGGTGATCATGAATTGCGCGACGCGGCGCTTCATCATCGCACTCTCGGACTTGGCAAAGGTCTGCATCACGTAGCGCTTGGCGCCGGTGAACGTGCCCTGATAGCTCGGCTCCTCCTTGCGGCGCAGGGCCCGTTTGACCTCGGCCAAGTCGTAACCGGCATAGACCGGAACGGTCGGCTGCTCCTCCGTGAACAGGATCCAGTCGCGGTCCTTCCTGGGCAGCTCACGCCAGGGCTTGTCCACGTCGTAGCCCAGCGTGGTCAGGATGTCCCGGAGGTTCTGCCCCTGCCAGGCACTCGGCCACGCCGCGACGGCGCGCTCGCGAATGGTGAGGGTGTCGTCGGGCACCATGGACTTCTCGGTGACGTCGAGCATCCTGCCGATACCGTGACAGGTCGGGCAGGCTCCTTCCGGCGTGTTCGGCGAGAACGATTCCGCATAGAGCATCCTTTGTCCGCGCGGGTATTCGCCGGCACGGGAATAGAGCATCCTGAGCAGGTTCGAGATGGTCGTCACGCTGCCCACGGACGACCTCGTCGTCGGCGCGCCGCGCTGCTGCTGGAGCGCTACGGCGGGCGGCAGGCCTTCGATGTCGTCCACCTCAGGGATCTGCATCTGGTGGAAGAGGCGCCGCGCGTAAGGCGACACCGATTCCAGATATCGCCGTTGCGCCTCGGCGTAGACCGTTCCGAAGGCGAGCGAGGATTTTCCGGAGCCCGACACGCCGGTGAACACGACGAGGGCGTTGCGCGGAATACTGACGTCGACGTTCCTGAGATTGTGCTCACGCGCGCCCCGCACGCGAACGAAGCCGTCATCCTGCATCAGGTCATCGGGGTGTCTTGATCGGTCGTCCATCTCGCTGCTCCGGCCCACGCATGGGAGATAACGGCAGGATCGCAGGATGGGTCCACAGATGCCAGCGCATCGGTTGCGTTCTGCACAAAGCGAAGGCCCGCCGCGATTGAAGCGACGGGCCATGCAAGGGCGATGGGGCGCTCGGGACGGGGCCCTGGTGCCCCAGCGTGGCGTGTTACTGCGACAGCTTCACGAAGCTCGGAAACTTCAGCTTGCCCTCCGCGATCTTCTCGGGCCAGACCACGACCTGCTTGGAGTCCTGCCACTGGAAGACCAGACCGGATACGGTCGTGGGACCGGACTTGATGCCGTGGGTGAACTCGTCGTCCTTGCCGTAGAACTGGATGCGGCCGATCGTGCCCTCGTAGTCGGTCTTTTCGAGCTCAGCGACCATCTTGTCCGGATCGGTCGAGCCGGCGCGCTTGATCGCCTCCGTGATGAAGTAGACTTCGTCATAGGCGGTGTAGCCGGTGTAGGCCGGCGGCGAGCCGAACTTGGCCTTGAAGGCGGCCGCGAACGGCTTCGTCTTGGAGGTCACGGCGACGTCGGGCGTTGCGACCGCCAGCGACGGCACGCCGTCGGCGGCGCCATTGGTGTCCTTCCAGAAGGTCGGGCTCAGCGCCTGCGCGCTGATGCCGAACATCGGGACCGGCACCTGCTGGTTCTTCCACTGCACCGTCGGCTGCACGCCGACATGCGAGATGCCGGTGACGATCACGTCCGGCTTCTTGGCCTCGATATTGTTGAAGATCGGCGTGAAGTCGGTGGTATCGGGCGAGAACCGCACGTGCTCGACGACCTTGAGGCCTGCTTTCGGAAGACAGGCTTCGTAGCCGACGTCGAGCGGCTTGGTCCAGGCGGCGTCCTCGCTCATGATCGCGGCCGTCTTGAACTTGAGCTTCTCGACCAGCAGATCCTTGGCGGCGTCGCAGACGAGCTGCGCTTGTGCGGCCGAGGTCAGATAGCCGTGGAAGGTGTATTTGTTCTTTTCGTAGTCGTTATGGATCGCCTTGGTGATCTCGTTCGAGGCCGCGCCGGGGGTGATCAGCGGCATCTTCAGCCGCGCTGCCCAGGGCTCGAGCGCCAGCACGACCTCGCTGATATAGCTCGCGATCACGGCGGAGACTTTGTCCTCGCTCACCGCGCGCTGGAACGCGCGCACCGAGTCCGCCGAGGAGCTCTTGTTGTCGTAGGTCACGATCTCGATCTTGCGGCCGAGAATGCCACCCTTGGCGTTGATCTCGTCGGCGGCGATCTGCGCGCCGCCGGGCGTCGCGGCACCAGCGATCGACTGCACCTCGGCGATGACGCCGATCTTGATAGGATCGTTCGACTGCGCATAGGCGGGAGCAGCAAGGCACAGCGCCAGCGCGGAGGCGAGGAGGAAGCTGCCGCTCAAACTCTTCGATGGTCGCATGGTCGTTTCCTTTTGCTTGTTTTGTTGTTGGTATGGGCGAACTAGAGAAAATCGGCGCCAGCCTCCGCGGCGAAGCGGCCCGGATCGCCCTCCCAGACGATCCTCGCATGCTCGAGCACATAGACGCGGTCGGCATGCGGAAGCGCGAAGGTCACGTTCTGCTCGCCGAGCAGCACCGTAATCGACGTCGTCTGCCGCAGCCTCGTTAGGGCCTTGGACAGGAGTTCGAGGATGACGGGGGCGAGACCCAGCGTCGGTTCATCCAGGATCAGGATCTGCGGCTGCATCATCAGCGCGCGGCCGATCGCAAGCATCTGCTGCTCGCCGCCGGAGAGCGTTTGCGCCATCTGGCCCTGACGCTCTTTCAGGATCGGGAATAGCTCGAACAGCCAGGCGAGCTGTGCCGCGCGCTTGTCGTCGGCCAGATGTTGCCCGCCGAGATCGAGGTTTTCGCGCACGCTCATCTCGCCGAACAGCTCGCGCGATTCCGGGCACTGCACGAGGCCGCTGCGGGCGATCTTCGCCGGCGTCGTGCCGCGCAGCTTCTCGCCGTTGCGCACGATCTCGCCGCTATAAGGCAGGAAGCCCGAGATGGTGTTGAACAATGTGGTCTTGCCGGCGCCGTTGAGACCGACGATCGAGACGAACTCGCCCTCATGGACGTGGATCGAGACGTTCTCCAGCGCCTGCGCCTTGCCGTAGAACACGCTGACATTCTCGACCTGGAGCAGCGGCACCTTGTCCTTGAAGCTGGTCTCGGGCCGCGCATGGGTCTCGATGGCGCCGCCGAGATAGACCCGCCGCACCGTCTCGTTCTTCATGACGTCCTCGGCCTTGCCGGTGACGATCTCCTCGCCGAGATACATCGCGAGCACGCGGTCGACCAACGCCGCGACGCTCTTGACGTTGTGGTCGACCAGCATCACCGCGCGGCCCTCGTCGCGGAAACTGCGGATCAGGTCGGAAAACATTTCGACCTCGGCCCGCGTCAGCCCGGCAAAGGGCTCGTCCACCAGCACGACCTTGGGATCGCGCGCGATAGCCTTGGCCAGCTCGAGCCGGCGCAGGTCGGCGAAGGGCAGCGTCGGCGGGCGGCGGTTCATCACGTTGCCGAGCCCGACGCGATCGGCGATCCATTTGGCGCGCTCGAGCAGCGCCTTGTCCGGAAACAGCATGAACAGGCTGTCCGGCAGCAGCGCGACCATGATGTTCTCCAGCACAGTCTGCCGGTTCAGCGGTCGCGAATGCTGGAACACCATGCCAAAGCCCTTGCGCGCGATCTTGTGCGCCGGCAAGCCCGCGACGTTCTCGCCCTCGAATACGACTTCGCCTGATGTCGGGCGCTCGATGCCCATGACGCTCTTCATCGCGGTCGATTTGCCCGAGCCGTTCGGGCCGATCAGGCCAAAGATCTCGCCGCTATTGACCTCGAAGCCCAGGTTCTTCACCGCCGTCAATCCGCCGAAGCGCTTGGTCAGGCCGCGGACTTCGAGCACGGCCCGGTTTGAAGATCGCATATCCATCACGAGCGCGCCTCACGCGAGAGGGCCGCTCCGAGGAAGCCGCCGGGGAAAAACAGCACGACGAGCAGCGCGACGGCCGAGACGATGAAGGTCGCAAGCTCGCCGGTGGGCCTGAGGAACTCGCCGGCGACGATCAGGAAGATCGCGCCGAGTGCCGCGCCAAGCACGGTGCGCCGGCCGCCGAGCACGGCTGAGACGATCACGTTGACGCCGACCGCGACGTCGACGACGGTGCCGACCGAGGCGGTGCCGAAGTAGAACACCAGCAGCGCGCCTGATAACCCCGAGAAGAACGCACTGACGATGAAGGCGGCGAGCTTGTGCTTGACGATGTTGAAGCCGAGCGCGCCGGCCTGGACCGGGTCCTGGCCGCTGGCTTGCAGCACCAGGCCAACAGGCGATTGCGACAGGCCATAGAGAATGGCCGCCGAGATCGTCATGAAGCCGAGCGCGATCCAGTAATTGACGCCGGCGTTGATGGAGATGACGTCGGGAATGGTCAGCCCGATCTCGCCACCGGTGAGGTCGGCAAACACCACGATGAAATTCTGCAGCATCAGCACCGCGACCAGCGTGGTCAGGCCGAAATACGGTCCGCGCACCCGAAGCGCCGGCAACGCCAGCACGAGGCCGGCGATGACGGAGGCGAGCGCGCCGAGCACGATGCAAGCGTAAACCGACCAGCCGAACTGGGCATTCAGGATGCCGGCGGTGTAGGCGCCGACGCCGATCAGGAAGGTCGGCCCGAAATTGACCTCGCCGGCGAAGCCGAACAGCAGGTCCCACGCCATTGCGAACACGCCGAAATAGAAGGCGACGGTGAGAAGCCCGAGCACGTAGCCGGAGACGTAGAGCGGCAGCGTCGCCGCGATGACGACGAGCGCGAATGAGATGAAGAACAGGCGTGTCGTAAAGAAGCTGGCCATCTCAGCGCCTCCCCAGAAGGCCCTGGGGCCGGATGTACATCACGAACACGAGCAGCAGCAGCGCCGGAATGGTGCGGTAGGCCGGCGAGACCAGATAGGCCGTGAGCGTTTCGAGATAGCCGACCACGAAGGCTGCGATCAGCGAGCCGGAGACGCTGCCGAGGCCGCCGAGCACGACGATCGAGAACGCGCTCGCGGTCAGCGGTCCGACGCTGTAGGAGCTGACGCCGAGAAACATTCCGAGCAGCACGCCGGCGATGCCGGCGAGGATGCCGTAGATCGCCCACACCACGACGTAGATGTTGGTGAGCTCGAGGCCGAGCAGGGTGACGCCGCGTGGGTTCATCGAGGCCGCCAGCACCGCCTTACCGGTGCGGGTGCGGTTCACCAGGAGCCACAACAGAGCGATGACGAAGCAGCACACGATCGCGGTAAAGATCTCGTTCCTGGGCGTGCGGACGCCGAGAATCTCGACCACGCCCTCGACGATCGGCAGCACGGTCTTGGCGTTGTTGGTGAACAAATAAGCGATCACCTCCTGGATCATGATCCCCCATAGCAGCGTGCCGGTGAGGACGAAGATCTCCTTCTCTTCATTCGGGATGCGCCGGGAATCCTGGATCGGCTTCACCACCGCGAAATAGGTCGCAAAGGATGTAAGGAGGGCGACACCGACGCCGATCAGTGCGCCGGCATAGGTGCCGACATTCAGGATGCTGGCGGCAGCCCAGGCCGCCACCGCTGCCGCCACCATGATGGCCCCGTGGGAGAGGTTGAGGACGCCGGAGACGCCGAAGATCAGCGTGAAGCCGGTGGCACCGAGAGCATAGAGAGCGCTGATGGCAAAGCCATCGATCAGAATCTGGAAAGCACGCATCTAGGGTTGGCAATCCGATTTATGAGAGACGATGTTGCTGGAGCAACGTGCTGCGGGGGCCGCATGTGGAAGCTCCCGGGAGCTGGTCCCGGGAGCGTGTCCTGCTAGTTCGAGAGCTTGATGAAGCTCGGGAACTTGACGTCGACCTTGGCGACTTCCTTGGGCCAGACCGCGCTCTGCTTGCCGTCCTGCCATTGCAGCATCAGCCCGGTGATCAGGCCCTTGCCGTATTTGATCGAGTGCGTGAACGGATCGTCCTTGCCGTAGAACTGGACACGGCCGATCGTGCCTTCCCAGTCGGTCGTCTCCAGAGCGGCGACCAGCTTGTCGGCGTCGGTCGAGCCCGCGCGCTTCACCGCATCGGCGATGTAGTAGACCTCGTCATAGGCGGTGTAGCCGGCATAGGAGGGATAGTTGCCGAACTTCTTCTTGAAGGCTTCGGCGAACGGCACTGATTTCGGCGTCACCGCGACGCCTGGGCCGGAGACGCCCTGGTAGAGTACGCCCTCGGCCGCCTGATTGGTGTCCTTGCCGAAGGTCTCGTTGGTGGCCTGCGAGGAGATGCCGAACATCGGGATCGGCACCTGCTGGTTCTTCCACTGCACCGTCGGCTGCACGCCGACATGGGAGATCCCGGTGATGATCACGTCGGGCTTGGAGCCTTCGATCTTGTTGAAGATCGGCGTGAAGTCGGTGGTATCGGGCGAGAAGCGGATGTGGTCGAGCACCTTCAGCCCGATCTTGGGCAGGCATTCCTCGTAGCCGATGTCGAGCGGCTTGGTCCAGGCGGCGTCCTCGCTCATGATGACCGCGGTCTTCATGTGCATCTTGTCGACGAGCAGGTCCTTGGCGCCGTCGCAGACGGAAAGCGCCAGCGCGGCGGAGGTCAGATAGCCGTGGAAGGTGTACTTGTTCTTCTCGTAGTCGGCATGGACGCTCTTGCTGATCTCGTTGGAGGCGGCACCGGGCGTGACGAACGGCGTCTTCAGCCGCGAGGCCCAGGGCTCCAGTGCCAGCACGACTTCGCTGATGTAGCTGGCGATGACCGCATTGACCTTGTCCTCGTTCACCGCGCGCTGGAAGGCGCGCACTGAATCTGCCGAGGAGGAATGATTGTCGTAAGAGACGATCTCGATCTTGCGGCCGTCGACGCCGCCATTGGCGTTTATCTCGTCGGCGGCGAGCTGTGCCGCCTGGGGGATGGAGGCGCCGGCAATCGCCTGCGCTTCCGCGATCACGCCGATCCTGATCGGGTCGGCCGCAAGCGCCGCGCCTGACGTCATCAACACAGCGGCCGCGGCGGTACCGAGTGCTATTCGCAACGCAACAGAGAGCGGTTTCTTCATCTTGTTCTCTCCCTTAACAGGCCTCTTATGAGCCATTATGCCGCGACTATACCGGCGGAGACATTCTCGGCAAGTGAAACCGCGTTCAGGATTGTGAGGCACGAACTAAAGTCTAGCGCTGGGCAATAGCGGGCAGGAAAGCTGTCGGACCCGTTTCACGCGGAGGCATGCAGATTTCGTCGGTAGGCATGCGCAGCTATCGCGGGCGCACAGCAACCGGAACGCTGAATTGCGATGCCGTCGCGTCGGCTCAGCGCGCTTGCAGCAGCGATGGATCGAGCGGCGCGAGCCGGGCCGGATCGAATGGCGAGATGTCGACGTTGCGCGTCGCACCCTCCGCGATCAGTTGCGCCATGACCTCGCCCGTGGCGGGCGCATTCAGGATGCCCCATACATTGTGCCCCGTCGCAACATACAGACCTTCACTTCGCGGCACCTTGCCGATCAGCGGCAGGCCGTCCTGTGTCACCGGCCGGAAGCAGGCTTGTTGCGCAATGATCCTCTCGGAGCGGAACAGCGGCGACAGCCGCTCGGACATGGTTTGCAGGCGCGCGATCGCGTCCTTGTCCGGCGTCACGGCCGCCGGATCGAGCGGAAGCGGCGCGATGTCGGAGAGAGCGGTGATATGCGTGCTGCCGTCGGCGCGAGGAAAGACCTCGATCGACACGGCACTGCCATTCTCTTCATACTCCAGGAACAGCGCATCGGCCGGCGCATCCGTGCCGGTGTCGTACACGATGCTCGGGCTGCGCTGGCCGTAGACGGCGGGCAGGCTCATCCATTGCGCCGCGAGCAGCGACCATGGTCCCATCGCGATCACGACGGCGTCCGCCTCGACGATGCCGCCGTCGACCTCGACGCCCGTCGCGGTGGTGCCGTTCGCATCGCGCATGATGCCGGTCACCTGGCCGGGACGAAACTCGGCGCCTTCCGCGAGCGCCGGCGTTCATCACGGCTGCGGTGAATTTTTTGGGGTGAACGATCGCGGCGGTCTCCATCGTGCCGATGCGCTGGGCGATGATGACGCCGTTGCTGAGCCAGCCGAGCGCGGACGGTGCATCCCGGCGCGGGTGGCCATCGGCGGCAACGAAGCCGCTATAAGCGGTCATCGGGCGATAGCCCCAATCGCCTGCGATCTGTTCCGGCAGCTGCGCATGGATCGCAAAGCTCCGTCGCGCCAGCGCATCGAGCGGCGAGCCCTCGCACCAGTCGCGCGCGAGGAAGCCGCCCGCCTTGCCTGACGCCGCGGCCGCGACGCCCGCCCGCTCCACGACGACGATTTCGATGCCACGGCGGCGGAGAAACCAGGCGATGCAGGCGCCGATCACGCCGCCGCCGCAGATCACAACGCGCATGAATGCTCCCTTACACAATGAAATCCTTCGCATGGAGATCCGCGGTATGGATTCCCGCCAGCGTAATCGTATCGGTCGCCGTCAGGTGGATCACCGCGTTTCCTGTGCTGTCATCGCTGATCAGGCTTTTCAGCGCCGCCCAGTCTGCGAAGCCGTAATCGTGCAAATTGATCAAATCATGCTCTCGCGCCGTGCTGCCGACAGCCTTGTTGCCCTGGTCGAAATCGTTGATCACGTCCAGGCCCGAATTTTTGTCGAAGACGAATCTGTCGTCGTTCGGTCCGCCCCAGAGCTGGTCATTTCCGCCACCGCCATTCAACATGTCCTTGCCGCCGGTGATCGAGCCGGCTGTGAACGGAGCGTAGGTCTGTGCGTCGCCATACAGGAAATCGTCGCGGCTGCTGCCGAGGAGGATATCATCTCCGCCATGCGCATTGCCTGACATGTTCGAGGCGTCTCCGACGAGCACGATGGACGTGGAGTCCGGGTTGCCGTCGACGGTCGCGATCAGGATATCGTTGCCGCCACGGGTATCGTCGCTCATGTAGCCGGCGTCTCCGACCAGAGACGCGCCGCCGGATCGGGCTGGGGCACCGACGGTGTAGATGAGCATGTCGTTGCCGCCGTGCGCATCGCCGCTCATGGAGACGAGGGCATCGCCGGAGATTGAAGCGCCGCCGTAACTGCCGCCCTGGGTCACGCTGAGGATATCATTGCCGCCACGCGCGTGATCGCTCATGGAACTGCCGGAATCTCCGCCGAACGTGCCGGACGATCTGTTTCCCATCGATGCAATGACGACGTCATTGCCGCCCCCCGTGTCGGCTGACATGGCGGTTTCGGCATCGCCAAAAATGCCGAGAGACGCGTAGATCGATGTCGATGCATCGACATGAAGTACATCGTTGCCGCCATGGGCGTCGCCGGACATCGCCTGCGCATCGCCGTCCAGGAACACGTAGTCCCCGAAGCCTGTGACGGTCGCGGCGAGATGGTCGCCTCCTCCGTGAGAATGTCCTTGGAGGGTCTGGTCGTCGCCAACGAATATCAGGACCGCGTTGCCACCGTCGACGGTCGCGATCATCTTGTCGCTGCCGCCGCGGCCTCCGTTCGGAAGGCCCGGGTCTCCGAACTCCGTCACGAATTGCTGGTTCCCCACGCTGACGATGATGGTGTCGTTCGGCATACGGCGCATCGCGCAACTCCCGGTTCAAGTCGGGCGCGAGAACGAAGAGCATCATGCCTTTGCACCGCGCTGCGGCCTTGCCGCGCGATTCAATCTTCGTTGGATTAATGGCGGAGATTTGCCCGCGGCGTAATTTGATTGCGATCAGGGAACCGCGGGCGCCGGCGATCCACGCCGACGCCCGTGCTTGCGATCTTGCGCGCGGGCTCAGCCCGGTCCGGCGCCTTGCGTGGCCGTGTACACCGCATAGAGCGATTGGCTCGCCGCCATGAACAGGCGATTGCGCTTGGGGCCGCCGAAGCAGACGTTGCCGCACACTTCGGGCAACCGGATGCGGCCGAGCAGCTTGCCCTCCGGCGACCACGTCGTCACGCCGCTGTAGCCGACGGCGCGGCCGGCATTGCTGGAGGCCCAGACATTGCCGTTGACGTCGCAGCGCACGCCGTCCGGTCCGCACTTCACACCGTCAATCACGCACTCGCTGAACCGCTTGTGGTTGGTGAGCTTGTTGTCGGCGCCGACGTCGAACACGAATATTTCGCCCTTGCCGCCGGGGCCGGTGTCGCCGGGTCCCTTGCCAGTCGAGACGACGTAGAGCTTCTTGAAGTCCGGCGAGAAGCACAGCCCGTTGGGATCGGGCACCTGCTCCTCGGTGACGACGAGATCGACACGGCCGCTAGGGTCGATGCGATAGCAATTGGTCGGAAGCTCGCGCTTGCCCGGTGCGAAGCCGGCCGGCTGTCCAATCCGAGGATTGAGCTTGCCGCCGGAATTGCTCGGACCGCCCACGGCATCGGGCTCACCTTCGTAGAGCTGGCCGCCATAGGGCGGATCGGTGAACCAGTAGCTGCCGTCAGGATGCGCGACGACGTCGTTCGGCGAGTTCAGCTTCTTGCCGTTGTAATTGTCGCAAAGCACGGTCGCGGTGCCGTCATGTTCATAACGCGTCACCCGCCGGGTCAAATGTTCGCAGGAAAGTTGACGGCCCTGGAAATCGAACGAGTTGCCGTTGGAATTGTTGGACGGCGAGCGGAACACGCTGACGCGACCGTCGTCTTCGCTCCAGCGCATCTGCCTGTTGTTGGGAATGTCGCTCCATAGCAGATAGCGGCCCTGTGCACTCCACGCCGGGCCTTCAGCCCACAGCAAACCCGTATAGAGACGCTTGATCGCAGTGTTGGGCTGCGCGAGATCGTTGAAGGACGGATCGACTGTGACGACATCGGGGTCCCAGAAATAGGTGGTCGGCGCGCCGTTGGGACCGAAATCGCGTGGCGGGCTGGTAATCGTCGTCGGCGGTGCGGCTGGTCCGGTCTGGGCCAGCGCGGAGCCGGCGCCGGCAAAAGTGGCGGCGCCGAGCGCAAACCCCTGAACGAGCGTTCGTCGTGAAAGCGCAGCATCCTGGTCACGCTGCTTTTGGCGTGTCATCGCGTCCTCCCGGTCATGTTCGGCTAGCCGGTTGATCCGGCCGAGCAGGGCAAGGTTAGTCCGGTCCGATGACGGTTGCGAGGGGGAGGTACGCATCCTCAGCGAGATCGGGGCGGCAAAGCGCTGCAACGTCGAACATGGAAACGACAAATTCATCAGGCGTGACGGGGTTTACCGGAGCTGTCTTCGGGACATTGCCAAGCAGGGGAATGTCAAGCCTTGACCTCCTGCGCGATGCTGGCAGAACGTCATTCGGGGCGTAAGTCGGAGTTTACTGTGGTCGCTGTCGTCGTACTGGTTTTGCTGCTCGGGATTGCATTTGCGGCCGGCTATTTCACCCGCGACTACGTCTCCCGAAAAAGACGAGCCGAGGCGCGCCGCTGGCGTGAGTACAGCGAGCCGGATTGGCTCAGTGCCAACGCACCAGCCAACACCAACGATATCGCGATCGCTGGCACGGCTACGCCGGTTGCCACCAGCGAGCTCGGTCAGATGCTGAACCGCTGGGAGAGCAGGGCTCGCGCTCGCCGCTCGGCATAGCTTGACCGCCTTGCCGGCGTTCGGTCGGCCAAACAATTGGCACCGGTCACGCATCCGGCGCTGCGATCATGTCAGCCCTTCTGTCCATCTTTTGGCGTTGCGGTTGCTGCCATTTCTCGTCTAGAAACGACGCATCGAGCCTCCCGGCAACCAACCGTCAACGGTTTTGACCGAGGATTTGAGGGCTCAAAGGGTCCGGTAATGCTGATTCGCGGCCAAATCGATGGGATTTCGGGGGAGGTGGCTCTTGCCGCCGCCGCGATCCCGGCCGCGCTGCTGCCTACCCTCCTGATTGGCGGGCTTCTTCTTACTTGCCCCTGAGGGCCGGCTGGGCGCCATGCGCCTGGGCGCTCAGGGGTTGGTCGAGATCACCGGACACCTCAAGCGCCCAGAAGACTGACGGCGCAAAAAGCTCAAAAGGAAATTCAAATGGCCCCCGTGAACAAGTCCGATAAGGACCGCGTCATCATTTTCGACACCACCCTGCGCGACGGCGAGCAGTGCCCCGGCGCCACCATGACCTTCGAGGAGAAGCTCGAGGTCGCCGAGATGCTGGACGATATGGGCGTCGACGTCATCGAGGCCGGCTTCCCCATTACCTCGGAAGGCGACTTCCAGGCGGTCAGCGAGATCGCCCGCCGCTCCAAGAACGCCGTCATCGCCGGTCTGTCGCGTGCCCATCCGGCCGACATCGACCGTTGCGCAGAAGCGGTGAAATTCGCCAAGCGTGGCCGCGTCCACACCGTGATCGCGACGTCGCCGCTGCATATGCGGGTGAAGCTGAACAAGACCCCGGAGCAGGTGCTCGAGACCTCGGTGGCCATGGTCGCGCGCGCCCGCAACCAGATCGACGACGTCGAATGGTCGGCCGAAGACGGCACCCGCAGCGAGATGGACTATCTGTGCCGCATCGTCGAAGCCGTCATCAAGGCTGGCGCCACCACGGTGAACATTCCTGATACCGTCGGTTACACCACGCCCGACGAATACACCCACTTCATGAAGACGCTGATCGAGCGCGTGCCGAACTCGGACAAGGCGGTGTTCTCCGTGCACTGCCATAACGACCTCGGCATGGCGGTGGCGAACTCGCTGGCAGGCGTCATTGGCGGCGCGCGCCAGGTCGAGTGCACCATCAACGGCATCGGCGAGCGTGCCGGCAACGCCGCGCTGGAAGAGATCGTGATGGCGATCAACGTGCGCAACGACAAATTCCCTTTCTGGAATAAGATCGACACGACGCAGCTGACCCGCGCCTCGAAGGTGGTGTCGGCGGCGACCTCGTTCCCGGTGCAGTACAACAAGGCCATCGTCGGCCGCAACGCGTTCGCGCATGAGAGCGGCATCCATCAGGATGGCGTGCTGAAGGACGCTTCCACTTACGAGATCATGCGGCCCGAGATGGTCGGCCTCAAGCAGTCCTCGCTGGTGCTGGGCAAGCATTCCGGCCGCCACGCCTTCGTGCACAAGCTGGAGGAGATGGGCTACAAGCTCGGTCCGAACCAGCTGGAAGATGCGTTCACGCGGATGAAGGCGCTGGCCGACCGCAAGAAGGACATCTACGACGAGGACATCGAGGCGCTGGTCGACGAGGAGATGGCGGCTTCGCACGACCGCATCAAGCTGACCTCGCTGACCGTGATCGCCGGTACCCATGGCCCGCAGCGCGCGACGATGAAGCTCGATGTCGACGGCCAGATCAAGATCGAGGAGGCCGAAGGCAACGGGCCGGTCGATGCCGTGTTCAACTGCATCAAGCGCCTGGTGCCGCACGAAGCCAAGCTCGAGCTGTACCAGGTCCACGCCGTGACCCAAGGCACCGACGCGCAGGCCGAAGTCTCGGTGCGGCTGTCGCACGAGGGACGCGCGATGACCGCGCGCGCGGCGGATCCGGATACGCTGGTGGCCTCAGCAAAGGCCTATCTCGGCGCGCTCAACAAGATCGTCATGAAACGCCAGCGCGACACCGTAACGACCGCGGCGGCGAGCTGAGGTGGCTACTACCGCCTCTTCCGGAAGCGGGAGAGGCGGTGCTTGCGGCGTTCACCATGAATGGCTGCCCTGCTAACGACCAATAGCAGCTGGTGATGTCGACCTGTATTGATGCTGACGGCATAGGCCACCCGCGCGCCCGGTGGCCCAAATAACAACAGGGAGAGATTATGCGCACCTTCGCGATCGCTGCGTCCATCGCGGTCCTGGCACTTGGCTTGACCGGGCCGGCATCGGCCCAGTCGCCCATCATCATCAAGTTCAGCCACGTGGTGGCCACCGACACGCCGAAGGGCAAGGCGTCGGAGAAATTCAAGGAGCTCGCCGATAAGTACACCGGCGGCAAGGTCAAGGTCGAGATCTACCCGAACTCGACGCTTTACAAGGACAAGGAAGAACTCGAGGCGCTCCAGCTCGGCAGCGTGCAGATGCTGGCGCCGTCCAATTCCAAGTTCGGCCCGCTCGGCATCCGCGAGTTCGAGGTATTCGATCTCCCCTACATCCTGCCTGATCTGAAGACGCTGCGGAAGGTGACGGAAGGTCCGCTCGGTGCCAGGCTGCTCAAGCTGCTCGAACCGAAGGGCATCACCGGCCTCGCCTATTGGGACAACGGCTTCAAGCAGATGAGCGCCAACAAGAAGCTGGTGACGCCGGCCGACTATCAGGGCGTCAAGTTCCGCATCCAGTCCTCGCGCGTGCTCCAGGCCCAGTTCAAGGCGCTCGGCTCGCTGCCGCAGGTGATGGCGTTCGGCGAAGTCTACCAGGCGCTGCAGACCGGCGTCGTCGACGGGCAGGAGAACACCTGGTCGAACATCTATACCCAGAAGATGCACGAGGTGCAGAAGTACATCACCGAGAGCAACCACGGCTACATCGGCTACGTCGTGATCGTGAACAAGAAGTTCTGGGACGATTTGCCGGCCGACATCCGCGACCAGCTGACGAAGGCGATGAAGGAAGCGACCGACTTCAACAATACGCAGTCGCAGAAGGAGAACGAGGACGCGCTCGTCGAGATCAGGAAGAGCGGCAAGAGCGAGATCATCAAGCTCACGCCGGAGCAGGACGAGGCGATGCGCAAGGCCATGGAGCCGGTCTACAAGGACGCCGCAGGCCGCGTCGGCCAGCCGCTGATCGACGAGTTCCAGAAGGAAGCGAAGAGCACGACGAACTGATTTGAACGGAGGTTGAAAGGGGCTTCCGTGCCTGGCGCGGAAGCCCCTTTTGTTGCGAATGATTCCGATTGCGACTGAACTAAAATTCAGGAGCGTTACATCTTGGAAAGGACTCGCTCCCTGTCCAAGTTGTAAGTTGCGCGTAAGCCGCGCTGCGCTCATCCTCACGACATCCTTCCAGAGGAGAGTTCGCATGAGGAAATTCACCATCGCCGCCATCGCCGTGCTCAGCATCGCCGGCTCGGGCGCGGTCTATGCCCAGTATCATCGCCCGTGGATGCACGAGCACATGCGCCACATCCGCATGAACCCGGAAGACCGCGCCGCCATGGTCGACGCGCGGATCGCTGCCGTCCATGCCGGGCTGAAGCTCAACGCCGACCAGGAAAAGCTGTGGCCGCCGGTCGAGGCCGCCGTGCGCGACTTCGCCAAGCTGCGCATCGACCGCGCCAATGCGCGGATGAATGCCGGAGCCGGCGATGCCGGCAAGGACGCTAACAAGGACGCCGTCAGGCCGGAGGATCCGGTCGCCCGCCTGCGTCAGCGCGCCGAGGACATGGGGGCAACGTCGGCGGCCCTGAAGAAGATCGCCGATGCCGCCGATCCGCTCTACAAGACCCTCGACGAGGGCCAGAAGCGGCGCCTCGCCGTGCTGACCCGTCACCGCGGCCCGTTCGGCGGCGGCGAAGACGGCCCGCGCCGCCACTTCATGGAGCGTGGCATGGACCGCATGATGGAGCGCGGCATGGACCACTTCCACCGCGACCGTTTCGACCGCGACGATGGCCCGGACCGGGACCGCGAGGGCCGGCTCTGAGCCTACAAGGGTTGCCGCGATCAACCCTGGCGAAGCCGCTGGAATCCAGCGGCTTTTCGCTTTTTTGGGGGATGTGGGCACGCCCTTGGCGTACCCTTGGCGTACCCTTGGCATACCCTTGGAAAACTTACGTGCCATCGCTTGCCAGACCCGGATCGCTTTGCTAAACGACCGGCCTCGCAAGGCTTTAACCGCCTTTCGGGCGCATAGCTCAGTTGGTAGAGCAGCTGACTCTTAATCAGCGGGTCCCAGGTTCGAGCCCTGGTGCGCCCACCATATAATTCAAACACTTTGCGGGCTGAGCAAACGGCAAAACCAGCGCCGTTTACACCACCGTTTACAGTTTTGTTCTCGCTTCGAGCTTCACCACCGCAGCTTCAGCGAGCTGAATGTCGCGACCGAGGTAGTGCGCATCGAGAATGGCCTCGACGTCTTTCAACGAATGACCTGTGACGGCTGCGATCTGTGGCACGCTGGCGCCTGCGATTGCGAGGCGCACCACTGCCGTGCCGCGCAGGTCGTGAAAGGTCAGTTCACCCATACCGGCGCGCTCACATGCCCTTCCCCAGGACGTGCGAAAGCCGTCCGACGTCCATGGCCGACCGAGCGTGTTGGTCAGGATCAGGGGGCCTCGGCGCTCGGTGATATCGAGAAGGGTTCGCAAAGGCGCGCCGGCTGGCATCGCGACGCGCCGCCCGCCTTTAGACTGGCGCAGGCGAATGTAGGGGTTCTCGTAGGCGGACCAGGGCAGTCGCAGCAAGTCGCCTTGGCGCTGGCCACTCCACAACGCCAGGACTAAGGCGGGCTGGATCTCGCTAAAGGCGATCGCAAGAACCGCTGCGATGTCCTGCTCGGTCCAAATCTTGTCTCTGCGGTCTGCTACGTAGAGGCGGCCCCCGCGCTCGCATGGGTTGGTCGCGATGATGCCGCGGTCTTTTGCGAACGACATGATCCGCGCCAACGTGGTCCAGGCGTAGTCCGCCTTACGTGGTGTCTCGGCGAACAGGTCGCGCCAGGCCTTGAACTCACCACGCACTCGACGATCGGCCAGAGCTGCCACCGGCAGGTCGCCGAATTCATCTTCGATCAGCTTAATGTAGGCGAGGTACGCACGACGGGTCGATGCCGCTAGTCCGGTGAACTCTGGTGCGGCCTTGTACTGCGCAACGATCGTCATGAAGGTGCCGGCGCGGGGCTGCCGAAGGCTCGCATGCGCATCGTGATACTCTCGAACGAAGTCTGGCGCACCGGGCTGCGCATGGATGGCGGGGCCCCCACGCCATGCGTAGCAATGTACTTTCGTCTCGCCATTTGCGAGCCGTCTCTTGACCTTATGAATTCCTTTCAGAACGACGCGCACGGTTCATCCTCCATTCGTCCAAGGCCGCACCCTCTGTCTCGCAGTTTTTGGCGTCGCCTACGCCGCTCAGGGTCTGTCGCTCGGCACGGATATGCTGGGCCCATTTCCTCTGCGAGGAACTGGAGCCTTACTTTGGCTACGACAACACCACTAGGGCGACCGATAGGAAGGTTTTCTTCTTCACCCTAGTCGACATCAACTGTGCGAGGTCGCTGAACGAACGCAAGGTCGATCTGAAGCCGATAGCGTGCAAGCTGCAGCGGGGGCTAGCCGACTGCATCGGCCGCCAGGATCGTCGTCAGCCGTCGATTTGGCCGCTCTATCGCCAAATCTCCCTCCTGGCTCGGTCGGACCCAGTCTACGCATTTAGCTCCAGGTGCCAAGGGATTCGGTGATGAGGGGGAGCTGTTCGGTATGTGGGCTTCTGGTCCCTTAACGAGGCATGCATTGATTGCCCGCTTATGGCCCGTTAGCGAAGTACCGGCACATCTCGACTAGGTCCGCTTAATGAGGCATGGCGGACCAGATTTGCTTAGGTTGAGTTCTTCGCACTTTGACCCCTAACAGACATCGCGCCCAGCGGCGTTCACTTTTCGCCTGGGCCACTGTGTTACATTGGGCAAGACGTCCGGCGCTTCGGTCGACAGATGTGCCTTCGCAAGCCTCTCCAATGTGCTATTCTCATCGTATAAGCCATAGGTATACCATGGCAGGTATTGCAGAGTGGCTAGCATCGATCGGTTTGGGCGAGTACGCCGAGCGATTCCGCGAAAACGCCATCGACCTCTCGGTCGTTCGCGATCTCACGGAGCAGGATTTAAAGGATTTGGGCGTCCTGCTTGGGCATCGCCGCAAGATGCTGCGCGCGATCGTAGAACTTCAGAGAGAGGTCCTGCGAACGCCTCAAGCGGGCGCTAAGCCGGCCTCGACGGATCACGCCGGCCGGCGTCAGCTTACAATCATGTTTTGCGATTTGGTCGGCTCGTCGGCACTTGCGGCCCGCCTTGATCTGGAGGACCTGCGGGCCGTAATGGGCACCTATCACCGCTGCATCGCGGAGGTTGTTGCCAGGAATGAAGGGGTTATCGCGCGGTACATGGGAGATGGCGTGCTCGCCTATTTCGGTTATCCCCAGGCCCACGAGGATGATGCCGAACAAGCGACACGCGCCGGGCTGGCGCTGGTCGATGCCGTAGCTAGCCTCCGGACAGAACCCGCCACCGAGCTGCAGGTTCGCGTTGGCATCGCTACCGGTATGGTGGTCGTGGGCGATTTGACCGGCGAAGGTTCAGCTCAAGAGCAGACGGTCATTGGCGAGACGCCAAACTTGGCTGCGCGCCTGCAGACCTTCGCCAATCCCGGTACCGTGCTGATTTCCGAAAGTACGCACCGGCTCACTGATGGGCATTTCGAGTTCCGCAATCTCGGCCCTGTCGCGCTTAAAGGATGGGCCGAGCCAATGCCAGCCTGGCAGGTACTGGGAACAACCGAAGTGGAAAGCCGCTTCGAGGCACAGCACAAATCTCGATTGGCGCCGCCAATCGGGCGTGACGAGGAAATCGAGATGCTCTTGCGTCGCTGGCAGCACGCCAGGCGTAGCGAAGGTTGCGCGGTGATGCTCACCGGAGAGCCCGGTATCGGCAAGTCGCACATTGCGCTGGCGCTTGAGGAGCGGCTCCAAGGCGAACCGCATATAACGGTGCGCCAGTTCTGCTCGGCGCACCACACCAACAGTGCGCTGTATCCTTTCACCCGCCAGCTCGAACGCGCTGCCCGGTTCGAGCGGGGCGACCCGCCCGCAGAGAAGTTCGCTAAGCTCGAGGCTCTGCTCGTGCGGGCTGATGCCGACCGCGTGTTGCTACCTCTGGCCAACCTTCTGTCCCTTCCACCGAGTAACCGCTACCGTATGCCAGAGCTGAGCCCGCAGAAGCGCAAGGAGCTAACGTTAGCGGCGTTTTTGTCCCAGCTAACTGGCTTGGCCGCAAGACAGCCGGTGTTCGTCATTGTAGAGGATGTCCATTGGGCAGATCCGACGTCGCTGGAGCTGCTCACGATGACCTTGGAACACCTACCCCGGCTTCGGGGGCTGCTGCTCATCACGGCGAGGCCAGAGTTCACTCCGCCGTGGCCAGGTCATGCGCATGTGACGACGATCTCGCTCACGCGGCTGAACCGACGCAACGGGGCGGCGTTAATCGAGCGCGTCACCGCTGGCAAGACGCTCCCGGAAGAGGTAATGGACCAGATCCTCGCCCGCACCGATGGCGTGCCCCTATTCGTGGAGGAACTGACCAAGACGGTGCTCGAAACCGGGCTATTAAATGAACAGGACGATCACTACGTCCTCAACCGTCCTCTCCCCCCGATGGCGATTCCAACGAGTTTGCACGCATCGCTGATGGCAAGGCTCGATCGATTGGCTCCAGTGAGGGAGGTGGCTCAGATCGGCGCTGTGGTGGGTCGCGAGTTCTCCTACGAACTGCTGAGCACCGTAGCCGGGTTGTCAAAAGAGAGACTTGAGGAGGCGCTTGCTCAGTTGGTTCGCTCGGAGTTGATATTCTGCCGGGGCGAGATACCGCAGGCAATCTATACCTTCAAGCACGCGCTTGTGCGGGACGCTGCCTACTCGGGACTCCTGAAGAGCCGACGCGCAGCGCTGCATGCTGCGATCGCGGGTGCCTTCGAGCAACGGTTCCCGGACCTTGTGGAGACTCAACCCGAAACTCTTGCGCATCATCTGACAGAGGCCGGCCTGTTTCAAAAGGCGGAGGCATATTGGCTGCAGGCAGGCAAGAAGGCCGCCATGCGCTCGGCCAACCTTGAAGCCATCGCACACTTGCAGCGGGGTATCGAGGCCTCGGGCCATCTGCCAGAAGGCGCCGGAAAGGATAAGCTGGAACTTGCCTTCCACTTCGCCCTTGGGCCCTGCCTGATCGCTACGCAAGGGCCAGCCTCGAACAAGGCGATGGCAACCTTTGCCCGCGCGCGAGCTGTGCGAGCGCCTGGGAGACCCTCCCGAGCAACTCCAGGTGATGTTCTGGTTGACCACTGCGAGCGTAATGCGCGGTGAGTTGCCGGTCGCCGAGGAAACGATCGCGGCCCTGCTCCAGCTCGCCGAAGCGCGCGACGATCTACCGGCGTTGCTCAACGCGATGCGCGGGCAGGCAATGATCCGCCTCTTCATGGGACAGCTTACCGGTGCCCATGAAGCGATTGGACGCGCCTATGAAGCGTTCGAGGCGAGCAGCGAGGACGACAGGCTGGCGGCGCGTTCGGCCGGCCAGGATGCCGGCGTGGCGGACCTGGCGCTGATGTCGTGGGCGCTCTGGCTGCTCGGCCAGCCCGATACGGCAATTGTGCGAATGGACGCTGCCATTCGGCGCGCAGACGCTATAAGTCATCCGCATTCCCAGGCGTATGCCTGTTACTACGCATGCATTCTTCACGCGCTTCGCGGCGAGTTCCTGGTCGCGCAAGGTCATGCCGAACGTTGCATCGCCCTTTCCGAGGAACATGGATTCCGGCAATGGCGCCTGGCGCGCGCCCTTCGGGGCATATGCGTGGCTTCGCTCGATCCTTCACCCAGCGCACTGGGGGAGATCGGTGCCGTCTTGGACGGATATCGCAGCGCCGGTTATCAGCTGGCCATCACCGCGCTCGACGTGTTGTTGTGTCCGCCATTGTTAAATAGTCACGACTACGAGGCCGCGCTGGAGTTGATCGAGCACGGCCTAGCTACAGCTAACCGTAACAGCGAACGAATCCTAGAAGCCGAACTGTATCGTCTAAAGGCACGGGTGCTGGTCGCCCGCGGTGGACCGGCCGTGGAAGCCGAGGCGCAGGCGCTGCTCGACCGGGCATTGAGCACGGGAAGAAGTCAACACGCCAGGACGCTTGAGCTCCGCGCCGCAACGGACCAAGCTGCTCTGTGGATCCATCAGGGCAGACGCGAGGAAGCGCTCAATTTTCTCGCGCCGATTTATGCCAGCTTCACCGAAGGGTTCGAGACGCATGATCTAAAGGTGGCAAAGGTGCTTCTCGATGGGCTACGGTGATCAAGCCGGGACAACGCTTGCGCAGATTTAAATCGCAACGCGATCTGCTTACTTGGGCTTGGCACCACTAGCCGCCCTCTTTAGAGCCGCATAAGTACGATCTCGCAGCTCTAACCAATTCGGGTCGTCCTGTGGATTCTCGTTTATGAAAATGGGCTTGAGCAGCTTGTCGTCTTTACTATTCGCCTTAATCTCGTTTTCCGCTTTGTTAAATGCATCGATTGCTTGTTTAGCGGCGGCGTATCCTAGCGTTATCGAATTTTCGAGATTGCTGTGGTTCCACTTGAAATTGATGTGCCCCGGCACGTGAATCTCGACGACTACGCCTCTCCAAGGCGTTTTCCCGTTCCTCCTGTCCACGGCTGGTTTGTCGAGCATCCCGCACTCGACCGCTTTCTCGAGTATTCCGGCTTCGGCTGCTCTGTCGAGTGTGTGCGCCTCTTTGACGTGATATTTGAAAAGCTTGACGTCATCCTCACCGACCGTTGCCGCAAACAGTTGGCAGAGATTTGCTAGTGCATCGTGAAGATTTTCCGGAACGCGGATTTGCTTCGCATCGACGATCCGGCTCACCCAGATTTCATCCAAATCAGGGTGCTCCTCGAGCAAGCTATCGAAGTTCACAGTATCGACTAACGCCCCTTCGCAATATGTAACTTGGTCGATCTCAACCGTCCCTTCGACGAAGGGAAGAGACGAACACGCACACAGGCTGCGTGAGTCGATAGCTCCCCTGTACTGCTTTTTCTCGTCCTCCTTCATCCGACGATTGGAAAACAACGCCAGCTTCTGTTCGTCGAGATTCCAGGCGTTGTGATAGATGTGTGGCATACCGTCCTTTTTCAGCTCGTCGAAGTTTATGCTCTTCATAAACTCGCTATCCGGATAGTTGATCCTGGATAGGCCGTTGACCTTGGACAAGTACACCAGGGAGGTGAGGTATCGGACAAGTGGATTAGGTGCGAGCACCTTATTGAGTATCCAGTTGTTGATGTCTCCTTCGCGCCATTCCTTGAAGGGTTGTTCACCACGAGGCAGACGATTGAACCAAGCGGACATGTTGCCCTGGATCTGTTCCATCATTTTGTACGGTTGCCATCGGAAATCACTGTAACTTTTGGGATCGGTGACGAAGTCCTGGAAGGCCTTGATGTTGGCGTTCCAATCCGTCCCGAATACGGTGTTTATGGGGAAACGCTCATAGCCTTCATCGTCCCGAAACACGCCGTCCCTGAAGAATTCATAGGTCAGCTCGGCTCTGCTTTTGTTTTCTTTTTTGATTTTTTCTTCATCGAATTGATTGTAGACGATGCCAACCCAGGCGCCGATGCAGGACAACGCCCACACATCAGACTTATCGTCGAACGTCTTGCCGTCCTCAGCAAGTGCTTTCAGAACCCCGATGTGTAGCCCTGCTGCCGGTCCGCCGCCGCCGAGCGTAATCGCTCGCTCTCTTCACCATTGGTTCCTCCCATCTATTTTATCGTGTGGCTTATTCTCCGATCGAGTTTCCGAATTGCGTGAAGAGGAAGAGATTAATCGTTTTTGGGATCATTGGAAAGCGCGGTTGAGGTGGATATTCGACGCTTTCTTGGACCTTCGCATCGAACTAGCGCACATACGCTAGGAGCGCGAGGACTTGGTATCGTGCGATTACGTTTGACCCTCTCGTACAGGTGTGAACCAGTTCGCGTTAGATATTAATCGCTGACGGTAGTAGGAGTAGCTGTAGTCCATTTCGTGACTTCCGGTAATGTGAAGGGTTTCGGATGCCGGCCGCATGATTGACGGCGCGGCACATTCGGGCGGCCGGCGTCCGAAAGCCTCCAAGGGAGGAAACCGCGCATGGTGGG